>CAYSRP010000100.1:0-4836 GCA_964433475.1 uncultured Methanomicrobiales archaeon
TAATTTTCCATAATTAATCTCTTCAAGTTGAAGTGCTAATATTATTTGTATCGTTGTTACTTCCAATCAGTTCCGTGATGTTTTGCGTTCAGTGTGCGGAGAAACTATGTTACACTCAACACCTCTTCTCAGTCTAATCAGAGTATACCCGGCACTTTATGCCAGCACATAACCCACCGACACAACATTCCCGACCTTCGACACTTCCCCCCGCATTCCGCTCATCTCCGGCAGATCGCCCACTGGATCTTTGAACACCATCTCCGCTCTCAGCATCCCGCCCGCCTCGTTCGTCAGCGTAAGATGTACCGGCTCCCCTGATCGTGCCAGACCCTGCAGATTCGTCAGGATAGAGATCACCTGCATCTTATTCAGCGTCCAGAGTCTCCCGCAGTTGAACACAAACTTCTGCAGATTCTTATCCTTCGAAAAATCAAGCGCCTGATGCTTTCCGATCCCGATCTTAAACAGCAGACCCAGAACCAAAACCGCGATCGAACCAGACGTCAGCGGAGACGCAAAGAAAAGTTCCAGCGTCTTCGGGAGACCTGTGTAAAGATACGGGCACACCGCAGACGAGACCCCGATCAGAATCGGGAGAATGACCACGAACGTTCTCCGCGGATCAAGCATCCTGGACGAAATACTCTGGATCCCGCTTATCATCACAAACGTAATTGCATAGAGAAGGGTCGCTCCTAAGATCGGTTTAGGCAGAATATAGAATATCCACCCAACGGCAGGCACAAATGCGCAGAGGATCAGAAACAATCCGAGACCAAGACCAATCTTACGGGCAGCGATCCCCGTCCCAATCACAAGACCCGTACAACTCGAAGACGAACCGATACCCACCCCGCCTATTGCCCCGGTGATCGCGGCTCCCGCCCCCTCTGTGAAAAGTCCATTCTTCAACGTGTTTACCTCTCCCCCTTTTGTATAGGAATTCATCAGACCGACGTTTCCGACCGTTTTGATCATCACACAAAGCATCGCTATCGCGAACGGAATGAGAAGAGCAACATCAAAACTGTAAGAGACGATGCCGATCGGATTCGGAATGGAAAATACCGGCAGGGTCGTGATTTCTAAAAGCGTCTCCAGTTTGAAAACGCCCAGAACCACAGACGCGATCATACCGATAACGATCCCCATAAGGATCGCATAAAATTTGAAAACACGTTTCGGAATCACGCTTAAAACGATCGTCGAACCCAGAGTGATGATCCCCACCAGAGTCGAAGCAGGGTCAAGCGGACTCCCGTCCGTACTTCCGAAAAAAAGCGGGAATGCAAACGGGATAATGGCGATACCGAGCAGAAACAGGACCACTCCCGTGACCTCGTTTGGGAACACTATCCTGAAATATTTCGTGAACCGGCTGATGATCATCTCGAGAAAACCCGAAATGATGAGCATCCCGTAAAGCAGCGGGAGTCCTCCGGCGGATGCAGCAAGAAGAGATGCCGGAAGATAGGAAGAGTTCGGAGCCGTCGGGAGAATATAACCCGCCCCGGTTTTTTGAAAAGACTGAAGGATCGTTGCGATCCCCGAACCGATCAGTGTCGCACTGATAAGAAACGCAGCAAGATCAGTGGAGCCTCCGATGGAAGTGCTGATAATGACCGGATATGTCATGTAGACCGCAAGGACGAAGAAATGCTGCAGAATTGTCAGGACAACTGTCCTTCCCGGAACTTTATCTTTGACATTGTAGATCGGTTCATCCCCCTCAGCCATACTGGTGATGTGTTGGTTTTCCTCCAACGTTAATGTTTATTATACGGATACCATTATCAGTATTTCAGACATACAAAATAGCAAATTCAATGTCTGAAAAAGAGGAATTCAAAGCCGAGATCGAAAATCAGATACATGTTGCTGAGGATTATGTAAAGTCACTTGAGGATGGGAAACATCGTCTCTCCCGCTCGAAATATATCGTTTTGATACCTCTCGTTCTTCTGATCGTGTGGTCGATCCATCTGTTTGTGGCCAATTTTCAGCCGGGTCATGTCCTGATGCTCTGGATCGTCGGGAGTTTTTTCCTCTACATGTTCTACGCTTTTCTGCTGATGCTCCCATCCATAGGCTCGGATGCAAACGTGAATATTTTCAATAAGAATTTTCGTGTTTATCTGAAGGAATTCCTCAAACTCGCAAACATTCTCAAAACGGTCCGGAAAAACCGGGTCACCCTGATAGAATTCTTCTGGAATGCCTTTCTCATCAACACAAAGCCGCTCGTAAAGGGATTTTCTATTCTGTATCTCACAGATTTAGTTGCTGCCGTCATTATGAAACTATTCAACATCATTGACTGGATAACGTTTTTTCTGCTTATTGCCCAGATCTCCGTCATTTTGATATTCTACACCAGGATCATGGCGGCAAAACCCGGGACCCCCGGTTTTTTTACGGGAAGGGGTATCCGCGAGAAGGGTGAATCCACGCCCATTGCTAATCTGAGAGTGTGGCTGTATGTCGGTTTCTTTGCTATAATCACGGGCATTCTTTTGATTGGGGCAATGTTTCTCCCTGGAATGACTCTTGGCGAATATCTGAATAATCTTTCGCTCGTTCCGGGAGAGTATCCTGCTCTTCTTGCGTTGATCCTCATAACCCAGGGTCTCATTCTCCGGTATTTCCACGGGGTAGAGAGCCGGAAAATGATGAACACGCTAAACATCACCCACCTTTCCCTCATGAAAGACGATCTTCTTCCAAGAGTGGATGCTGCAGCGCCGGAAGATCTCCCTGAATTGAAACGGGAGTTCCTGCTTTTTTCTATGAACAAACTCATGGTGCAGGAATTTTTCTACCGGTTCCCTGCATATACCCTGATGCCGAATCTGCTTCTTGCTCTTGATCCGGTCGCTCAGGATATCCTGACGGAAAAGGGCGAGGATAGACATCTCAAAGATTTACTCTAAAAAAAGGTTAGAAGGAAGATTTACTCATGGTGAAACCTGAACCGGATGATGCTACTGCAGCTCCGGCAAATGCTGCCGTTATTGCATAGGAGATGATACTAAAGACTACCATAATGATAATCGGGATTAGAATACAGTTGAATATCTTTTTTGGCTCAAGATCGGTGATGGACGCGATTCCATAGATCCAGACCGGGATACACCAGAACATTACCGCTCCCTGTAAAATCAGACTCACAAAAAGGTCAGGTGTGCCGATCAGTCCGACAAGTCCGCTCAGTAATGCCCCGATCGCTAAAATCGCCGAGGCATAGCCTGTCACGGTGAACATCTGCGTAAAGGTGCATTTCGCATGCCCGATGTGTTTTACGCCGAGAAGAAACATTTCGGCGACAACTGCCCATGAGATGAATATACCGATTATTGCTGATATTACGGTGATGACCGCCGTGAAAATATCTCCCGAGAGGGTGAAGACAAAGGTGATCAGCGTATACAGGAGGGTGATCAGGACGGGGATCAGGAGACCTTTCGGGCACTCCTCGAAGAACTGCTTTTGGTCAAAAAGCAGGTTTTTGATTGCATTTTTCGTATCCATGAATGGTGGATTATATTTCTATCCGGTCGATATTAAGTTTCCCCCAGACATTTTGCGAGGATCGATATGGTTTTTCCGTCAACGATATCCCCGTTTTGTATCATCTTCCAAATATCCGCTTTTGGGATCTTCACGACCTCTATGATCTCGTCCGCGTCCCGGGGAAAATCCTCGCATGGGGTAAGTCCCCGTGCCTCAAAGAGCCATAACTTTTCTGTGCAGAATCCGGGAGTTGAATACACATAGCCCCGCGGTATGATCTCCTTTGCGGAAAATCGCGCCTCCTCTGCGAGTTCCCGTGCTGCACATTCCAATGGGGTCTCCCCCTTTACATCCATCCCGCCGGCAGGAACTTCCAGAATGTATTCATCGATCACGGCACGGTATTGCCGTATTAAATAAACATATTTCTCGTTGGTCGGCAGAATACAGGTAGCCGGAACCGGCTGGACGAACAGATACTCCCTGTCTATTCCGTTGGGAAGGTGAACGGGTTTTGTTTCGATTTTGACTCTGTGATTGTCGTAGATCATTGTTGTTTTCAGAGGGCTGGCAGATTTGAGTGATTCGATTATGGGGCGGATGGATTCTTTGTCCACGAAGTCCGCCTCGGTTATCTTCATCCTCTTCATCATCAGCTTGTTGCCTAACCCGATTTTTTTGTAATCGAGTGCTCCCCGAAGGTGGAAGACTTTGATGTGTTCCAGTATGTCCCACGGGATATTTCTCCCGGTCATGTCCAAGTATTTTTCTTTATTTGCCGGGTCTGTCAGACCTACTGTAAAGACAATGATATTTTTGTCCTTGATCTGCTCGAAGTTATCGGAGATCAGCGCAATTCCGGCGATACATCCAACATAGATGCCTGCCCCGTAGATGATGGTATCATACTTTGCAAGGTCACCGGGTGTTACCATGTCGGCATTTTTCACTTCGGCACCCAGCTCTTCTGCGATCCATTCTGCATATTGTTTGGTTGTGCCGTATTTTGATCTGTAAAGGACGATGGTACTCACGGATATCTCTCTCTCTTTTGCATTGGTCGTAGGAGGATAAGATATTTATTACCTTTTCCGGATAAAAAAAGAAAAATTATCTTCGTGCATACGGAATGGGGTCTTCTATTCCCAATTCCGCAAACGCCTTAAGTCGTGCGAGGCACGAAGAGCAGATCCCGCACGCCTCATCATTTTCCGAATAACAGGACCAGGTGTCCTCATACGGAACATGAAGACGTAATCCTTCCCGCAGGATATCCGTCTTGTTCATCGAAACGAACGGTGTCAGAAGATTGATCGCCTTATC
>CAYSRP010000101.1:0-4771 GCA_964433475.1 uncultured Methanomicrobiales archaeon
AAAGAGCCTGGGACAGACTTTCCGAAAACAGACCCTTCTATCTCGACTTAAAGAAGGCAAAGAAGTCAGCCGACGGTAACCCAATGGAAACCCCGGCAACTCCGGCCGTACCGCTGTTCCTTGCACTTCGCGAAGCATGCAGACTCGTTGAAGAGGAAGGACTCGAAAACAGGATCGCCCGTCATCACAGGATGTCTGCCGCAGTCCGCGCTGCAGGAGAGACATGGGGGCTTTCACTCGTCCCGCAGGTCGATGCCCTGCATAAACCATCGAACACTGTCACCGGATTCTTTTATCCGGAAGGAGTCGAAGATTCCAAAATTCGCGGGGCATGCAAAAATATGGGTATCGAATTCGCCGGCGGTCAGGACCGATTCAAGGGAAAGATCTTCAGAATCGGCAATATGGGTATAATCGATACGCCCGAAATCCTCGCAACTCTTGCGGCAGTCCAGATATGCTTCAAGAAAGCCGGCTACAAACTCGAAGGTGACGGACTTTCCACGGCCGTCGAGTTCCTGGCATAATCCCTTTTTTTCAGATCAACGTCTTTGCTTAAATATCTTGCAAAACAGACATAGATAGTATATGTTGCCTCTCTCAGAAAACATCGCCGCAGTACCCCAATCCGCAACGATGACAATGAACAATCGTTCTAAAGAGATGATAGCTAAGGGGATTGATGTTATCAGTCTGGCAGTTGGCGAGCCGGACTTCAATACTCCTGAACACATCACCAAAGCAGCGATCGATGCCCTGAACCGCGGAGAAACACACTATGCACCGTCACGCGGTCTGCCGGAATTGACCCAAGCGATAACGGATAAACTCAATAAAGATAATAATATCCCGGTTACCCAGAAACAAATCCTCTGTACGAGCGGAGCAAAGGATGCCCTGCGTATTACCATGATGGCATGCCTGAACCCGGGAGATGAGGTCATCATTCTTGATCCTGCATGGGTCTCCTATGATCCCTGCATTACTATAGCCAGAGGAAAACCGGTCCATCATTCGCTCAATGACAACTTTCAGGTCGATGAATCCATCTTTGATAAGATCACCGATAAAACAAAGATGATAATCGTCAACACCCCGTCGAATCCGACCGGCACGGTTCTTGGACGTTCATCTCTCAGAGTCCTCGCAGATGCCTGCATCGATCACGACCTGTATTGTCTTTCAGATGAGATATACGAGAAACTCATCTATGGAAAAGAGCACGTGTCGATGGGTTCGCTGCCTGACATGGCAGAGCGGACGATCACCATCAACGGATTTTCGAAAGCCTACGCAATGACTGGATGGAGGCTTGGCTATCTTGCTGCACCGACCGAGGTCATATCCTACGCAGATAAAGTCATGCAGCATTCCGTTGGAAACGTTTGTTCATTTGTTATGTGGGGAGGCGTTGCCGCTCTCACAGGGGACCAGACCTGTGTTGAATCCATGCGAAAAGAGTTCGAGATACGAAAAAAATATGTCATTGGCAGACTTGCCGGAATGGGGCTGAATACCGCACCGGCAGACGGAGCGTTCTACGCATTTATCCACTGCGGCGGAGACGATAATGCAACTGCAAATCTCTGGCTGGACAAAGCCCATGTCGCAGCAACGCCGGGATTTGCATTTGGTGCTCCCGGCTGGATCCGTATTTCCTATGCGGCATCCATGGAACGTCTCGAAGAGGCACTCAACAGGATCGAAGAAGTACTCTGATTCTTTACCAATCTTTTTTTCTTTGGCGCGTATCGGGTATCTGACATACACTCAGCAGGATACTCTGCGTAATCATCTTAGATACCCACACAAAATGATCATGTTTATATAGAACTACTAAACAACATATTCCATACATTACTCTGATAAAACAGGGTATAGGTGATTATAGTATGTCAGCACAACTTGGCGGACAGCCGATTTTAATCCTCAAAGAAGGAAGCTCCCGGACACGTGGTCGGGACGCACAGAGTATGAACATTGCAGCCGCAAAAGCCGTTGCAGGTGCAGTAAGATCAACCCTTGGTCCGAAAGGAATGGACAAGATGCTCGTCGACACCATTGGAGATGTCGTCATCACCAACGACGGTGTTACCATCCTGAAAGAGATGGACATTGAACACCCCGCTGCAAAAATGATGGTTGAGGTCGCAAAGACCCAGGACGACGAAGTAGGAGACGGAACCACAACTGCAGTAATTATTGCAGGCGAACTCTTAAAGAAAGCTGAAGAGCTTCTTGAGATGGATATCCACCCAACCGTTATCACCCTTGGATACAGACAGGCAGCAGAAAAAGCACAGGACCTTCTCAAGACCATTGCTATTGATGTCAAAGCAAAAGACACAGCACTCCTTGCAAAAATTGCAGGAACAGCAATGACCGGTAAGAATGCAGAGGCATCCAAAGATAAACTCTGTGAACTGATCGTTCGTGCAGTTACTCTTGTAGCAGACGCAGACGGAACTGTTGACACGGAAAACGTCAAAGTCGAGAAACGTGTCGGCGGCTCGATCGATGAGTCCGAAATCGTTGAGGGTATGCTCATTGACAAGGAACGTGTCCACCCGGGCATGCCGAAGACTGTCAAGAACGCAAAGATCCTGCTTCTGAACGCAGCAGTTGAATACAAGAAGACCGAAGTCGACGCAGAAATCTCCATCACCTCACCGGACCAACTCCAGTTATACCTTGATGAAGAAGAGCGTATGATCAAGACCATCGTCGAGAAGATCAAAGCATCCGGCGCAAATGTTCTGTTCTGTCAGAAAGGTATCGATGACATTGCACAGCACTACCTCTCCAAGGCAGGCATCTTTGCGACCCGCCGTGTAAAGAAATCCGATATGGAGAAACTTGCACGTGCAACCGGCGGATCACTCATCTCCTCCATCGACGCAATCTCTGCAGATGAACTTGGTATCGCAGGTCTTGTTGAAGAGCGCAAGGTCGGCGGCGAAGAAATGATCTTCGTTGAGAAATGCAAGAATCCGAAGGCAGTCTCAATCATCATCAAAGGTGGAACAGAGCACGTTGTTGATGAACTTGCCCGTGCACTTGAAGACGCACTCCGTGTAGTCGCATGTGTCGTTGAAGACAAGAAGGTCGTCCCGGGAGGAGGCGCACCGGAAGTTGAGCTTTCCCTCAGACTCCGTGAATACGCATCAACCCAGGGCGGACGTATCCAGCTCGCAATCGAAGCATTCGCAGGCGCACTGGAGATCATCCCGAGAACCCTCGCAGAAAATGCAGGTCTCGACCCGATCGACAAACTCGTAGAACTCCGTGAAGCCCACGAGAAAGGCAAGAAGACCTTCGGTCTCGATGTCTATGACGGGATCGCAGTTGATATGTGGGAAGCAGGCGTTGTTGAGCCGCTCCGTGTAAAGACTCAGGCAATCTCCTCTGCAGCAGAAGCAGCGATCATGATCCTCAGAATCGATGATGTCATTGCATCTGCAAAGTCCGCAGGACCATCACCCGAAGAGATGGGCGCAATGGGCGGAGGAATGGGCGGCATGCCAGGCGGAATGCCACCAGGAATGATGTAAATTCATAATTCCCCAACACTATTTTTTACATTCTTTTTTCATTCACGAACTTTAACTATTTTCAAGCACTAATTGTATATTGCTATTTGAGGTATGTCCCTGTGCGTCACGAAGTTCTCTATCAGTATGACCTCCCCATCGAGATATTGGATGACATCCCGCGTACTGAAGAGGTCCTAACAGTTATCTACGCGCGAAGTAAAGAGAAATATCTTATACCGATCCTTTTTACCCGTCTTCGAATGGTATGGGGATATCCCGAACGGGAGACTGTATACCGTATCTACGAGATGAACTATATTGACCTCTCCGAGGCCGAAGTCCGGTTCCCAACTGCACTGACCCCGACATTAATCATCAAAACGGTGAACAACGACAAATACATCTTCCACGGAATCAAGAACACTATTGAAGAGGTACGGGCTGCTCTTTTGACGCTTAGTGATATGATGCAGACAAAAGTTGGGGGTAACTGGAAGATTGCCGTCAAACGTAATCTGCTTATGGAGGTATATCTTCTGAGAGAGACGGAAACGGGAGCATCGGATCTTCCGGGAACAGGCACAGATGATGTATTCGAGGATGAACCGGTCCCCGGACCGGTAGAAGAACTCTATGACCCATTTCCCGAAAGGAAACAAAGCGGGGATGATGTGTTCGAGAAACAGAGTGCCTCGGATACCTCGGCAAAAGAGTGGGACACGGCCAAGGCCACATGGGTTTCCCGTATGGTTGAATCGACTGAACCCGCACCGGTAAAAGAAGAGGAGAAAAAAATCGATTTTCCACCAGTGAACGATGCGGTCGTCTTTGATACCAATTCTGGAAAGATGGACGATCAATGGCATGACGAGGGTAAAGGAGACGCAATGATTCTTCCCGGAGGGGGGAGAAACAAAGTGGGTGGTGCAAAATATAAACACCTCGCCAATGAACAAAAGTCAACACCTGCTGACGATGACTCGGTGGTCTATGACTCGAAAACGCAAATATCACAGTCACGACCGGATCCACGGATAGTTTCTTCAATAACCCTTGAACCAAGGGAAGGACTCGATGACGAGGCAGTCGATAAATCACTTGACGCACTAAAGTACCTTCGTGAGAATGGGATCATTACGGAGGATGAATATAAAAAACGGTGTCTGGTTTTATTTAAGAAAACAGGATTATAATAGTTATTTATAAGTCCCGGTTTTCATGATCTGTTTCCTTTTATT
>CAYSRP010000102.1:0-4683 GCA_964433475.1 uncultured Methanomicrobiales archaeon
GTGTTTTTTCCCCAGAGAATTGCCGAAATTTCGATGTTCTGATTAGGTATTGTGAAGGATTCTTTTATCATTTAACTGCCTGCCTCCATGATATGAGATAGGTATTTATGAGATTTTTGCTGTAAAATATATCTTCATTTTGAAAGACATGATCTTGTTATTCCCTGAAGTATCCGGGTGAAGACCATCAAATAGAGAACTCATGAATGTGATTGAAGTAATCAAAAAAAATAAGTTTATACTGCTTCTTTTCCGAGACGGAAAGCCGTCTCATTCACGGAAACAGTTTTTGGCGGAACATTCCGGCGAACTGCCTCAAACAAAGATTCGGCTGCAAGAGGGAGTTTATGCGATGCGGCACCGAGAAGAACGATGTTTGCCGCAAGAGGATTTCCTGCCTGGACCGCGATTTCCGCAGCATCAACAAGGATCACCTTTGCCGTACCGGACTTCAATTCTGCCTCGACCTCGTCCATTTTGGGTACCGGCTGTTTTGCCGAAAAGACCGAGGTCGGAACGACCATTTCACGGCTCACGACCATCGTACCATCGGGTTTCAGGAAATGTCTGTACCGGAGTGCTTCCAAAACGTCGAATGCGATCAGGAGATCCGCTGTTCCGGGGGCAATCAGCGGACCGAACTTGCCGTCGATCCGGATATGTGTCTCGACAGAACCTCCACGCTGAGACATCCCGTGTGTCTCGGCTCCTCTGACATGGCGACCCTCGATCACACAGGCATCGCCAAGAACATTCGAGGCAAGGATCGTTCCCTGTCCTCCGATACCGACAATCAGAACATCAAAACTTTTTTTCATTGCCGTGCACCTCCGCGGTGGATCGCACCTGCTGGACAGATATCGGCACAAACTCCGCATCCTGTACAGAGTGCGGTGATTTTCGAAGCACCGGTTTCATCCGTTTCGATAGCCGGACAACCGTACTTCAGACATGCTCCGCATTTCGTGCATTTCTCTGCATCTACGACGAATTTGTTTCTCTTGATGCCGAGACGTTTGTTCATGATCACGCAGGGCTGCTTTGCGATGATCACTTTGACGCCGGGATGTTTCTTTGCTTCACGAAGCGTCACTAAAAGATAGGTAAGGTCATAGGGGTCGACTGTTTCTACAAAAGAGACGCCGCATGCTCTCACAAGTTCCTCGAGAGAAATCTTGGGCGATGGTTCACCCGTCGCTGTTATCCCTGTATTTGGATTCGGCTGATGACCGGTCATTGCGGTGATCCGGTTATCCAGAATAATAATGGTCTGATTGGTGTTGTTATACACTGCATTGATGAGACCGTTGATTCCTGTGTGCAGGAAGGTGGAGTCACCTATCGTGGAGACAACATCCGTTCCGGGGCACGCGTGGGCAATTCCCGAACCGATCGTGATCGATGCACCCATACAAATCGTTGTGTCGACTGCTCCAAGCTGGAGACCAAGGGTATAACATCCTATATCCGATGGGAACACACCGTCTTTGAAAACTTTTCTCATCGCATAGAAGACCGAACGGTGCAGGCAGCCCGCACAGAGAATCGGCGGACGAACAGCGACGATGGCTTGTTCCGGGGAGGCAGGGTAGGTATTTTTGCCAAAACCGGCTTTCTCGATAGCTGATGCAACTAAAGCTGGAGAAAATTCTCCTTCGTGAGGAAGATATCCATCAAGTTTTCCGTGAATGATGGTCGAAGTCTGAGCCTGAAGTGCCGCTTCTTCGATGACCGGCATAAGTTCCTCGACAACGAGTACTTCAGTGTGCTTGGAGAGGACATCGGCAAGCCATTTCCGGTCGATCGGATAAGCCCCGATTTTTATGAGGGAGATATCTTTCGGTGTGACTTCCTCAACGAACGAATTGGAGATCCCGCCTGCAATAACAGCTTTTGTACCGCGGATTTTAGCGGAGTTGAGACCGGACTCCACCAGATATTTTGCGATCTCAGGCTGTTTTTTGGTGAGAGCGACATGAAGCGGGCGGGTATGTGCCGGGATCACGACATACTGTTTCGGATCTTTGACAAACACGCCTTTGCGGGTCGAGGGAGACGGCTCCCCGAGAAGAACATCTCCTTTCGAGTGGCAGATTCTCGTGGTCGGACGAAGAAGGACGGGAAGGGAGAATTTTTCGGAAAGTTCGAATGCAGTCTTTGCAAAGTCATGTGCTTCCTGGGCGGATGAAGGGTCAAGACAGGGGATCTGCGCAAACTTTGCATACATTCGTGAATCCTGTTCATTCTGTGAACTGTGTGCAAACGGGTCATCGGCCGAGAGAACGACAAAACCGCCTTTCGTTCCGGTGTAAGCCGAAGTCATGAGCGGATCCGCGGCGACATTTAAGCCCACATGCTTCATGGTGACGATCGACCGGAGACCGCACCAACTTGCTGCCAGAGCATTTTCAAAGGCAACTTTTTCGTTTACTGACCATTCTACGTAGTACCAGGGATCTTGCTGGGCACGTAATTTGTCTACGACCTCGGATGACGGCGTTCCGGGATAACCGGAAACAAAATCAACGCCCGCTTCAAGACAAGCATGGGCGATGGCATCATTTCCAAGGAGGTATTTCTTGGGTGTCTCTTCTGCCATATCTTCATAATATTTGATATGATATGTGAATAAGGCTACGCCATGGACAAAAAATGATTTTCATAACGTATTTATATGGCAACATCCTATGTAGTAAGGTAAAAGGGCTCGTAGCACAGCTAGGTGGTGCGCTCGGCTGATAACCGAGAGGTCATGAGTTCAAATCTCGTCGGGCCCACTCTTTTTCTGTTTTTCTGAATATTATTATGATCCGGCAAGAGGTATTTTTCAACGCGCCGTGATTTTTGACCAAGAATCAATCAATTTTTTTGACGGTATCACGGAAGATGGTTATCCTAAACACAAAAATAACTGTAAATGATATTTATTTTAAAATCCAACCATTTTTGAAAGATATTTAATAAAATGAAAAAAAATTTATCCAGAATATAAGAATAGATTCTGGAGAAGAGATCTCAAAATACTCCAGAATCATTTTCTAGATCGACTTCCTAATAGTAGATTTTAGAGGGTTTGACTAATGGAGAAAATAGATGCAAAAATTATTCAGGATAAATTAATTGACTGCGGAGTACGGGAATATACTGCAAGAGTGTATACCACGTTATTTTCTGTTGGGATCGCCAAAGCATCAGAACTGCATAAATTGACCGGAATTCCCCGGGGACGAATATATGAAACTCTTGATTACCTGATGGAAAAAGGACTGGTCTCTGAATATGGTACAAAGCCGACCTACTATTGTGCAAATGATGCAGAACCGGCATATCAGCATCTGAAAGATCTGGAACTCCAAAGAATTGAAAAGATAGGAGCCTGCCTAAAGGAGCTGCAATCTATTTATCGTCCCACAGCAGTATCCAAAATAACAGAGTTCCATACGTCAAGCGCAATAAACACGCAAGTAGGTCTCAAATTAAAACGGGCAAAAATAGATGTTCTTATTGTCTGTAATGATAAAAAAACGCTAACTACATATGCAGATATTATTTCCGAGACGGCAAAACGCATCCCGGTCTATCTGCTGGTAGCAGATGAAGAAATAGCAGAAGCAGCACCGATCAAATGTTACATGACAAATGATACGATGCAAAAAGAACTCATGGGAGTCTCATTCTTTACCGGAAAAGAAAAATATCCTTACCTGATGTACTTTTACTGCGACAGGGAATCGACAATGGGGATCCTGAGATGCAATGAAGATGTCGCGTATTCCACTGAGTCTGATGTCTATGCAGATTTCGTCGTCAAAAATTTCCTCAAGACGATGAGACTGGTGAAACCGAAATGACGGGGACCATACATTTTTTGAAGGAAAAACGTAGTATTTGAACTATAATAATAGAATCGTCCCTCATCTCAGGAACCTGAATTTTTGCAGGAATAATACATAGTATTATCTCGTTTGTCCGGATAATTACAACTGTTGCCTAATGGTCAACGGAGCAAACACTATGATCACAATTATTGCAAAATGTATGGTGAAGAAAGACGCGGTCAAAGAACTTCAGAAAAAAGCCTTAGAGTTAGTCTCACTCAGTAGAAGAGAAGCGGGAAATGTGTCCTATGACTTCTATGCAGACATAGCCTCTCCGGATAAATTCACCTTTATTGAATGCTGGAAAGATTCCGCTGCGATTGAATCACACAATAAAAGTCCCCATTTCAAGAATTTTGTGGAAACAGCCGGACCATTGTTTGAGGGACCACTGGATGTAGCCCTTTACAATAAACTTACCTGAATCCTGGTTGATCATAACCACTTTTTTATTATAATTAAGGCAGTGAACAAAACAAGTAATACTGGGTGAGAACAGGGTCACGACCATCAGAATCTAAGCGCAGGTCGTTTCTCTCATATTACCGGACATTCCTGAAATATTTTCACACTCAGATCCCAAAGGATGAAACTGCTAAAACGCGCATGAACAATACACATATCTAAAATACCAATTGTTTATCAATTTTGGTCATCAATTACAGATACAATAATTTAACCAGTAAAACAACACAAATATTAAAATTTTTGGATAAAATAACATTTAAATATAAAGAAATATTCAATAAAATTTCACGATCCTATCTTCCAAACTATGAAAGGATATAACCACTAATCGCCCGCC
>CAYSRP010000103.1:0-4635 GCA_964433475.1 uncultured Methanomicrobiales archaeon
CTATGATCATCGTATATATTCTAATAATCCTCCTTGCTGCGGTCTCGCTGTATCTTTTCTTACTCTACCCCGGAAAAAACAGAAAGGAGAGGATGCTTGTCTTTGGACAATATCACATTGCGCACAGAGGATTATTCAACAATACAACATCTGCTCCGGAAAATACCCTATTCTCATTTAGAAAAGCCATCGATGCCGGTTATGGAATCGAATTGGATGTGCAGCTGACCCTGGATAAAGAGGTGATCGTTATCCATGATTATGATTTGAATCGTGCAGCAGGTGTCAATAAAAAAATTTCAGATCAGACGTATGATATACTGCAGAAATACAGAGTATTTTCCTCTAATGAAACAATACCTAAATTTACGGATGTTTTAAATCTGATTAACGGGGCCGTGCCTGTAATAATTGAACTGAAAAATACCTCTCGGCATGATTATACAGAACTGTGTGAACGGACAGCTGCATGTCTTGATACGTATAATGGTTTATTTTGTATCGAATCGTTCAATCCCATGATCGTTCATTGGTTCAGGATCAATCGCCCGGATTATTTACGGGGATTTTTAAGTTCGGCTTATAATAAGGAAATAGCAGCTTCATCACATATCTGGTCACCAAAATTGGGACCTTTACATAAATTTATCCTGACAAATTGTTTGATGAATTTTTTTATCAGACCGGATTTTATTGCCTATAACATTCAGTACAGAAATCAATTGTCCTATCGGATCTCTACCGGATTATTCGGCATAGTTAAAGTGGGGTGGACGATCCGCAGTAAAGAAGAATTGGATACAGCAGAATCATCTTTTGATGTTATCATCTTTGACTCGTTTCTGCCTTAACGCAAAATGAGAGTTCAACACGATTTTTCCATGAAGATATGATCCAGACATTCAAGTCTGGGTATAAAGAACTTCACGATAAAGCCTACCAAAACTGCCGCGGCGATCGTTCCTTCCCGTACGCCAACCAGATCGGCAAACAGTATCCATGAAATGAGGACGGCTGTCAGTACCATAGTACTGTCAAATCCTACTTTGGTATAGCCGAACTGAATCTTCGAGACCAGCGATAAGGCTCTTACGAGAGCATCGCCGGCCATCATCAGAAGGTTTGCTTTCAGGAGCAGGGCAATACCGAATCCGACCAGAACACAACTTATGAGACAGAAGATCCATTGGAATACATAGCCGGTTATGATGAGATTTCCTACGAGGATCATCGCGATATCCGTGAATACGCTGAATACGAATATAAGAGGTATCTGCAGCCACTGATATGTTTCAAACCGATCTTTCAATAAGAAATACTGAAAAACAACAAACAGACTGTTCATGAGGAACGTGAACGTTCCAAAGGACAGAGGAAATCCCTGGCTCAGAATATAGGGTACACATGAGATGGGTGTCGTTCCAAGACCTGCTTTGGTGGAAACGGCGATGCCGAGCGACATGATAAAGAGGCCGAGAATCATCACCGTTATCCGAATGGCGGTTTCTTGTTTCATGATGCACGAAAGTTGATATAGATTGGACGGGCTGGTATTTATGCGGGACGGGATGGTCGTATCTGCATGAAAATGCGGGTTCTCCACGGCGATAAGGATACTACCCTAATTCGGTGCATCTCTATTTCCCAAATGGAAAGTCGTATTGTAAAGGAGCTGGGGGGAGGATGTGTTTCTTTTTTTCGGGATTTTGCGTATATTTCGCGGTTGGTTTTTTCCCCTGTGTCTACACTGATCCTTCTCCCTGCCAAATCTGATTTCCGGTTCTCCCCCGTGTTTCCCTCAGATGTTCAATTAATCCGGAATAATGCTGATTACCTTCGCAGCTATCATGAGCATACGTAACTTCCCGACGCAGAGTGAAGTGGGCTGGCAGCTGATCTTCTTCTGCCTCCTTGCTTTCGTTGTATACCTAATCCCTGCATCCCTGGTTTCAGCCGAACTTGCTACCGGATGGCCGCAAGAGGGAGGGGTCTATGTATGGGTAAAAGAGGCGTTTGGGGAGAAATGGGGTTTTATGGCCATCTGGCTGCAGTGGTTCCAGATGACGATCGGGATGATTAGTATTCTGACCTTTATAGCCGCAACATTCTCCTACATCATTAACCCGGAGCTTGCAAATAACAAGTTATATCTGTTCATTTGCATTGTAATCCTCTGGTGGGGTCTGACCTTCCTGAACTTCAGGGGGTTAAAAGCATATACCAGAATCAGTTCGGTTTCAGTTATCTTAGGAACCTTCATTCCGGCAGCAATACTTCTTATTGGCGGAGCATGGTACATCTTCTCTGGACACCTTGTCCAGCTCACTCTCCAGCCGACGATTACAGACCTAATTCCTGACTTTTCATCCCTCTCAAACCTGACACTGCTTGTCACATTCGTCTTTTTATTCATTGGAATTGAGATGACCGCAAACCATGCACAGGATATCAACAATGTCAAGAAAAATTACCCGCTTGGAATTTTTACCGTTGGCTTGATCATTACAGGGGTAAGCATCATCGGCGGACTCATCGTCGCTTTACTCGTGCCGGCAGGCAACATCAACCTTCTTTCGGGCATCATGCAGACCTTTGAAATAATCTTTGCCGACCCGCAACTCTCATGGCTGGTCATGCTCATCGCCCTGCTCATTGCAATAGGGGCTATCGGTCAGGTATCGACATGGATCTTAGGACCGGTAAGAGGTCTTTTTGCAACAGCCAAAAAAGGGATGCTTCCTCCCCTCCTTCAAAAGAAAAACAAAAACGATATCCCCGTAAATATGCTCATCCTCCAGGGAGTGCTCGTCACCTTCTGGGGAGCAGTTTATGCCCTTGCTCCCGGAGGAGTAAACAGCTCTTTCTGGATGCTCGTTGCCCTGACGACAACGGTTTACATAGTCATGTATTTCCTGATGTACGCTGCAGCCATCAAGCTCAGATACACCCATCCTGATGTACCAAGATCATTTAAGATCCCTGGTGGAAAGGCTGGAATGTGGCTGGTCGGAGGATTCGGATTTCTGATGATGGCTCTCCTCTTTGTTGTCGCAATGCTGCCTCCAAGCCAGATTTCAGAAGGAAGCGGTTATGTGGCATTTATGCTCATCGGAACAATTGTCGTCGCAATCATACCGCTTATCATCTATGCCTTCAAAAAGCCGGGATGGAAGCTGAACGAACCGGAGACTAAACAGTAATAACGGAGTAATATTTATGACAAACACAGAAAAAAACAGCACGTCACCTGACGTAAACGAAGAGGTCATCAAAGTGAAGGCTCTCTTCCTTGGTCCAAAGTCTGAAAACCGGGATTATTTCAAGAATATGCTTAACTTCCTGATGGATGAGCATATGCACTGGAGAAGTGACTTTCATCCGGAAGACAGGATGGTCTCATCAGCAAAGGAGATGAGGAGCGAGGCGTACCTGACAACACTTGACCGTACATCTGATGTGCTCATGGAGTTGTCGAACAAACTTAAAGAGACCTCAATGCCCTGGTTTTCAGCCAGGTACCTCGGTCACATGAATTCCGACACTCTGATGGTGGCAAACCTTGCCTACATGGCGACAATTCTCTACAACCCAAACAATGTGGCATATGAAGCCTCAACCGCGACGACACCAATGGAAATTGAAGCCGGTAAGGATATGGCAACGATGCTGGGTTTTGACCCCGAACAGTCATGGGGTCATATCACCACCGACGGCACGATTGCAAATTATGAGGGGTTGTGGATGGCACGCAATCTCAAATCGTTCCCGCCTGCGGTCAAAAAAATAAAACCGGACCTTGTTTCGGGGCTTGACGACTGGCAGCTCATGAATATGGGAACCAAACAGGTACTTGATCTTATCGGGAAAGTGAAAGAAGCGGGCTGTTTCGACGAGGTCAGAAACGAAAGCGCCAGAGGTATCGGGGCAGGTGACGGCCGTCTTGGCGTGGTACTGGTCCCGCAGTCCAAACATTATTCATGGGTGAAGGCTGCCGATGTTCTCGGGATTGGAAACCGGAATCTTATCGAAGTGCAGGTAAATGACCAATATCACATGGATATCGACACACTAAAGAGTATCATCGACGATCACATCGCACGAAAGATCCCAATTATGGCAGTCGTCGCCGTAGTCGGAACAACGGAAGAGGGAGCTGTTGATGAGATCGACAGGATCGTAAAGTTACGCGGGGAATATGAAAAACAGGGTATCAACTTCTACTTCCATATCGACGCAGCTTACGGCGGCTATTCACGATCCCTCTTCCTTGACGAAAAAAATCGTTTCATGGAGTATGATGAGCTAAAATCACGCCTCTCCGCTGACGAAATATTTGTACATGAGCATGACTACCCTCTAAAGGGGATCTACGAATCGTACAAGGCAATCCCGGGTGCTGATTCGATAACCATCGATCCGCATAAGATGGGCTATATTCCATATTCAGCTGGAGGTATTGTTGTAAAAGATAAGCGCATTCTTGACCTCATCTCATACTTTGCCGCATATGTCTTTGAAGCTGGAAAAGGAGATTCACCAACCCTGCTTGGAAGCTATATTATGGAGGGGTCAAAGGCCGGCGCCACAGCTGCTGCTGTTTGGGCCGCTCATAGGCTGATCCCGCTTAACGTAACC
>CAYSRP010000104.1:0-4604 GCA_964433475.1 uncultured Methanomicrobiales archaeon
GTTCATCTGACTCACGAGGTAACAATGTTAGGCACAGCGGGTTATAAACCCACCGATAAGATACTGAGAAAAATATATTTTGGATGGTTTTCAGAGTTGCAGCATGCGTGAAAGTGCATCATAAACTATCTTTTTCCAGTGTCCGGGAGAAAGACGATAGGTTTCACGCGCAAGAATTACATCTGCAGACGGCTCTTCAGCCGAGAGCGCATCCACTCTGTCAAGAGTAGAACGCGCTGTATCCTGAATCCATAAATCACGTGTTTCCTGATCCACTACAAGAATAGACTCGGCACGAACAGATATCAGAGTTTTGCCGTCAGGCGTCGTATATGCATTCGGTTTCCCGATAACCACGACAAACGACGGCTCCTCAGTATCGATTTTTGCAAGCTGATGCATTGCTTCGGGTTGATAGGAACTGGCGTTGATATAGAATATTCCCGTCGGATCGGAGATCCTTGCGCGGTAGATAACATTCTGATCACCGATCTTATCTTTCTGGGTGATGGTCCCCGCGATCAGAATCCGGTTACAACGCTCGCCTGTCGGCAGTAAAAGATACACCGGACTCTTTTCATCCTCAGTATCTTTTATGGTCTTTGATGCCTCACGGAGTTCTGCAGCAAACACACGTTTTGCCGGCTCGCGCTCGTAGGACATAAACTGCCCATTTGGTATAGTACTCATGCTCTGTCATCCTCCAAAACGACCCCTGCACGATTTAAAAGTTCAGTTGTTACATTCGGATTTAGATGGATAAACTCGGCAGATTTCACTATTATTCTCCCGTCAAACTCATTTCCAAAACATTTGATGTACCTTCCACACAGATGCTCCGTAAGATCCGTCTGAATTTCTTCCAGACCAAGAGGGCTGTTTGATGCAATTTCTATGGCCTGATCCATAGTCATCTGGGAAAGTGCCTCGGTAACTTCGCGGTTCATGAGAACATTATATGCCCGGTGACCATCATCCACGACCCCTTTGATTCTAAGGTCATAATTGAAATTATTCTGGATTTCGTGTATTGGGCAGAAATTCTGACGCGAAAGAACACGGTTACATCCTTCAACCGGGCAACGTCTTACCAGACCCGACCCTTTTGAAATCTGAACAATAGTTCCTGATACTTCATCAAGGCGTGTTCCAACGGCAATATCCACATCCGGTTCATCCGCTGAATACGTGGAAGGATTCAGGCTGATAGACAGACGACCATTGAAATCATTCACTTTTGCATTGATGATTTCATAGACACGCCCCAGTTCGAGACGCTCCTTAGACTCATCCTGCCACAGAACAAACTTGATCCTGCCGGTTTCATCACCAACAAGACCGCTCTGCATCATACGCTCACTCTTGGATTCCCACTCCTCAACAAATTTCACGCGAAGAGAGGCATAGCCCACTTTCAGGTCGTGAATGGTAGTAATAGGCAAAGGTTCGCTGGGAGCAGAAGATGTAGTAGTAACCGGAACGGAAATGTCAGCATCTTCATCCTGAAGCCATACGGCAGAGTTCAACGTTAAGGAAAGCCGGCCATTGTACTCATCCACGCTTGCGTAGAAAATGTTGTAAACAGCTCCCGGAACGAGCTTCTCCTTTTGGGCATCCTGCCACAAAACAAACTTCATCCGCCCGGACTCATCGGCAACAAGGCCGCTCTGCATCATACGCTCACTTCTGGATTCCCACTCATCAACAAACTTCACGCGAATACAGGATACGACTCCCGGCTTCAAGTCGCTGAGCTTTATCGGATTGGAGGGAACCAGGCATCTGTCATCTTCGATCTCCGTGATGCGGGAACCTGAATGAAGTTTCAGATTCAAAACACCCTTGAATGAATCAACAACTGCTGATTCAATACGATACCATTTTTCAAGTTCAAGTTTTTGCAACTCGGTCGCTTTGGAAAAAATAACAAAACGCACAGCTCCGGTGCTGTCCGCCAGAATACCGCTCTGCGAAATCGACGGTGAGTTAGGTACCTGCAGGGATACAACTTTCACCTCGACGGTGACCCAGTCATTTGGCTGGATATCAGCAATGTTTGAGACATCACCGGTCGTAGTCGCGGCAGATTTGACCTCTTCGGGTATTTTGTACTGCTTATACTGGTCAGAAAGAACTTTTCGTTCAGCTTCGAACGGAACTACACCAAATTCATTGATGTAAAGGTTAAGTTTTTCCGAAATGCTTTGCCTGTCGGGCGAAACTCCTTTGGATTCTATATTCAGGGAGATTCTATCGGCAATCTGCTGGATTTGTTTGGCATCCATTTTGATCTCCAGATAACAAGTTGGTGTGTGTCAGTATATATATCCCTCACCGCGTGGTGCGATAATGCCCCGGGATTGAGCGAAAATGCCGCTCCCATTGAATGAGAGCAGAGTAAAAAATCAGAGAGAGGAAGGATCTAGCTTATGGTATTTCGTCTTTCCATTAACGTCGTATTCTGCCACTGACCGAATCTGTCTTTGGCAATTCTTTCGCGGTAACCAACTTCCCGAAAACCGCATTTTCTATGAAGGTTGATGCTTGCAGTATTAATGGATAAAATACTCACATACAAACACCAATAGCCTTTCTCTTCACTTGCCCTGCAAAGATGATTCAACAGTTCTGTACCCAAACCTTTGCCGCGAAATGCTTTGTCAATATAAATGCTGACTTCTATAACCCCCTTATAGGCTTCCCTTGCAGAAGTGGGACTGACGACACACCATCCGACAACAGTATTTTCCGCAAGCATGACAAAACGGCAGTCTTTCAAATGCCCCTTATCCCATGATTCAAAGGCAGGACATTTCGTTTCAAACGTTGAGATGCCTTCCAGAAGTGCCTGCTGATAGATCTGACTGACTCTCTCCCAATCGTTCTCTTTCATTTCTCTAATGACAGTATGCATTTTTTACCTCATTGTTCCTCTAACTTTGCTCCGCATACCCGACAGTACGTCGAATCATTTGATGCCTCAACGCCGCAAACCGGACACACTTTTCGCGGGCGCCTTCCCGGAAGAAAAAACAGCGGCAAAAATAAAAATAAAAAGAAGAAAGGAAAACCCAGGATAAGGCACACAAGAGTAAGTACTATTGAACCCGCAAAAAGAGCAAGAGCAACTTTTGTCTGAACCTGCATAGCTACAACTCAATCTCTAAACTCACATCAGCACACTTTACCGAGTGGGTAAGAGCCCCCATACTGATCACATCGATATCCAGACCGGCAAATCTGCCAACGGTTTCGGGTGTGATCCCGCCGGAAATCTCGAGCGTTACGTTTTCCCGGAGCCCGGCAGATTTGAGAACCGAAATAGCCTCACGGATCTTTTCAGGATCCATGTTGTCGAACATAATAATATCTGCTCCTGCTTTTGCCGCAAGAAGAGCATCAGGAATCGACTCGACCTCGCATTCGACCTTTTTGTCTGAATAGGCCTTCGCCCGATGAACTGCCTCGTCGACCGGCAAAAACGAACGGTGGGTATCCTTGATCAAAAACTGATCAGAAAGATCATATCTGTGAGGCAGACCCCCTCCGGCAACAATGGCTTTTTTGTCAAAATAGCGAAGACCGGGTGCAGTTTTTCTTGTCCCGGCTACACGAACATGGTCATTTACCACCGAGATAAGACGATTGGCTTTTGCCGCACTGGACGCGATACCACTCATCCGCCCAAGAAGATTCAGACAGGTCCGTTCACGGGAGAGAATTGCATGGACCGGACCTTTGAGTGAAATGATCTTTTCCCCCGATTTCGCGAGAGATCCATCCATAATTTCCGGTTTTGCGGAAACACCTGCATTCTCAAATATCCAGACGCACTCCTCAACACCCGACACGACCATATCCTCTCTCGCTTCGATTCTTGCAGAAACAACATTATTTTTCAGAAGAGCAAGCGTTGTGATGTCGCCTGATGAAACATCCTCGGCGACAAATGAAAGAAGCTGGTCAGTTGGGAGCATTTACTTTGAGACGTTGATCATTCGTTCAATCGTAACACGGGCACGATCTGCAGTTTTTTCCGAAACCTGAACGGGCACAACACCGTCGCGGAGGGTGATATACAGATCTTCCTCTGTTATGAGTTTCATGTTCCGGCACACTGCCGTATCCATAGCATGGAAAAGAGTGTCCGGATATTTTTTCTGCAGAGGATGGCAGATCCCTTTCTCCGTAAAGATGACCCACTCCTTCTTTGTGCCGCAATTCCGCATCATATAGCCGGTCGATCCCACCATATCGGATGCCAGCTGGACCTCGGGTGAACATTCAGGATGACATACGATCGTAGCATTGGGATATTCGCGTCGTGCAGCCTCTATGTCCCTAAGGGTAAACTGGTGATGCGTCGGGCACCCTCCGTTTTGCGGGACAGGGATGATCTTTTTCTCCGGCACAAGTCTCTGCGCATATGCTGCAAGATTTGCATCCGGGCCAAAGAGGATCGTATCTTCCGGAAGAGCACGGACAACTTCAGCAGAGTTTGCCGATGTGCAGGTTATATCACACTCTGCCTTCGTTGCTGCGGTTGAATTAACATACACAACGAACGGGGCTCCCGGGTGTGCGGCTTTTGCAGCGAGAACTTT
>CAYSRP010000105.1:0-4603 GCA_964433475.1 uncultured Methanomicrobiales archaeon
ATCTGATAGCAGAAAAGTATACGGGAGATCTTTTCAAAGCGGTTGAAAGTATCCTACCAATGCTCAAAGGTTCATACGCCATATTCGTGATTGTTGAGGGAGAAGATACACTCGTTGCTGCCAGAAAAGGGAGTCCGCTTGTTCTTGGTATTGGAGACGGGGAGTATATTATGGCATCAGATGCTCTGCCGCTTTTGGATTATACCAGACAGGCGATATATCTTGAAGATAATGATGTTGCAGAAATTACCAAAGATGGATATACAATCAAGAATACAGGTATGCCGGTATCCCGCAAAATTACTGAGATTGAGTGGAATGCTGATGAAGCAAAAAAAGGCGGGTTCCCGCATTACATGCTCAAAGAGATTTTTGAACAACCAGAAGCTTTTGCAAACACATTGTCCTCAATAAAATGCCGTTCCGAAGCAGTAGAGATGATCAAAAAAGCCCGTTCAATTACGATTGTGGCCTGCGGCACATCTGCAAATGCCTCACTGATTTTTTCTTATCTGATGCAGGGCATCTGTCACATCCCAACGAGAGTCATCTTTGCATCAGAGTATAAATATTACCCAACAGCGTTCACAGATTTAGTAATTGGCGTGTCACAATCAGGAGAGACAGCAGACACTATTTCCGCATTGAAACTTGCGCATGATCTTGGATCACAAACACTTGCGATTACAAATGTTCTTGGAAGTACCATAACACGGGTAGCTTCATCTGTTCTTTATACACGGGCGGGACCTGAAATGAGTGTCGCTGCAACGAAATCTTTCATCTCTCAGGTTGCTGCGTTCCTGCAGATCGTTAATTTGATTTCTGACCATCAGCTTGAAACGGAATTATCAGAAATCCAACGATATCTACCGGAAATTCTCACCACAGATCTATCTGCCGCAGTTGAGTTGTGCAAAGAAGCAACAACCCTTCTTTATATTGGAAGAGGAATGTTTTATCCGGTAGCCTTGGAAGGGGCATTGAAGATGAAGGAGATCTCCTATATCCATGCAGAAGGATATCCGGCTGGTGAACTGAAGCACGGACCGTTTGCATTGTTGTCTCCAAAGACACCGGTAATAGGCATGTGTGTTGCAAACAGTGTTTATCCGGTGATGATGTCAAACTTAAAAGAGATTAAAACTCGAAACTCACCAATAATAGCAATTGGTAAACGTGATGACAGGGACCTGAAGGAGATGGCAGACGTATTCATCCCACTCCCTGATGTTTCAGAGTACGGGAGTGTCGTTCTATCTTCGGTTGTCTTACAATTACTTGCTTATCAAACTGCCGTTGCCCTTGGAACTGATGTTGATATGCCCAGAAATCTGGCAAAAAGTGTGACGGTAGAGTAAAGTTACTCTCCAACTTTTTTTGACGTACTTTTCCAGAGTACAGCATCTTTACGTCTGGAATAGAGCCCGGCTAATAGGTAAAACTGATTTGTAAAAAAAGCAGTAATAAGATTCCCATTATTAACGACACTTAACAAAAGGAACCCGACAAGCAATATAAGAAAGAGAATCGGAAAATTGAGAATCAGTCCAATTGATAATATAATTCCCCCAATCACAAGCATTGTCGGTGTCACAGTATACATCCAGATTCGGAGTGGATAAAAAATTCTGGAAAACGGACGGTTTACTTTCAGCAAATCACGATTAGCTAACGTTGTCTGGATCAAACCTTTTGCTCTCCTGACTTTTTGTGTATATTGTTTCTTGAAATTGTCCGGTAGTTCTTCATAGATCACCGCGCGTGTATCATAGAATGTTCGGTAACCCTTCCGAATTGCTTCAAATGCAAGATTCGCATCATCAGCACCGGTTTGTTCATTTACGCCATTCACGATACTTTTTCGCAGGATGAGAAGACAGCCGTTAAATGCAGGTGTGGAGTCATGAGCACATTCCCATTCAGCCATTCTACCAAAGTAAGACCGATATGTTTTTTCCATAGAGGTAACACGATCTGCTCCGGGTTTTGGCTGCAGGTCACCGGTACCGGCAGCAAATTTATCCTCAGCCAAGATTCTCCGGACAAGAATCTCGACACTTTTTTCGTCCCAGACTAAATCCGCGTCAGTTGCAACGACCAATTCATGCGAGGCAAGATTGATTCCTCTGTTAAGTGATATATTTTTTCCAGACCTCTGCTCGTTAACATGAATCTTCCATGAGAAGCGAACGTTTTTCAGTTCGCGCCTTGCAACTTCCTCCGTTTTATCATCGGAGCAGTCAACAACAAGAATCATTTCTATCTTCTCGTCAGGATAGGTACATGAAGAGATACTTCGAATTTTTCCGGCGATGTTTCTCTCTTCATTGTAAGCACATATGACAATTGAAATATCCGGAATACTATCCTGATTTTTGAAGTTTATATCAGCAGGTTTTTTTCCAAACGTCACCCCAAAGAAATATGCTATGTAGGGAATGACGGCAAGAATTGCTATTCCCGCACCGATTGGGAGAAGATAAATGAACATTATCTATTATTCATTGTGTCGAATCCATACTTAGAGATGTTGCTGACTTCCCCATGTGATTTCCAATTATTTTATCATATAAAACACCAAGATAATACATATCTAATATCTACCTGTGATAGACTATGGATTTGATAAATTTTTGGAACGATAAACGATATCGTTATGGAATTATCGGGATTGTTGTCCTGCTATGTACCCTGATCGCCTTTTGGATCAGGATGATCCCGATGGCCACTCTTGCAGGAACCGGAAATATGATTGCAGGACCTGATGCATGGTATAATCTCCGGTTAGTGGAAGTTGCCCTTGCAAACAACTTTGGCTATATTTTCTTTGACCCAATGACATTATATCCGACGGGACAGGAAATTGTCTGGGGACCACTCTTTACCTACATCGCTTCATTCTTTGCGATCATTGCCGGAGCGGTTTCACGGGTAGATGTTATCACGGCAGTCTCCTGGGCACCGGCAGTCCTTGGTGCTTTGATGGCTCCGGTAATGTTCTTCCTTGGAAAAAGGATCGGCGACTGGAAAACAGGTCTCATTTCTGCGCTTTTCATTGCAGTGATTGGAGGACAGTTCCTCTCCCGCTCTCTTTACGGACATTTTGACCACCACATTGCAGAAACGTTGTTCTCATGTTTGTTCTGTCTTTGCTACGTCCTTGCTTTGTATGCACTTAAAGACCACAAAATCGATTTCAAACAGATTGGAACATTGAAACTACCGTTACTTTATGGAGTGATATGCGGTATTTCATACTTCCTCGGGCTCCTTACGATGACAACGATAGTTGTTTTCGGTCTGTTCGTATCTATATTTACCTTGATCCAGTTCATTCTGAACCAACACTCGGGCAAACCAACAGAATATTTGCTGAGTCTGAATGTAATTACTTTTGCAGTAACTGCAGTTGGATTACTGGCTTTTGGTATACGCAACCTTGACTTTGGATTCACTGATTATTCATTGGGTCTTTTCCTGGTCCATATATTCATTATTCTTGGAACAATGGTATTGTATCTTATCTCAAAGCTCATAACGAAGTTCGAAAAACCATGGTATTACTACCTTGGATCTTTAGTTATATTGTCAATTGCAGGGATACTGATTCTGGCCGCAGGATTCCCGGATCTCTTTAATTCACTAATAGGAAGTCTGTCCGGATTCTTTTCATATGGTACAACTGCAGCAACCGTTCAGGAAATGGCAGCCTGGTCTTTTGACAGTGCTGCCTCATCATTCAATTGGGCCATTCTTCTAGCAATTGGCGGTTTTGCCTGTTTAGTATACGCCGTGTGGAAACGAAATGAACCGGGAGCACTTTTTGTGATCATTTGGTCTCTCTTTATGTTCATTGCAACCTGTGCCCACATCCGCTGGGAGTATTACTTTGCAGCAAACGTTGCATTGCTTGCAGCAGTATTTGTCGGATGGACTATCTCCTTTGCAGAAAAAGATGTGATATTGCTTATCAAAAAATTCACGAATAAGAAGAATGCAGAAGAACCTATCGTTAATAAAAATAAATCCGTAAAAAAATCTAAAACCAAGGCACAATCCAAGGTAGAAAAATCAGATCCAATCAAACTGGGAATCTTTGCAATAATCATGATTGTCAGCATTGCATTTGTCGGAGTATCTTCTGTATCAGCAGTTCAATTAAGTGCTGCCTGCGCACAGGGAGGAACAACCCAGGACTGGATCGATGCATGTGAATGGCTTGCTGATAATACTCCGGAGACCGGTGTGGATTATCTCACAATTTACGATGAAGACACATTTACCTATCCTGAGGAATCCTATGGTGTTCTTTCCTGGTGGGACTATGGACATTACATCACAACGATCGGTAAACGTATTCCAAACAGCAATCCATTCCAGGCAGGAGTCAGCGGAGAATATGGCGTTGCCGCTGTCTTGACAAATACTAACGAATCGGCGATCACTGAAAAGCTGGATCATCTTGGTACAAAGTATGTGATGACTGATTATTTGATGGCACATGGGGTCTTTGGACCAATGACCGTCTGGAATGACACCACATTACAAACTGCCCCTTACTACTACACCTTCCTTCAACAGGGCTCAGACGGAACCTATT
>CAYSRP010000106.1:0-2346 GCA_964433475.1 uncultured Methanomicrobiales archaeon
TGCTGGCAAACGATCCCCGGCAGGCGTGTTCGGTCTGCGGGACGCTGCGCCGCCGTGCCCTGAATCAGGCTGCACGGGAAGCCGGAGCAACGAAGATCGCGACCGGTCACTGTCTGGATGACGAGGCACAGTCTGTTTTGATGAATTATCTCCGTGGGGATGTTACCAGAATTCTGGAATCGTATCAGACGGATTCGGACAAGGTCTTTCTCCCGAGGATCAAACCGCTCTGCCGGGCGACAGAACGTTCAACGGTTGCCTACGGGCTGGTGAACCATTTACTCACGGATCTACCTGAGTGCCCGTACACGAAGTATGCTCTGCGTGCGGGTGTCCGGAGCGGGCTCGGGATACTTGAGTATAGAAATCCCGGTACGATGATGAATATCGTGACGGGACAGGAGAAGCTTTTGGCAAAACTCGGACCGCGGGAGGGCGAGATCACGCCGATGGGCCGCTGCGAACTCTGCGGGGAGCCGACAACCCATCGGCTGTGTGCGGCGTGTACGCTGATCGGGAAACTGGAGTAACGTTTTTTCGCTGATTTTTCCGGGAGCCGGCACATGAATTTCGATTTCTTCAAATATATACTCGCCTTGCTGATCTTTGGTTCGAACGGCATCGTGGCGAGCTTTATCGCGTTAACCAGCTACGAGATCGTGTTTTTCCGAACAATGATCGGCGCCCTGTTTCTCATTCTGCTGTTCTTTGGAATCCGTAAAAAACCGCAGTTCCCGGCTTATCGAAAAGAAGCCCTGTATGTGGTGATCTCCGGAGTCGCGATGGGGATCTGCTGGATGTTTCTGTACGAGGCGTATGCGCAGGTCGGGGTGAGCATCGCGTCTCTTGCGTATTACTGCGGCCCGGTCCTCGTCATGATCGCGGCGCCGATCATTTTCCGGGAAAAACTCCATCTCTCGATTATTGCGGGATTCGCCGCCGTTCTTCTCGGGATGCTTTTCGTCAACGGCGGGGCGCTTCTTACGGGCGGCATGTCGTTCGGGTTGTTCTGCGGGATCATGTCGGCCGTGATGTATGCCGTGATGCTGATCTTCAATAAAAAAGCGGTCCATATCACCGGCCTCGAAAACCCGATGATCCAGCTGACGAGCAGTTTCGTTACCGTCGCGGTTTTCACGCTTGCCTATCAGGGACTCTCCTTTCAGATCCCGGCCGGAAGTATCCTGCCGCTCCTTTTCCTCGGCGTCGTGAATACCGGATTCGGGTGTTATCTCTACTTCTCGGCGATCGGGAAACTTTCCGTGCAGACGGTGGCGATCGTCGGGTATCTGGAACCCCTGTCGGCTCTGGTGTTTTCGGCGGTCATCTTGTCGGAACATCTGGGTTTTATCCAGGTGATCGGTGCGGTCCTGATTCTCGGCGGAGCAATGTTCGGCGAGCTGTTCAGCCATAAGCAGCTGCCGTGGAAAAAGGATCCGGAAGACGGAGCATAATCGGGAAAAACAACTCGCCCTAATTAACGAAAAAAGAGAGGATCATGATTGTATGATCCAAAGGAGAATTTAGGCAGTAACGCCCGCATTCGTCGGAGTGCCGGGTGTTAAGGTCGCCTTGGGTATCGACGTGTTCGTTATGATCGTGATCCTTCCCTGCGGCTTAGCATACTCATCTCCGACATCGCCGTTGAGTTTCACGGTGATATAATGGATAAGACCGTCTTCAAGACCGTGATCGAGCGTGACATACGTGCCTCCAAGCAGAGGAACATTCGGATAATTGTCCCCGCCGTTCACGGTATAATCGTTCAGAAGAACGGTATAGGCTGCATTCACGTCAAACGGCTGCCCCTGGATCGAATCGATCGTCACACGGTTCACTTCTCCGGCAGCATAGGGTATCGTCGCATCAACGGTGTAATGGATTCCTGAAACCTGCGGGAAACCGCCTCTCGGGTCGGGGACGCTTTGTGTCTGATCCTCGAACATCTGAAGGATCATTTGGCCGTTCATATCCGTCGCAACAATACTGTTGCCGAACGGGAAAACGTTCAGGAGATCATACTCCGTAACATTGCCGGCTTTTATCGTAGTGCGAATGGATCCGGCATTTACGATCGCAAAGTCGGCACTGATGTTTTCTATTTCTGCGGTATACATCATGGAATCCGCCGTAAGGTCACCGAGATTCGTTTCCTGTGTCCGGGACATATTCTTATCTGCAGTCAGTTCGACGTCGGTCATACAAACAACGTTTCCGTAGACTTCATGGGTGTGTGCCGAGATATTCGCCGCAAATTCATCGATCTCATCGACATTTCCGGGGGATTTATCGATCAGCGTTTCGGTCATGGTTCCGTCCGGCGTTATCGTGACGAGCCCGATATAC
>CAYSRP010000106.1:2446-4415 GCA_964433475.1 uncultured Methanomicrobiales archaeon
ATACGATACAGGTCTTCGCCCGATGCGAAGTCGACATCCTCGACATCTTTGTAATAGGTAGTTACTGCGGTGTCCGGCGTCTCGAGTCCGAAGATACCCACTTTGTGTCCGCCGATCTCGATGATCGTGTTCGGCTGGAATACGAGTTTATCCGTTCCTTTGTAGAAGATGTTTGCCGAAATAAAGGCAAAATCCATTTCATCCTGAAGAGCGAGAAGGTGGTCAAGTCCGTAGTCGAATTCATGATTTCCGGGAACCGCGACCTGATACCCCGCGAGGTTCATGATATGGACAGCGGATTCGCCTTCTGTTGCTTTCACTTCGACCGTTCCCTGGATGAAATCGCCTGCATCCAGAAGGAGGACGTTCTTTCCTTCAGCCTGCATCTGCTGATATAATGCAGCGACCGAGGTATAGCCGAGGTAGTTGGAGAAGTAACCGTGAACATCGTTTGTGTGGATGATGTACAGGTTTTCGTCGGAAACATTTCCGGTATCGGTACATCCTGCAATGAAACAGAATACAACAACGACCGCGAGGGTCGCGAAGATGATTGCCTTTTTCGTGTTTTTCATAGTGTTACCCAGGGGTATGATATGTTATTCTTGGGTTATAGGATAAAAAAGGTATTACATGCGATATCTGCATCGGGAAGCGAATACGTATTCGGCCGGTCGATCCATCGCAAAAAAGAGAGGGGGTAATGAGCAGATTAAAGATGAGAGAGGCTATGCTATTTTGGCAAGAGCATTTTTCCCCGCAGCTACGAGATTTTGAAAGTCGGCATCGGAGTGGGCGACCAGAATGACCCGGTCGAATGCATCCGGATCGTCCCGGAGAAAAGACAGAACCGTTTCGACCGCGATGACGGCGGCTTTGTCTTTCGGGTAGCCGTATACGCCGGTGCTTACGGCGGGAAAGGCGATGGTTCGAAGACCGTGCTCCCTGGCAAGCGTGAGCGAGTGAAAATAACAGTCCCTCAGCTTTTCCGGTTCTCCCTCATTCCCGCCCCGCCAGACGGGACCGACCGTGTGGATGACGTATTTCGCGGGGAGATCATATCCCTTCGTGATCTTTGCCTCTCCGACCAGGCACCCTCCAAGGGTCCGGCACTCTGCGAGGAGTCCGGGCCCGGCAGCATGATGAATGGCTCCGTCCACGCCCCCGCCGCCAAGAAGCGTGCTGTTTGCTGCATTGACGATGACGTCGACGGGGAGGGCTGTTATGTCGGTTTTGACAACGCCGAGATGGTCGGTTAGCAGGCAGACGGGATCTTCCATACTCAATTCTTCGCAGTATGAAGACAAGAGTGTTTCCCGGGATTTTGCCGGTGTGGAAGGGATCATGTTTGCATTGCCGGAATATCAGGTGAATCCGGCGCGAAAAACATGCATCCCCACCCTAGCCCCCAGCCGTCTTCGGTCCCGAGATAGATGATCGTGTAGCCATTCGTTTCGCCTATCCGGTCATCGGATTCGAGAAGCAGATATGTATCCACGCTTTCTCCTTTGGGTACATGTACGATTTCATCCGGCAGGGAAAGATGCAGACCTTCCGGGAGGTCGACGATCTCTTTCAGATACACATCGATATCCTGCTCGTGGGCAGAGATGCGGATCGCGATCTTTCCCGGCGAATCCGGATCCACCACGAACACCGGAACGCGATTTGAGACCGCATCGATGCGGCCGGACTTTTCAAACCCGGAGCAGTTCTCAAGATCGAACCGCCACTCCAGGGCGGAATCCACGGGTGTTCCGGCAACATCTCTGGGAAATATATAGAGCCCTTTGTCGAGGATACCGGGCATAAAGTCGGGAAGGTCCGGGTCCGGGTGATCGGTCCCGGGAAAAACGCAGCCCGCCGTGCAGAGTATGCCAAGACACAGGAGGGTAATGACGAGAAGAATGATGCTTTTCATGCGATCACGGCTTTGGAGGCACAGGGACCACCCGTATCATCGTGAAGT
>CAYSRP010000107.1:0-4355 GCA_964433475.1 uncultured Methanomicrobiales archaeon
CTGCATTTATATTATATCTTGTCAGTTCTAAATGATATAATATCATGTCATTTGTTTCAACGAGAGCGGATTTTACTACTGAATCCCCAATGTTCGCTCTGATCTTATCCAACTCCCTGGTCTCAACTATAGACGGAGTTTCCGGAGCCGGAGAAAGCCCGGCAAAAAGTCTGATGGTCCCCCCCCTGGACGCAGAACTAATTATAAACGGGGAAATAACCTCCGTTGACATGACACCAAATACGCCAACCGGCTGCCCCACCCCGGCAGTTCTCACACTTGCCATGATGGATCTGATCGGAATGAAACCTCTCATGATCGCAGCAGGGCTGAATCATGAGATCACCGTCCCTCATATTCAGTTAGGTGAAAAAGCAGGTGGAGACCCGCGGGAAGGAAAAGCAGTCCCAAACGCAAAGGAACTCTATGATAAAGGAAGATGGCTTGGTGAATACCTCTCCCAGTCTCATGACCTCCTTGTTCTCGGGGAATGTCTTCCTGGCGGAACAACGACCGCACTCTGTGTTCTTCGCGCCCTTGGCTATCAGGCAAAAGTCAGCAGTTGCCTGGTGGAAAATCCGGTTTGCATTAAGGAAAAAATCGCAACAGAGGCAGTAGAAAAAATACAAAAAGCTAACATCACCGACCCTCTGGAAATCGTCTCTATGATCGGCGACCCCATGATCCCTGTCGCCGCAGGAATTGCTGAAGGCTATCGGGGAAAACTCTTCCTCGCAGGCGGCACACAGATGCTCGCCGCCGCCGCATTCATCAGGGCACTCGGAAACACTGTTCCTGATATCGTAACGACATCATATGTCTACAATGACAAAACCGCCTCATTTAAAGAAACAGCAGCAGCGATCGGAGCCGATTCTTATTATGTCGACCCTGAATTTGATTCGATCGGGCATGAAGGGCTTGCCCGCTACGCAAAAGGCGAGATCAAAGAAGGTTCAGGGGCGGGAGGAGCAATGTTTCTTGCAAGTATACTCGGATTTTCACCTGAAGAAATCAGGACCGCGATCCGTGACCACGCAACCAGATACAACTAAATGGAACTCGAAAAAGATCTCCGTGCCGCCGGCTTCACCTGTACACGATGCGGAGAGTGCTGCAGTGGAAAAGACAACGAGGTCATGGTTTCACCCGACGAGATCGATGTGCTTTGTAAAGTGACAAAACTCACCCCGGAAAAAATTGTTGAACCCTACCCCGAGTGGATCCATGATCAAGGGGCGACCTACACATTTGGGTATGTCTTAAAACGTGGAAAAGATGGAAACTGCATGTTTCTCAAAAACAAACGCTGCACCGTTTACGAATACAGACCGCATATCTGCCGGACCTACCCCTTCATGCTTGATGGGGAAAAACTCCTTGTCTTTGAATGCCCCGGCTGCAGATTGGGGGAAGACACACCTGAGGCGGAAAAACTCCAAAAAGATCTCCTCGCACGCCGTGATGCGGAGGATAAGGAATTTCTTTTAACAAAAGAGCAGTACCAAAAGTATAGTATGGTTTCGGGGTCAACAATCATCTTCGACAGCAGAGGAGCACATCTGCACAAACAATAATGACGGAAATACACATCGTTGGAACGGCTCATGTTTCACAAAAAAGTATCGATGAGGTTCGTGAAACAGTGGAGACAGTAAATCCTGATGTAATAGCAATAGAACTTGACCCGGGACGTTTTGCCGCTTTAAAACAACAGATGAGAGAGGCACGTGATGCTGAACTCGGAATAGAACCCGAAAAAACGTCGAAACCAGTCATTCCCGAAGTGAAGACACTGCTCAAAGGGAACTTTACCCTCATGCTCGTTCAATGGATCTTAGCCTATGTTCAGCGGAAAATAGGCATGAACGTAGGTATCGAGCCGGGAGCCGAGATGAAAGAAGCAATAAAGATCGCCGAAGAGAAGAACATCAGAATTCTTCTCATCGACCGAGACATCAGGATCACTCTCGCACGCTTCTGGGGCAATATGAAAATCCTTGAGAAAATCAAACTCCTCTGGGCTCTCATCCGCTCGGTGACCGGAGCTGAAAGCGAGGCTGATAATATTGATTCGGTCACGGTCGATTCTCTCACAAATCCGGATATGATCGAACTTGCTCTGGAAGAGTTCCACACGTTTTCACCGACCGGTGCCACTGCTCTGATTACCGAACGTGACGCATATCTCGCTCACGGGATCATCAATCTGGAGCATAGTTCCTTTGAACGTGCCGTGATCGTAGTGGGTGCCGGGCATCTCCCGGGAATCAACCGGTTCCGGGATAATCCTTCAACACTTCCTTCGATGAAGTCCCTGAACGAACTCCCGAAAAAATATCCTTGGGGAAAGATCATCGGCAGTGTATTCATCGCCATGTTTGCGGTGATCATTCTCGCGATCGCATTTTCCGGAGCGACGGATCTTCTTATCTGGGCGATCATCTACTGGGTGGTGCTGAACGGAGTGTTCGCCGGAGTAGCGACATTACTCGTGAGAGGTCACCCGCTCTCCGCGGCGACCGCAGCGGGATTGGCATGGATGACCTCTCTGAACCCATTCCTTGCCTGCGGATGGTTTGCAGCGATCGTGGAAGCAAAGATGCGGCCGCCCAGTTCAGGGGACTTTAAGGCAATATCAAAGGCTGAAACGATTGGCGAGATGTTTTCGGTCCCGTTATTTAAGATCCTGATCGTAGCGGCGGCGGCAAATATCGGCAGTATGATCGCAACATTTGCTTTCTTTATCTTCCTGACGCCTCTGCTTGGTGTCAATCTTGAGATGATGACAAACATCCTGATGACCGGATTGACAAACCTCTGGGCATTCCTGACAGGATGGATCTAACCTAAGAATTTTTTTAATTAACCCGGTTTCATGTTACCCGATTTTTTGCAGGCAAATCTCTGAGCATATTTCAGCCACTTCAAAAGTGGGGAGAGATATTTATCTGGAAAACAAAAAAATGGAAAATTTATTTTTCCCACCAGATATGGGCCGTCCTTGACGTTCCCGGAATAACACACCCTTTTTTTGTCTGGATCACGTGTTCATCAAGATAGGTATTCACGATCTCCTTCTGCTCATCGGTTTTCGCAACAAGTCTGGTATAGTAATCCTTTCGCATCTCATCCATTGATGTAAAAGCCTGCCCGACATTTTTCGTTTCGACCGTGAGATTTGCATAAATACCCAACTGATACAAGCTGTTCCAGAGAAGATCAGCGGTCGGCTCATAACAATATGGTTCGCCGTGCAAAAGCGGCCACAGGTCAACGTTCCCTCTGGAAAGTGAAGGGGGAATAAGGAACCAGAATATATGCACAGCAATGTTCGCAGAAGCATCCATCTTCAGCAAACACTCACGGATATTGCCCATCATCATGGAGCGTGAAGCGATCACGATATCGTGCATTCCAATTTCTTCAGGCGCAGCCGCTTCCCAAGGCTTCATGATTTTTCTGATAGGCGGGGCATTCGTGAGAGAACGATATGCTTCCATACCTTTGATCATAGGAGCGGACGGCTCGACAACAGTAACTGAGCAGCCTGATAGTGCCAACGGCACAGCGAGAGTTCCCGGTCCCGAACCGATATCAAGAACCGAGGACCCTTTGGGGATATTCATCGAAGACAACTGAGATTCTATTCTTCCCCGATCATCATTATGCATTCTTTGAACATAACGGTCAACATTCTCAGGGTTATCCCAGAAATTCGATGAATCTTCACCTGCCTGACGTTTCTGCTCAAATGCACGGACGATCTGCTCATCCCACAGTTGAATATAATCCGGTTTTTCAGTATTCATATACTATAATTAGAGTCGGGAGTAATAAACTAGACAGAGAGAAGCAGAAAGACTATTTTATCTGTCACGCATAAGGTTAATCATGAATACAAGAAATCCGGGAATTGCAAACTTCGGTGTCACGATCATTCAGTCGAGACACAGCGTCCGAAAATTCAAAGATGGAGAGATCATCCCGCCGGAGTTCATAAGAAAAGCTCTTGAATGCGCAACAAAGGCACCAACTGCACGAAATACCCAGCCATGGATCTTTGTTGTGGTGAAAAATAATGAGACACTGGCAAAGATCGCCAAACTTGCTCCAAACGGAAAATTTATTGAAGGAGCCGCAGTTGGGTTCCTCGTTTTTGGTAAAGCCGACTGGCAGTATGTGATCGAAGACTGCTCGGCAGCAACCGAAAACCTCCTTTTGGCCCTCCATGCATATGGATACGGAGGCTGCTGGATCGCCGGAGACAAGAAGGATTACGCAGACGATGTCCGAAAACTCGTCAATGTCCCGGAAGAATTCAAACTCGTATCGATGGTCGCTGCCGGTGTTCC
>CAYSRP010000108.1:0-4298 GCA_964433475.1 uncultured Methanomicrobiales archaeon
TGATCATATCACGGTTGTAGAGGACCTCATCGAGTTCCATATCACCGATGATGCCACGAAGACTGGTCTGGGCGAGGGCCACGGTTGCCTGACGATAGTTGGCTACTTCGAAGTATGCACGTTCCGGATCCATGACACGAACATAAATGATCGCATCAACGTCTGTCGGAGAGTTATCTTTGGTGATGACTTCCTGTGACGGGACATCGATGACCTGAGTTCTGAGATCAAGTTTGTAAACCGTGGTGATGAACGGAACGACCCACTTGAAACCGGGATTGACCTGACCCGTGTAGGTTCCAAGACGGACGGCGAGACCTTTCTGATACGGCTGAACAATGACAACACCTTTTGCGAACAGGAAAAGGATGATGATTACTAAAATTATAGCTAGGAGAGTTAATGGTTCCATTTTATGCCTCTTTTACAACGAGGTGAACACCGCTGGCGGCGGTGACCACTATTTTTGTTCCGGGAGTGATATTCCCGTCAGTACTTTGCGCACTCCATACAACACCGTCGATCTCGACTTTGCCGGAGATGGAGTCAGGGACAAGCCCCACAGTGACGATACCGGTTTTTCCGATAATTGAGTCCTGACCCTGGGTAGTTGGCTTCTGATCAGGAGAGAGTTTTCGATACATAAAGACCGTGAGAACAGCAACAAAAATAGCTGCAAGAACGGTCAGTCCGATGCCTAAGGGGGAGGCAAGGAACTCTAACCCAAAGAAGAAGTCCATAACTCCGAGAAAAATCAGGGCGGTTCCTGGAACTGCCATGAAAAAACCCGGAGAACTGGCTTCAATTAACAGAAATATGGCGCCGATTGCAATCAAAACCCAAGGTAAGACACCCGGATCGAGAAGAAATTCAAACATATGTTATGTAGTATCTATGGGCAAGAGAGATTAAATAGTTGCTCTAGGTAAAAAAAGTTGGAGATAGCCGATTCTGCTGACCCCGGTATAATCCGGAGGATCCGGCTTATTCACACAAAAAATCACGGATCCATGGGAACCCGCTTCAATTTTTATCTAAATATGCGTTGATCCTGTCACCAACATTCTGCTGAAGATTTCTGTACCAGAATGCATAGTCATATCGGTGATAGACTCCCTCGGGATAAGAACCGATATCCAGATCTTCTCCTTCAGGGATCGTTGTCATAAGTGCTCCGGTTTCTAAATCGATCTGGGCATCCGAGTAGCCAACAACTTCACGAATAAATTCCCCTGTTGAGTCATTGTAAAACCGTGCACCAAGATTTTCCGAAGCGGGAGCATAGGTCGAATCTGTCTTCCAGTTCAAAGGATTGATGCAGTTTGCACCTTCCATCAGCATGGGACCGCCGACCGAAGTCGGAGACTGGGTATTGTAGGTGATTACAACGCCGGTATCATTCGCACCAACTGCCGCGGTGAGCCCTGCTTTTTGAAGGTCATCATCCGTCACGGTATAGCCGATAAGATATGCGGCAACCATGCGGCTGCGGAGTTCTTCGTCGTCGCCGAACCTATTTTTGATCAATTCGATAAGTGCCATCGTTCCCTGACTGTGTCCGGCAATGATGAAAGGCCGGCCGTCATTGAGGGTGTTGATATAATACTCAAATGCATCCTGAACATCGAGAGCACCCTGCTTGAACGCTTCCGTATCAGTTGCGAGCATCCCGTCTTCCATCTTGACGTTCGTTGTCATTTGCCGGTAATACGGAGCAAAGACGTTCCCGTATGGCTCATACACACTTGCCTGCGCTGTAAAAATACCCTGAGCAAGTGCCCGGTCCGCATCATCGGATATGGACATCGAACCTGTTTCATTGCTACTTACCGTTGGATACACATAAAATATGTCGACCTCTTTCGAAACGTTGGGAAGAGATAACCAGTTGTAAGGATCAGCGTAATCTACCTCGAGAACCTGCGGGGTCTCTTCGTGGATCTCGGGTTTCTGACCGGATGTATCAGTGCTGATGCAGCCTGATGTAAAGATGAATCCGGCACAAAGAAGGAGGAGGAAACAGATAAAAAAACATGGTTTTTTACCATTCCCTGACTTAATCAAGGCCATACACATAATGTATTTTCACTATTAAAAAATGTATTGATTGAACCGAAATGGTGATCCAATACCTATTTTTGATTGGGGAACAGATGTAGAAAAAATTATGAAAGTCCAAAGAGTTTCAGAACTCTCTGAATAAAGCTCAGGTCTTCTTTTGTCTCGTCGTCCGGGACTTCCACTTCAGTTTTTTCAATTGCAGGGGTGTGCATGACAAACTGGACTGAATCTACCTGGGTGTTCTTTGCTGAGACGAAGGAGTGCGTGTTCCCGGTGCCTCCCCGTAAGGGATCGAGTACTTCATTGATTTTGTCAGTCAATTTCGTGTCAAGTCCGGTGGTATTGTCCCGGAGTTCACCTGTTCCATTGGTCAGATTGACCATGCCCTCTTTGAGGGTAGTTGTGCCATCGTTCAATGCATAAGCACCCTCATACAACGACGATGCTCCGTTAGAGAGAGATGATGCCCCTGATGAAAGCAGGGATGCATTCGTTGCGGCGTAACTGACACCTGTCGTGTAGGCTGATAAGCCTGAGTAGAACGTTCCATAGGCAGTAAGGTTATTCCGAAGCTCCGTAAGGATCTCTTTTTCTGGCTGGGTGGTGTATGGTGAGGAGATAGCCCTATTCAGTTCTTCAACATAATTGTCCCGTGTTAATGTAATATGGAATGATGAAAGTTCTGAATTTGCCGATGCGATCAGACCATCAAAAGTCAGACTGGCTCCATACATTATACCAGCATTGTTTCCGGCAATGGTAGTAAGTCCCGACGAAAGAGCACTCGCACCTGAATCCAGTTGTCTCGCACCGGAAGCCAGCTGATCACTACCGATCAGTAATTCATCTACCCCATCAGACAGATTATCCACCCCGTCGCGAAGCTCCCATGCTCCGTCATCAAGATCTACAACACCATCGCTCAGATTCACAAGATCAGCTTCCATCTCCGTTGTGTCGACATCGACATCGAGAGTCAGACGGATACCGTTAATTGAAATCGCATCCATCTCAAAATCCACAACAGACGTGGATATTGTTATATCCGCTCCCTTATCCGGCAGGATCGTGTAGGAAAGCTGCTTCTCGCTCCCGACATTTGCCATAGTTGCTCCTGGTGCAGTAATATTACTGCATTTATTTGCATCGAAGGTTGCCGTCATCAGGAGAGCATAGTTTTTGTAGAAGTCATCGGAGTCGGACGGATCTTTGGTGATGACGATATGCATCTCCAGATTCCCGCTTTTTCCGGCAATATCCTCAGCAGAATAAGGGACTCCATCCATAGAATAGGTTATGTCGATATCCCACGGAATAGGGGGGGTTCCAAGATCCCCTTCATAGTACAGTTTACCGGCAGATGTATCGATAGTGATCTCGTCCCCGTTGACGTTGATGGGATCGGTCGTCACCATATTCCTGACCGAGGAATATGAACCGTAATCTGTGATCGTTCCAGCTGTCTGCATGTCAAAGATGTTTACTGCATATACGTGATCGACTGAGCCATCACCATTCAAGTTGACATACACGACCTCTTCTTTTTCTGTTCCTGCCGCTGCGACAGGTGAGATGAGTAATGTGATTATTATCAGGGTTATCAGAATTTTTACCGATGATTTCATGTTATGCTCCATTATTATCAGATACGAATTTCATATTCAAAGATGTTTTCTGGATGATTTTATCAAAAATCATGAAAAGTGCCGGCAGGACGAACAATACCGCAAGGACTGAGAGAACGGCTCCCCGGCCAACAAGCATACCCACTTCACTTAGGAGGGCGTTCGATGAGAAGATCCACAAAGCAAGACCTGCGATCAGGAGAATACATGCAGACACCATAATACACACCGTCGCCGCTGATACGGTCTTCTCGATGGCCTGACGCTTGGGAAGGAGCTTTCTAAACTCAACATACCTGCTGGTAAACATGATAGCGTAATCGACCGTTATACCAAGCTGGAGAGAACTTATAACCAGATAAGAGATGTAGAACATCTGTTCTCCCTCAAAGTAGGGTATTCCACAGTTGATCCATATCGCTGATTTGATCACGAGCACGAGTATGAGCGGGAGGGAGAAGGAACGGAATGCGATCAGGATGACGATGAAGATCGCAATGATACCGACCAGCTCGATCTTCAGGTTATCTTCTTCGATAAAGAACTTCATATCATACGCGTTTGCGATCTCGCCGGCAAGGTACCATTCTCCGGGATAATGGGCTTCGCCGA
>CAYSRP010000109.1:0-4293 GCA_964433475.1 uncultured Methanomicrobiales archaeon
AAACTACGGCGGAAACCTCGGTCCCTTTAAGTTCCACTTAAAGGACTGCATCTAAATTTTTTTAGTTCATTAATTAAATAAAAAAAAGTTTTGAAATTTTTCTGTTTTCAGCGTTAGCGTCTCCTGATGAACAGGATACCGGCAACACCAAGACCTGCAAGAATGCCGATGAATGGAACCGGTGTGGAGGTCGGCGTTGGGACAACTGTCTGGGACAGCACAACCGTTCTCTCAACGGTCTGACCAGCCGAGAAGGAGATGGACTGAGACCAGTCATCATATCCAACGTTCTGGAGAAGTACTGTGTGAGTGCCGGCTGAGATGTCGTTTAAATTCACCGGGGTAACTCCTCTAAACACATTGTCCACATACACATCAGCACCTGACGGATCTGAGGATATTTCAAGAGTTCCAGTCGTTATTACCGGCGTGACCGGTGTCATCGTCACAGAAATAGTTCTGGTTTCACCTGAACTCAACACAAATGACGTTGAGTAGGCGTTGAATCCATCAAGGGTGAAGAGGAGGGTGTGGGACGTTCCAGGCGTGAATGGACCTGCATCCATGTAGTTTGGATTGGATACGGTAGAGTATTGGGTGTTTCCTACATAGGTACCGTCAATATAGACGGCGGCTCCGGACGGATAAGAAGCGATCTGGACATAGGCATTAGCACTTGGCTGGAGATTTGCCGAAACAGAAGTTGTCGTCCCTGTGTTCACGGTCGCTGTGGTCGAATAAGAGGTGTAACCTGATTTCTTTACCACGACCTGATAGGTTCCCGGATTCAAACCGATCGTGAACGAGGTATCCCCTTTGTAAACACCATTGATGTAAACATCCGCATTCGACGGACTGGAAGAGACAGAGAGATACCCATATGTCACAGTTGGATCCAGGGTAGCGGAAACTGAAGTGGTCTGACCTGTATTCACGGTTGTTGAACCTGACCATGAGTTATACCCGGCCATCACCATTCGAATGGTGTGAGAACCGGCTGCAAGAGTAACCGTGAGCGGACTGACTCCTTTGTAGACTCCATCGATATAAACTATGGCACCCGAGGGACTAGAGGAAACTGAAAGGTAACCATTGGTGGGGATCGGGGTCAATACAGCATTGACCGTGATATAATCACCTACTGTGAAGACAGAGCCGGCATCATAATGATAATCATAATACCCGCTTTTCGACACGGTGATGTAATGATCTGTTGGAGTGCCGGTCGTGTAGACGGTAAAAGTGCCTGGCGTAGTAATGGTATTCCCGGTGGCAGAATCAGTTGCTGTTGCTCCGGATGGAGAAGACGTTACATAAATGGCTGCCGTATCCGAACCTATCTCGATTGCCAAAGCTGGCAGACAAAGAAGGGAAATAGCAACCAATAACACTAGTAAAGCGAGAGTTGATTTTCTCATAGATAATAGAACGAACTAATATGTAAATAAAGCTTTTGATAGAGATATCCACCAAAAGAGATTCAGTCTGAAAAACGCATCCGCAGAAGTGCATCCTCCCCTGTCATCCCTATTTTGATGCCCAGGTTTTCCGCCGGTTTTGTGACATAAACGATTTTTCCATGAAGCAGTTCTTCGAGACTCGACACACCCGTGATTTTTACCGCAGGAATTCCAAGTTTTTCAAATGTCCCCATATCGAAAAATCCGCATCCGATAAATCCGCCGGCAGCCTTGATAAAAATCAAATTTGAAGGAGGAAGCGGGATACAGAATCCCTCAAACGAAATCCCATCAGCATCACCGGTCATATGATCTGGAGAATCATAATGCATCTTCATACATATGTGTATGAAACCAAAACACTAAAACGATTCCACAGAGTACAGAAAGATATGATTCGCGAGATACGGAAATACGGTGACCCGGTCCTCTTTGCCAAAGCCGAAACGGTCGATAGGATCGGGCAGGACGAACTGGACATCCTCTCGGATATGTGGGATACCATGCTCCACAATAAATGCGTAGGTCTCTCCGCTCCGCAGATCGGCATATCGAAACGTCTTTTCATCGTAAATGCAGGCGGAGTGACCATTAAGGGAGCGAACCCTGAAGTCCTGAAAGAGGGGGCACTCATAGAAGATACCGAGGGAAGTCCTTGCATCCCTGGGGTCCATAAACCAGTCCGCCGCCCGGGAAAAATCACCTGCAGATATCTGGATGAATCCGGAGAGATCGTAAAGACCGAGCTGAAAGGCGTAGCGGCCCGGGCATTTCTTCATGAAAAAGATCATCACGACGGAATACTCTTCATCGACCACCTGAAACCCATACAGAAACGACTCATCCTGAAATCATTCGCAAACCAAACCCTCATTAACCATGACGATGAATTATCAATAATGACTCCAACCCCAACCCGCGAAGAAATCCAGGAAGTTGCCGAAAAAATCCGTCCGTCAATAGAAAAAATAGCGATAAAGAACGGGTGGATATTAAACGAAAATAAAGACATAGCAGATTCGACCATAGAAGGTCTTGCCAGAAATAAACTTATCCACGGTAAACGATTCTGCCCATGCCGCATACCCACGGGTGATGCTGAAGCAGACAAGATCTATCTCTGCCCGTGCAGGGACGCCGCGACCGACATTGAAGCAGATGGACACTGCCATTGTTACCTATATATGAAAAAACAATAATCATCCGTTTTTAAAACTATTTTCTCCACTTGCAACCTTTGGATAATGAAGTAAGTGATTTATAGAATAAATGAAAATGATTAACTGATGAATAGAAAAGTGGTGTTTGGGGTAATCGTATCCCTTGTTCTTGTAGCTTCCGTCGTAATGGCTGGATGTGTCAGCCCGGAAACAGATAAAAAAACCTACATCGTAGGTATTGATGGAGACTATCCGCCATACTCATATGTTAGTGAGAGCGGCGAATTTGTAGGATTCGACGTTGAGTCGATCCAGTGGATCGCAGAACAGGAAGGCTTTAATGTCGAGATCAAGGCAGTCGCATGGGATGGAATCGTTCCGGCACTCCTTGGCGGAAAAATCGACATGGTCTACTCCGGAATGACCATCACACCGCCCCGTGCAGCTCAGGTCACCTTCTCCATCCCATACTGGACTGTTGATCAGGGTGTCGCCGTAAAGAACGGATCAACCGTCACTCTTGACCAGTTCAAGGCAGGAGATCTCACGATCGGTGTCCAGAGAAGCTGCTCTGCAGACCAGTATATGAGAGAGACGCTCTTTGGTGAAGAGAAGTACGATCAGATGGTAAAAGACGGGACGATCAAACTCTATGACACCTTCCCGCAATCTATGGTTGCTCTTGAAAACGGACTTGTTCAGACCGTCATCTTCGATGATGTAAACATCAACGATTATATCAAAGGAAAAGACGTCTATGACATGCTCGGAGTCATCCCGACCGGCGAGGAGTATGCTGTTGCAATGAGAAATGGTGACACCGAACTTCAGGCAATCATTAACGATGGTCTTACGAAACTGATGGCATCCGACAAATGGAACGAACTTCAAGCCAAGTACATGATCGAAGAGTGAAAACATAAAAACATACTGCCCATCCGGCAGTTCCTTTTTTTAGTGACGATGTTATGTCAATCAAAAAACACATGGCAGACAATTTAAACGAAGAATTAGCCTTTATTTTAGAATCAAAGGCAGTATGTCACTTATGTCACTATTGTCAATCTTTTTTGATCCCTTCTTCGCTGATACGCAGGTCAAAATATATTATGGAGACCCCAAAAGATTGACAATAGTGACATAAGTGACATAACACCTTAAAATCAAAAAATAACGTTAATATGAGCATTTATTCCTGTCACTTTCAAAATCAGAAGTGACAACATCGACACGAAAAAGTTAGTTTTTCCCGAGGATCCTTGCTGCAAAATGTCCGGCATTTTCTCCGCCGTCAACTGCCATACAGGCAACCGGAACACCTTTAGGCATCTGAACGATAGACAAAAGTGCATCCAGACCTCCGGCAATTTTTCCGGAGACCGGCACACCGATCACAGGCTTCTTTGTCCGTGCAGCGACGACTCCGGGAAGAGCTGCCGACATTCCGGCAATACAGATGAATACCTTCGCATCCGATGACTTCACGTATTCATCCAGTTTCTCTGCATCACGATGAGCAGAGATGAACTGGACATCAAAGGAAATATTGTATGATTGAAGAACGGTCGTTGCCTTCTCAACGATCGCCTGATCTGATTGTGACCCGGCTATAACTGCGACTTCTGGCATCTGATAAAACCTCTATGGAATTACTATATGTATGTTTATTCTCA
>CAYSRP010000110.1:0-4272 GCA_964433475.1 uncultured Methanomicrobiales archaeon
AGTCTGGTCACGTTAGTTTGGACAAATGGATTGGTAACCTACCCGATAGATTTTAGAATTTATCATAAAGATAGTGATGCTAAAACCAAAAATGATCATTTTGCTGATATGCTGAAGGAAGCAAAGAATCGGCAGTTCAATCCCGACTGTGTACTTTTTGACAGCTGGTATGGCAGTGTTGATAATCTGAAACTCATTCAGAGACTTGGGTGGCATTCCCTGACACGCCTTAAGAAAAACCGCAAAGTAAATTACGCGTATGCCGGGAATCTTGCTATTGAAAAGCAGATCATCCCTGATGATGGACTTGAAGTTCATCTAAAAGATTATGGCATGATACGCGTGTTTCATCGGGATGATGAGGGGGAATAGGATACAGTTTTTGGCAACTGATATTCTTTCTATGGATGAAAATACCCGAAAACTCCTGGCGGGAAATGCGATTAAAATCGAGGAATATCATCGAAATCTCAAACAATGCTCATGTGCGGTAAAGTAACACACGAATTTGATAGACGGCAGCCCCTATTATTCCGTAAAATAAAGACACAATCAATAGAAACTTCTATGTTCAGGTGGTAAAATGAGCATAGACATTAACCGTTAAATCTGAATTTGCAGGAGATACAAAAGTTATGAAAGAACAAATTCAAGTTGAACTTATACCAATGGAAGAAGCAGACCGAAAGCAGTTTATCCTCGATAATCAGGAAGCATTTCGCTATGGCGCGCGGGATGAATTTGACGTAAGATCGGAACATTTTGAGGACGGCGAAGAAATCATATCCAAACAGACAATTGGGGAATGTATGGATATGAAAGGCGCAGAAATATACCGTATTACTCTTCATGGCAAGAATGTCGGTGGAGCAATTTTGCACATAAATACAGAAACAAATCATAATGAACTAGCATTGTTTTTTGTTATTCCGACTGTTCACAGTAAAGGTATCGGTCAGGCAGCATGGAAAGCAATAGAGCAGCTACACCCGGAAACGAAAGTGTGGGAAACCTGTACGCCGTATTTTGAGAAAAGGAACATACACTTCTATGTGAATTGCTGTGGATTTCACATTGTTGAGTTTTTCAACTCAAAGCACCCTGACCTAAACAATCCCAATGAGTTTTTTGGAGAATCGTCAGATGATGAAATGTTTCGTTTTGAAAAAGTGATGAAATAGAGAACTTCCAGTTTATCGAGGAGATAGCAAAGCTAACCGAGTCAGGCAATGGCAGATAAATCGCAGAGAGCACAGATTCAATTGGCGATTCGGGCGTTTATACGCATGGAATGTATTAGGGTCATGAAGAATATTCCGTTTTTTGAGCAAAAAATGAGTACAGGGAGATGTGCAGTCTATATGAAAATGAACGAGTAGAACAAGGAACTGCGAGTCTTCTAAGTTTTATGGGGTAAGAACACCGCGTAAGTCCTATTTATAATAAAAAAAGGTGAGTTAGTTTTTCAGATAGTCATATGCTGAGAGAAGAGCTTTGACGCCTTCACCCACAGATGATGCAACCTGCTTTGCTTTGATAGATGTTACATCCCCGGCAGCGAAAAATCCGGGAACATTTGTTTTGCAGTCAATATCAACAATGATTTCTTTATTTGAATTCATTGCCACGAGACCTTCAAAGACATGAGTGTTGGAATCAAGACCGATTCCTAGGAAGAGTCCGTCAACCGCAAGTTTTTCTTTGTTCTGTCCAAGAATTTTAGTTATTCCGCGTACCTTTTGCAAAATAACATATTCGAGGAAATCCCCGCCGCCATATTCCGAAATTGTCTGCCCGATGTGGTACTCAATGTTCTTCTTTGCTTTGAGCCGGTCAACCAGAATTTCATCGGCTTTGAGCGGACTACGGGATATCAGATGAACTGTCGAGGCAATATCACTGAGTTCCAAAGCCATATCAATGGCCGTGTTTCCACCACCCAAAACCCCGACAACTTTATTTTTATACATCGGACCGTCACAGGTGGTGCATATCGCAACACCTTTTCCAAGATACTCTGCTTCTCCCTTCGCACCAGAAAGACGTGGAGACCTCCCAGTAGCCGCAATAACCGTTTTTGCGGTAAATACCTCTCCACCCATCGTTTCAATAGCAAAGACCTTTCCTGATGCGGAAATACCGGTTACAACATCCTCGATCACCACCCCTCCAAATTTCAGACAATGATCGTGTATTTTTTTCATCAAATCTTCGCCGGAGATATCAGGAAGACCGGGGTAGTTCTCTACAACGTAGCTCTGGCTTACCATACCTCCTATTGCCCCGCCGATTACGACCATATCCATATTTTTCCGTGCACCATACATAGCAGCGGATAAACCACTGGCTCCCGCTCCAATAATTACAAGATCATGATTTGAAATCTTTGAACCGGCAATTTCTGTTACCGCTGACACCGGATCTCCAAGAAATTCCATAACTTTTTTGGTATCGTCTCCGACAACGATATTGTCGCCGTCAATAACGGTGACCGGAACGCCACGCTGACCGGATATTTTAATCATGTAATCAGCTGCCTCTTCATCTGCACCAACATCAAAATTAGTATATGCGATCTGATGTTTGTCCAGGAAAGCTTTGAGTGCTTTACAATGAGGACAACCAGGAAGTGAATATACAACAACATCGTGTGACATGAAAAAACAATTTGGTGCGTAAGAATTAATACTGTTGGTTTGTGATAGAAAAATAATGGCTGATTAAAAATGATTAGGTATTATATTTTTTAATTTTTACCGAATCAGATGAAACAGATCCCTCATCCATTTCCAGCGGAGTTAAGGTGTCGATTTTTTTCACACCTATTGCATGGACAACAAAATCTCCCGCAAAAGCAAATCGTTTTACAACCATACCAACAACCTGAATATTATCTCCTACACGTACATCAATATCAAGAGGAGTTGAACGTTGGGCAATGACTGCGCCGGATCCGTCGAAAATTTTATAACCAGGTCGGTTGATGAACTTCCCCTTTATACTTTGAACAACGCCTTCGACACGAACCGGCTGACCATTCATTGCAGGACCGATCTGTCTTGCCCTGCAGGATTTGGATGCCTCTTCATATTCGGGAAGAAGTGTGATATACTGACGCCCGACACTGTAACTGTTTATAAGTGGAATTATAAGCAAACAAAGGGATAGCGGAATCCCCCATGTGAGAAACATAATATCCAAGGTCAGGAAATATGACCATAGAAATAGTGCAAGGAAAAAAATCACAACGATATAGTGCAGAGGGGCTAAGCTAAGTTTTACACCTTTTATTTTCATGAGAGACACCAGTATTTAATGATAGTGATATTTTCAAGGATAAATATATGCAGGTCTTGCATGATGAAAATAAAAAGAGATGGCTTAGATAAAGAGCGTAAGAATTACGCTGATTTATCTTATTTTGTTTCACAGAGTGCACAGATTTCTGACTTGTAGCAGTAGTAGTAGACGATCGCCATGAAGATGACAGCACCAACGATGTTACCCAGAGTAGCCCAGATGATGTTGTTCGTCCACATGCCGACCCAGTCAAGACCTGCGACAGTGTTTCCGGTGAATCCGTTTGTAATAATTGCTGCAGGGATGAAGTACATGTTTGCAACACAGTGTTCAAATCCTGAGGCAACGAAAGTCATGATCGGGAACCAGATAGCAACAATCTTGCCGATTACATCATCAGCTGCGAGTCCAAGGAAGAGAGCAAGACAAACGAGCCAGTTACAAAGGATACCCTTGAAGAAGCAGGAAAGGATACCCATCCCTCCAGTGTAGGAGACTTTGGCAGTTCCAATGGCAATTGCACGAAGACCGAAGGCGGTCACTGTTGCAACACCTGCTGCACTCCAGGAGGTATACGGACCATAGGCCATGAGATATGCCATGAAGATAGATCCGATAAGGTTACCAATGTAAACCACAACCCAGAGATAAATGAGTCTGCCAATACCGACATGACCCTGAAGTACCGCCATTGGCGCAAACATTGCATCACCGGTGAAGAGTTCTGCTCCGGTTAAGACAATGATAATTAAACCGATTGGGAAAAGAGCACCGGTAACAACCTGACCCATACCTGCACCCCAAACGGCTGCGACGCCTGTTGATCCAACTGTTGCAAGGGCAGCACCCATTGCAATATAAACACCTGCAAGAAATGCACGAACCAGCATGTTAACTGCCGGAAGATTGCATTTAGTTTTGCCGGCCGTTCCAATTTTGACGCATACCTGCGCCGGACTGAATGTGACCATA
>CAYSRP010000111.1:0-4160 GCA_964433475.1 uncultured Methanomicrobiales archaeon
CGGAAACACCGTTCGAGAATCTATACTGGGACAAATTCGAGAAAGGGATCTATGTTGATATCGTCACCGGTGAACCGCTCTTCTCCTCCACCGACAAATATAAATGTTCGTATGGATGGCCGACCTTCTCCCGGGTCATCGACGAGAATGCCCTTGTTTATAGTGCATTCAGCTACCAGGGCAAAACATGGGTAGGACTGAGCAGCCGGACGGGAAATACCCATCTGGGTCGCTTCTTCTATGATGACCCCGAATCACCGACCGGTAAGCGTTACAGTATAAACAGTGCAGCACTCAGGTTCATTCCCCTCGACAAGATGGAGAAAAGAGGATACAGCTTCCTGAAGGTTTTGGTAAAATAAGTTGTAAATTCTTTTTTGAACCGGTTCTGCATACCGACCGGTTCCCCGCATGCTAAAAAAGGAGACCTCTCTTCTCAGTTATCTGATCGAACACGTACCTTCGCACGGTTCTTTTTCCGGAACGACCAGACGATAGGCATTTGCGAGGACCGAGGAATTCGCCAGAAGTCCCGCAATCAGGACTGCCTCTAAGATCTCCTCATTGGTGATCCCCATATTTTTTGCGACCTGCATATGATATGTCGTACAGTGATCGCACCGGAGAGCCGCGCCCACGGCAAGACTGATCAATTCCACGGTTTTCGCCGGCAAAGCTCCCGCCTGAGTCACTGCATTCTTATAAAGCAGATGCGAGATCAGTGCCTCAGGGTTGTCACCGAGTTTCGTGTAGATCAAAGGCGTTGCTCCGTTCTCCTTCTCCACCCGGTCCAGCCATTCGGCTGCCGTCTGTTTTGCTCCTTTCTCCTGTACTTCTTTGATTGCCTCATCAAAAGTCAAATCAAAATCTACCATGATCACACCACGATATTTGTTTCAGAAAGCGGGCGGATCCGTATCAGAATATAATCCCGCATACGGGACGGCAAAACATCTGCCACATCGCTGAGTTTCACGTCGTCCTCGATCACCAGATCACGGACCCTTTGTGCATACTCAGGGTATGAAAGTTTCAACCGGAGACCGTTGAGTTGGACCGCGATCGGAGCAGGCGAGTAGACCTCTTCGATTTCCGGGATCTCCTGTTTGATTACTGCCTGGAGCCGTGCGGGTGAAACCGAGAGGGGATCGTTTGCGATCTCCTGCCGGCGTGCGGCAACGATCTTTTCGACCTCTTCGATCACGACATCGAGCCGGTGGATATCCGCCTCGGTCTGTGTTCTGTGCATGAACCGCCCGAGTCCGCCGACGTATCCGGCTACCGGCGGATCGGTCTGTTTTTCGAGGACTTCCCTCTCCGGTGCTCCCGTCAGAATGATAGGGACGGTGACTCCGCGTCTGAGTTTCGGGAACTTTGTCTCGATACAGGATGCAAAGTTGCCGAGAACGTAGATCGCCAGATCATGTTCATTGATCAGATCGCGTTCCTCGTCATTCAGCTGGGCGATCCGTTTGCCGAATCCCCGTGCCAGACCGAGGACGTTCGATTTCGAGCCGTTACTTCTGAGATACTCGGCAACATCGCACGCCGAGTGGGGAAGGTGATGGATCTCCAGACTCGGGATGACCACGACGATCTCGGTCCCGACAAGAGGGGATTCGGTCACTTCTCCTGCAAGAGGACGGGAGAAGGTTATCAGACGTTTGATATCCTCTTTCGGCATCAGGACCTGAAGAACGACTTCGCTTGCGATGTTGTGTCTCTGGACGATGTATCCCCCGAGATCTTCGATGTAGTCAATGATCTCGTCAAGACGGTATACCCCGCCTTTGTAGGTTACCGGAACGAGCATCATTGAAGAGTCGCCTCCATTTTTGCGAATTTATCCGCAATGATTTTCTCGATCACGTCTGCCGGGATGGTGTTCTCGCTTGCAGCGTATGAGAACCGGTTCTTTCCGTAATTTTCCCGGCGGACCTTGAATCCTTCCGGGGCAATGACCTGGATCGCGTAGATCAGATCTTTGAAAAGCGATTCAGACGGATCGATCACCACCCACTCTCTCAGATCCTGTGGGATCTCAACGTTTTTGATGATGACCGTGAACCTGTCCGGCTGATCAACATTGTCGTGCCCGAGTTTGTTCCAGAGCATTTTGAGCATAGGAGCCAGATATCGCTCATCTCCGACGGAGATCGTTGCCTTTCCTTCCTGGATCAGAACGTTTCCCACATCCGAAACACGAATGAGTGAATGTGTCGGGTGAATGAAACCGGTTGCCACGAATAAGGGATATTCCGGGTCGATATAGATATGCAGACCTTCGACTATTCCGATCAGGTTGTGATCCTGAAGAACGGTGGTGGCGATCTTATTGTAATTGTCCGATCCTTCTTCGGTGCATTCCACCTCGAAGTAGTCTAAGCCCGCCATTTATGCCTCCTTTGAATTCTCCTTTTTGTCTATGAAACCGGAGGAAAGTAATGCCCCGCCGACCGATCCGATGTACTGGGCGTGATGCGGAACGACGACTTCGGTCCTGAGCATTCTGCCCATGGCACGCACGAGTCCCTGGATCAGTGCCGAGCCTCCGACCATGATGACCGGTTCTTTGATATCGACTTCCTGGAGCTGCTGTTCGTAGACCTGCTGTGCAACACTGTGGCACGCAGCTGCTGCGACGTCGGCACGTTTGTATCCTGCTGCAAGTGCATTGACGAGAGACTGTGTTCCGAAAACGATACAGTAACTATTCATCGGCACATTTTCCCCTCCGTCGCTCTCCATGGAAAGCGGACCGAGTTCGGTGATGTCGACATCGAGACGCTTTGCGGTCATTTCAAGGAACCGTCCGGATGCTCCGGCACAGATACCTCCCATCGTGAATGAACCCGGGATCCCGTCATTCACACTGATGGCCTTATTGTCCATACCGCCGATATCGATGACCGTTGCAAATCCTTTCTGGGCATTTGCCAGATAGACCGCACCTTTCGAGTTGACGGTGAGTTCTTCCTGGACGAGGTCGGCTTTGAGATGTTTGCCGACAAGGAACCGCCCGTATCCTGTGGTCGCAGTTGCTTCGATGTCGGATATCTTGAGTCCGGACTCTTTAAGGGCGAGAGCGATGACATCGTCTGCACTTTTCAGCACGTCGGTCGTCGGTCTCCAGCCTGTTCCGATGATCTCGTTGTCCCGCATGATGATGCATTTCGTTGTCGAAGATCCGGAATCGACCCCCATGGTCGTTCCGACCTGAACTTCACGTGCCATCAGAGACCGGCGTTTTGCGATGGTCGAAAGAGCTTCGAGTCTGGTCAGGAGAGTCGATGCACCGGTCCGTTCGTTGAACGAATAGGAAACCACCGGGATCTTTGAATTTTCGATGATATATCTGCGGAGTTCGTTTCTCACGATCGCGGCTTCGGCACAGCGGAAACAGCTTGCGATGAAAATACCGTCCGCCTCGATCCTTCCTTCAACGATCGCCTGGGCTCTGGCGATGGCGAGTTTCAGATCCGGACTTTTTACCGGCAGACCGAAATCCTTGTAGGCACGTTTTACATCCTTTAACACAACGTCGGGATAAAACATTTTCGCGCCGACGGTTTCCGCCGCGGACGTGATCTCGTTTTGGATACCGCTGTATTCTGCACCGCACGTGATCTGTGCAATTCTTACCGGCTGATCATCTTTGGTCATTTTTTAACCTCCAGTTCTTTCAGGAACTGTTTTATTTTGGCGACAAAGGTGACGCCCTCCTCTTTGGTCGCCGGATATCTGAGTTCAAGTCTCGGTATGTCTTTTTCCCGGAGCATGAATGCAAGAAGCTCGTTTGTTCTCGCACAACCCATACAGCCGAATGCAAGATCCGGTTCATCGATTATTATCGCAGCTTCTGCTTCTTCCACAAGAGGACCGTAGAGGGACATTCGTCCGCGGATACCTGAAGGAACTTCGACTGCTGCCCATTTCAGACCTTTCTGCGGATCTTCGGAGGTCATCTGGATCGGAGGAGAATCGAAACCCGGCGTCTGGATATGTTCGCGGATCGAGATAGCCGATCCAAGCGGTTCGTGACCGAACCTTGCTACAAGGTCGGATAAGATGAGGCTGGTTGCCGGATAGATGAATACTTTTGCCATTATTTTTCCTCCGATATGAGTTGATTGAGTATAGTTGCGTCGAGCTGTTCTTCT
>CAYSRP010000112.1:0-4153 GCA_964433475.1 uncultured Methanomicrobiales archaeon
GTTCAAGGTGCAAGTGAAGTTCTTCACGTTAGAGCTGCAACAACTGCTGCTGCAAAAATGACTTTTGCGACCGCAACAGGTGGTTCTTTTGTTTTTAAAACAAGAGATGAAGGTATTATCGGCAATGGTGTTGTGACTGGAACAGGTTCAGATATGCATCTCGATAAAGGTTATGCGTTCTCTGTTGAAAGTGGTGTAAGAGATACAACTAAATGGATTTTAAAAGTTTGGCGAGGAAGTTGGACTGGAAATTATGACGATGGATTGGCATACGATGAAGTTCCAAAGGGAAATTCAACTCCAATATTGGTTGCACAGTCACCAGAATTTGACAACGTTCAAACTTTGATTGACTGGGGTTCTTCTCGAAAGTTCAATGAACTGTTTGCTTTAGATTCTACATCAGCGGTTGCTGGAACAGGAGAGGTTATATCAGCAGATGTTTCAGCTTTAGATTTATACGAATTAGCTTCCGGTGGTACTGAGACTTATGCATCGACAGATCTTGACGATGTTCTTGAAGTTATACAAGATGTTGATTATGCTATTCTGCTAAACGATCAGTTTGGAGTTAATAATTACGATTCTGCCTTATCTACAAAAATTTTCACCCATCTAAGAGATGATGCTAAATTTATGAAATTTATGGTTATCGGTGGTGGTGCGAATGAAGATGAATTTTCAACTGCAGATGGTTCTTTAGACATAGCTGCATACTTTAATGACGTTCATGCTTTGGTTGTTCATGGAAATGTTAAAGAAGCTTCACAATCTGCCCCAGAAGGTTTAAGAGAATGGGACACTTTAATCCATTCTGCATATATTGCCGGAAGATTGGCTGGATTAGAACCACAAGTCCCATTAACAAATAAGTCAATTAATATTGCTGGCGTAGTTCATCCGATGACTAAAGTGGAAAAAGAAATGGCACTTGAGGGTGGTGTTATTTGTACTAATTATAACGAGTATATGCAAACCTTTAACATTGTTCAAGGTATTAACACTCTTCAAGACAACGAACGGTTGATAAATTCAAATACAACTTCCTTTTCTATTCAAATTATGAGGATTGTAAGTCAAATTAATAGAGAATTGGTTATTAATGCAAATACAGAACTTTTGTCAGACGAGCGTGGTGTTAATATAAATACTTTGTCTCCAGGAACTTTGGTTAATTGGACAAAAAATTACCTTCAAAGTCGAATTGCAACAGCTGAACAAGATAATTTGCTGATGAGTTACGATAACGTAACAGTAACACGTCAAGAAGATTCATACTTCGTGAATTACGAAATAACAGTAAATGGAGAAATTACGAAAGTTTTCTTTACTGGTTTTCTTTTACAATAAAAATAAAATAAAATGAGCCAAGTATTTAGTGCACCAAAAGCATATATAGAGATAGATAGCATAGCTGCAGGGTTTATTCAGAATCTAAATTGGACTGAGAATTTTCAGAGACAGTCAGTTACTGGGTTAGGTTCTTTAATAGAACAAGAAGCTCCTGTAGTAAGTCAAAGGAACACATTTAATATTGGAACTTTTTTCCTTTCATTGAACGAAAAAGTTATCAGGAGAATTTTAAACAGAGATGCAACTGTAGAAGATTTTATCAATTCAATGTCTTTAGACGAATTCACTTTTTCTATCGTTGTTTATCGTAAAAAGATGACGTCTCAAGATAAATCTGTTAAATTAATTACAGAAATCGACAAAACAGGCGAAACAATAGTTCGTTTGAGGGATTGTGTTTTAGATTCACAAAACTGGACATTGGCTGAAGGTGGTATAGCTATGTTCAACGCAACAGGACGTTACTTTACACCGATTACAATTAAATAAATAATATGAATATTGAAAATCTTGCCTTTAAAGTAAATGGGAATACTTATACCATTAAATTTCCAACAGTCGGAGAATATCGTGCAATAGAGACGATGAAACAAACATTGAGTGCAAATAATTATAGTAGTATGTCTCGTTCTATGATGGTTACTGCTAACGAAGCACTTGATATTATTGATTTGGAAGCTTATCTAACGGTTCTTTGTCCAAAACTAATTGAAGATTTAAAGTGTGATTCTTTTTCTCAATTAGGGTTGTTAGATTACAAAGAATTAAGAGATGCGTTTAAAAAACAATTTTTACCATGGTGGAATGACATAGAAAAACTTCTTCGACCTGAACCTATAAATCAGGAAAAGAAAGATGAAGAAGCCGAATCACATTGAAACTGAAGTTTTAAATTGGAATAATAAATTTCCCGTTGATGCTTGGTGGAGAAGGAAACACAACGTTCCATTCATGTCTAAAGCTCATCGGGAAATTTCCTTTTTAAACCAGTTGTTTGAATATTACGAAGACAAGTTGATAGAAGGACTTTCTCAAGAAACATATAAACCTAATACAGGAGATTTTCTTAAAAAGAGCGGAGATAAAAAGTCTATAATTGAACAAATGCGTGAAGAATTTGAAAGTGAATTTTTAGATGGATAAAACTGTTAGGATAGGTGTTGACACCACAGAAGCTAAGAATATTCAAAGTTCTGTTAGGCAGTCGGCTGAGCAATTGGCTCGAGACATGATTCGTTCTTCACGTCAATATTCAACTTCTGCTAAAGAAGTTTTAAAGGATATTAACGACCAAATTCGAGCAATTGAGAAGAGAAATAAGCTTGACGAGGAAATGCGACGTTCAAGGCTTGAATTTATGCGAGAGAGGGGTTCAGTTTCTGATTCTCAATATTCAACTCAAAAAGCTCAAATTTCTTCAGAATCTCGTCAAGATGCTCTTCAAATTCGTCTTTTAAGGGATATAATAGAGACGATAAAAACTTCTTCAAAAGAAGAAATAAGGGAAGACAGAAAAAATGTTGAAAAAGCTCTACACTCATCTAAATCTATAAATCGTCTTGGAATTTCTGGTGATGAGTTTACGGCATTAAAACAAACTATTCAACAGGGTATTCTTGGTAATGTTGGCCTTTCTGAAATTTCTCAAAGAGGTGGTTTTGATATAAGTAGAGGGTTTGGCGGGGTTATGGCGACAGGTCAATCTTTCGCTTCTGGAAATATGATGGGAATGTTGGCTGGTGCACGAGGGTTAATGATGAACCCTGCTGCTGCAGCTATATTATTACCGTTAGCGATAACAGGTGGCGGTGTTGCTGCTGGAATGAATGCTACTGAACAATTGCGTTCATATATGATAGCCACACAAACAGGAGCGTCATCTATTTTGGGTGAGCGTATAAATAGAGGTGGTGTGTTTCATAACATTGGTTTAGAAACTAATGAAGGGATGAACCTATACGGAAATGTATTGCGTGCGACAGGTGGTATGCGAGTTTCTGAAAACGAATTATTGACTTTGGCGAGTGTTACACGTTCGAGAGATATATCACCAGAATTATTGAACCAAACAGTAGGGTTTCAGCGTTATTCTAATTCTGGAGGAGCTATGACTGTAGTTACTGCATTTGAAAAAGCTCTCCAAAGGTTATATCCAGAAGATTTTAAAAGAAAGCTTGTACAACTTCCCGAGATGATGAATGTTTATAATTCGTTAGCTCAACAAATGGTTCAAACGACAGGTGGAGTTAATACTGAAGCTATGTCAGCATTTATTTCTGGTATTCAGGGTGGTTTTGGTGTAGAGGGGCAAAATTTACAAAGGTATGCATCTGGTATGATGCGTGGGTTTGGTGGGTCTAAGAACAGTTTTGTTCGAATGATGCAGTTTAATGCTTTAAGAAGAGTAAATCCAAATATGTCTTATCAGGGTGCTCTTGAAGCATTGGAAGATCCAACTTCTAACGTCGACTATATGAGAGTCATGGAACGTCAAATGAGAAGTCTTGGATTGACTCCTTATAGATCGTGGATGCAATCTATGGGTTTGGGTGCAAAAGAGGCAAGACAAGCTTTTGAATCTGGAGATTTTGAGAAAGCTTTTGAAATAATGAAAAGTGGTAAGGAGAAGACAATTCCTTCTGAAAAAGAAAATCTAAATAAATATTTTGGAGAAGCTCAAAAGTATCAAAGTCAAGTCCAATCTACTCTCGACGAAATAAAAGATTTGTTGAAAACTGAAGGTATTAAGATTGCAGAAATATTTGATTTAACCTTCTCGGGAGATTTTCAAGAAGCGTTG
>CAYSRP010000113.1:0-4101 GCA_964433475.1 uncultured Methanomicrobiales archaeon
TTGAACCCATGCGAAGTTTGCATTGTTCTCCGGAGGAAGTCCGTATTTCCATCTGGGATCATCCATCAGGCGCGGTCTTCCCCATTCCTTCATGTTGAATGGCGGATTGGCGATGACGTAATCTGCTTTCAGATCAGGGTGCTTGTCACTCAGGAACGTGTCCCCGTTAGTGTCTCCGAGATTGTTATCTATGCCGCGAATCGCCAGATTCATCTTGGCCAGGCGCCACGTCGTAGGGTTGGATTCCTGACCGTAGATACTCACATCACCAATCCTTCCGCCGTGGGCCTCGATGAACTTCTCGCTTTGGACGAACATTCCGCCGGAACCGCAGCACGGGTCATAGATCCTCGATCCGGTCTCGGGCGCAAGCATACTTACAAGGAGCCTGACAACAGAATTCGGTGTATAGAACTGTCCGCCTTTCTTCCCTTCTGCAGAAGCGAACTGTCCGAGGAAATACTCGTAGACGCGGCCCAAGATATCCTTGGATTTGTTGGAGCTGTCCGACAGACTGATGGTTCCGATGAGATCCACGACCTCTCCGAGTTTAACCTGGTCTAACGAGGGTCTAGCATAATCTTTAGGGAGTGTTCCTTTCAACGACTTGTTGTTGCGCTCGATTTCAATCATCGCCTCATCGATGACTTTCCCGATCTCAGTGGACCTCGCATTTGATGAAATGAACTTCCATCTGGCTTTTTCAGGCACCCAAAAAACGTTCTCCGAGAGATATTCATCAGGGTCTTCCGGGTCCATACCCTCGCTCCTCCCGGCAACAAGCTCATTATATTTCGTTTCAAACGAATCTGAGATATATTTTAGAAAGATCAGACCGAGTACCACGTGTTTGTATTCGGCAGCATCCATATTGTTTCTCAACTTGTCGGCTGCATTGAATAGCTTTGCCTCAAATCCCAGTTCCGTTTTTTTCTCTTTTGCCATACCATCCCTCTTAAGCTTCAATCTTTAATTTGCAGATCTCTTCTGCTTGGTTTATTATAAGCTTGGTAGCATCCTCTTTTTTATCGGGAGGATAACCATATTTCGTCAATAGGCGTTTTATTGACATTCTCATCTTGGCCTTTGCCTGCTCTCTGATATTCCAGTCGACGGTCATATTCGACTCAACAGTTTTAGCGACCTCCATTGCAATGGCTCTCAAAACATTGTCGCCCATTAATTTCACTGCAGCATCGTCTGTCCCCAAAGCATCATAGAATGCGAGCTCTTCATTGGTCAAACCTAATTTGACGCCTCTTTGACTTGCTTCATTCATCTCCTTGGCCAATTGGATCAATATGTTAATGAACTGTGTAGTGTCGATTATGTGCTTCTCATACTTAGTTATGGATTCCTCAATTAGCTCCGAGAATTTCTTTGACTGAATGATATTCTGTCTTCTGTTGTAGTTTATATTATCTCGAAGCATTCTTTTCAGGAGCTCTGCGGCTAGATTCTTTTCCGGCATCTGTTTTATCCTGGAAAGGAATTCTTCAGACAGTATCGAGATATCGGCTTTATCATAACCGAGTAATTCCATAACATCTGTAGGTTCCTGAGAAACTATCGCGGATGAAAGGACCTGCCTTATCGCTACATCCGGATCCAAGGTGGGTTTTTTGGATGGAGGCGTCACTAACTTGACAACATATGACTTCAGACTTTGGAAGAAGGCCACATCTTCACGTTTTTCCAATACTTCTTTGACAGTGTTCACCAAATTGAACGCATTTGTTAATTCCGCAGCATTCTTTCTTATGCGTTCTACACCGTTCTCCAACTTCAAAACGAAATCGGCAGCACCGGGTAACATACGGATACGGTCCTTTTTTGACGACTCGTACCACCAGCTCCAATCATACCCATGCATCATCTTGCAACAGATCTCGTACTTCGTGAAGAACAAGGGCACCGCTTGCGACACATCAACATAGACCAGACCCTTGCCGCCTCCGCGCGTGTATGTACCCACAGCCTTTGCAAGATTGTCTGCGATTCCGATGTAATCAACTACAAGCCCGCCGGGCTTATCTCCAAATACTCTGTTTACGCGAGATATGGCCTGCATGAGCCCGTGGTCTTTCATAGGTTTGTCTATGTACATGGTATGAAGGCACGGCGCATCGAAACCCGTGAGCCACATATCTCTCACAATGACGAGCTTGAACGGATCCCTTGGGTCCTTAAAGCGTAATGCCATCTCATTCCTGCGTGGTTTGTTGCGGATGTGCCTCTGCCATCCTACGGGATCTGTGGCCGAACCGGTCATTATGACATTCACCATGCTGTCATTATCATCTTTTCCTGCCCATTCAGGCTTTAGTTTGATTATACAATTGTAAAGCTCCACACAGATGCGACGAGACATGCAGACAATCATCCCTTTTCCATCCATGGCCTCCTGTCTCTTCTCGAAATGATCCACAATGTCCTTGGCAACAAGTTCTAATCTTGTATCTAAACCCACAAGGGATTCAAGCATAGCCCACTTACGTTTCTCTTTCTCGCGAACGGTGGACTCCATGTCCTCCGATATCATCTCAAAGGATTGGTTGAGGATCTCTTTTTGATCTTCCGGCAGATCGATTTTCACCAATCTGCTCTCATAATATATCGGAACCGTTGTTTTGTCCTCTATCGACCTGCTGATATCATAAATGCTGATGCACTCACCGAATACATTGACGGTGCTTCTGTCGCTGAGATCGATGGGTGTTCCGGTGAAAGCTATAAAGGATGCGTGCGGCAGAGCATCTCTAATGTTGGCTCCGAACCCATCCACCATATCATATTGGCTTCTGTGGGCCTCATCCACAATAACAACAATATTGTGCCTGTCAGAAAGCATGGGATATCTGCTTTCGTCCTCAGTTGGAAGGAATTTATTGATGGTTGTGAACACAATGCCACCAGATGCTACCTTCAGAAGATCCCGAAGATCGTCGCGCGAGTTTGCCTGCTGCGGGATTTGTCTCAGGAGACTGGAACAATTTGAGAATGTACTGAATAATTGATCATCTAGGTCTATTCTGTCTGTGAGAACGACAAGAGTTGGATTCTCCATTTTTTTGTTGCGTGCTATTTTTCCGGCATAGAATGCCATTGTAAGGCTCTTCCCGGACCCCTGAGTGTGCCAAACAACACCGCACTTCCCATCTCTTATAACATTCACGGCACGAATTGTGGCATCTATCGCGGCATTTACTGCATAATATTGGTGATATCTTGCCACCTTTTTGATTTTTTTTCCAGTGCCATCATCATCAAAAACAGTGAAATTTTTAATGAGGTCCAAGTATGTCGTTTTGTTAAGCATTTTCTGGACCATTAGTTCTGTCGTACCCAACAAAGGCATTTCCTCATCTTTTGGATCCATGGATTTCCATTCGACGAAATGCGGATAACCCGAAGATATTGTTCCGACTTCAGTAAATACACCATCTGCAATTATGCAGCCTTCGTTAAAGTAGAATAACTGAGGTATATCATTCTTGTAATTTTGTATCTGAATAAATGCGTTATTGATTGTTGCTTTCTCGTCCGTTGGATTTTTTAATTCTATGACGATCAAAGGCAATCCATTGACAAAAACAACAATATCTGGTCTGCGTTCCATTCCCTCGTTGACAACAGTGAATTGATTTACTACTAAGAATTCGTTATTATCTGGATTTTTAAAATCAATGATTTTTACAAATTCACCAGCAATCGTCCCATCTTTCCTTTTAGATTCAAGACGGACTCCTTGAATAAGCATTTCGTGAAATTCGAGATTTGCAACTATAAGGGAATTGGAGGATATCGATGTTATCTTTCTCATAGCATCTTCGATTAGACCTTTGCTGATGTTTGGATTGATCTCGGATAGTTTCTTTCTTAATCTTTCTTTAAGAATTACTTCAGAATAGTTTTCCCTTTCAGGCGATTCTCCATCAGGAGATATGGTCGGTCCCGGGATGTATTTGTATTCTTGTCCCTCAAAGAATTCAATTAATAATTCCTCGAAATCCGATTCTGCAATCGCCCTTATCATTCATCATTCCTCAAATGTAGATTACTGAATCTCTGTTCTGTTTTATATAGGTTCGTTAGTTCTCA
>CAYSRP010000114.1:0-4089 GCA_964433475.1 uncultured Methanomicrobiales archaeon
ATGAGTCTAATTAATATTATTCATGAACATATTAATGAATATCGTTATAAATTATATGTTTTAAGTTATATTCAAAAATCGAAGATAGTCTTCTGCTGCCTGATATCCTTCAAAAGACCCATTCTTGTGATCCAGAATGAAGTCCCGAGTTTCTGTGATGCAGAAGTTAATGCCTCCGGGAGAGTACCGACTTTGTCCGGGTTTCCGGCAAGCGAATTATGTGCTGATTCCCGGATGACCCAGGTCCCCAGAGGTGCCCAGTATTCTCCGGAAATATCCCGAATACAAAGCACACGGGCGCACCGTCCGATACCCTTCAGATATTCCAGAACAGCAAGTCTTGCCGAGTAATACGCCCCGCCAATGGGGGAATATTTGGTTTTGGTGAGTCCTTTTTCCCCGTCGACAACGATGGTGTCCTCATTTTCCGACCAGAGAGAGTGTTTCTGCCAGCGTTCAAGCATCTCGAATCTCCAGTCATTTGAAGGGATCAGGATAAAGCACAGGGTATTTCCATAGAGTGTTCCGGAGAATACTTGATACTCAGGTAATGCCGGCATTCTGACGACATCACGTTTGTATGAGGAGGAGATCATCTCATCCGTCGCAGTTATCGCCCAGCGGGTGGGAACGACCCGGCGTTTTACCCCGAGAAGACCGGCTGTCAAAAGGTTCGTGATTTTATAGACATCGGTTCCGTTTTCAAACATGATCCGCGCTGCATCGGCAGCTTTTAAATCAGTGTCTGAGGTGCATTTATCGACGATCCGGGAAACATATGCATTGTCTATGACGTCAAGTTTTTTCATCGCGCCCGACATACCGACCGGAGCAACAGTTCCATCAAAATCTATGTTGAACGAAACCGGTTTCTCAAATGCGACTTCGACATCCAGGGGTTTACCCGAAAGGGCGATCTCCTGAACTTTTCCGACATCAGGGATTTTGACATCAAGATCCGACCCGCCGCGAATTGTCCGCGACCGAACCGAAACGATGTCGTCGATAGAAAAACCCTGCCTGACCCAGTCCAGGGGATTATCTGTATCATTTATCATCAGAGGACCGCCGACAACCCTTGGATATCCGTAACTCCCGACAAAAACCGAAGGCGAAGCCCCCATATATTCAGATACCGGACGTGTGTCTTTCAGGGCGTGAAACCTGCGGGTGATCGGGCAACTTGGCAACCCGCATAGTCCTTTTCCTTTGCATACGGCACACTGGGACGGCATTCTTATCTAAGGTATTAGTGCCGCGGGAATTAGGTTTTTCTCCTCTATTCCCATAGCCTATAGCAAAATTTTATTGCATCTGCATCCCTACTGTCTTTATGGCTCAAAAAAATATCGCCCAATCTATCCGGTTCTCCCCGATACAGGAGTCCGAACTTGGGCGGATCAACGAATTATCTAACATTCCGGAGATCGCAGAGCATTTCGAAACGATTCCCCCTGTTTCGATGGATGCAACGATGGCATTCTGGAGCTACGTTCAAAACGGCATTATGTCGTTATGGGGCATCCGTGATGGAGACCGAATCATTGGAGGGGCAGGATTCTATGCACAGCCTCCGGGAAATAGACTTTCACACAGTGCAATATTTTTCCTTTACATCGAACCGGCATACTGGGGTAAAGGGATCGGCACGAAAACGATCAGGTTTCTGGAAGACGAAGCCCAAATAAAAGGATATCTCCGGATGGAATGTATGGTTGCAGACACAAATCCCCATGCAGTCAAATTGTATGAAGAACTGGGATATGAACTGGAAGGAGTAAAAAAACAGGCATTTTTCATCGATGGAAAGTATGCGGATCTGAAAATAATGGGAAAAATATTCCCGCCGGGTCCAGAATGACACCGGACAACTATATATCAAAGTAGAACGTGGATTAAGTTATGAGCGAAAAGGAGGGGACCTTCAATAATGAAAAGATCCACCTGATATTTTTCCTGTCGTTTTTTGCCATACTTGTTACCGTTCTTTTTGCCATATGGGGTTTTGTCAACACACCAATGGGGATCAAATATGTGGATATTTTCTTTTTATCTACTGAATATCCCACAAATTTTGCGATGTATTTCAGTCACTTTACTCATGAGAGTCTTTTAGGGCATCTCCTTCCGAATCTTGTGGTTTTCTCTCTGGTAATTGAGGGGCTTGTCATGTTTCCGCTGCTGGATTATAAGACAGGACCAGAGATTATTCCACGCTGGTATCTGGTTTCCGTGTGTTTATTGTTTGTCATTATTCTGCCATTTACGATTTCATCGATCCTTTTAATAGGGACACCCGTATGGCATCCTGAAATGGGACACGGATTTTCCGGCATTATCTGTGCAATGATTGGTCTTTTACTTGTAACGATCAGTTATTTCATTTCGCAGAAACTGGATTATCTGCCGGGATTTTGTCAACCACTGTGTATCGGTTTGTCACTTCTTCTTACTATGATAATGCTCCTTGTGCTGATCTTTGTAGATGTCCTTCTGGGATGGACCGTATTTTCCGGTCCGCATGTGGTCGGTTTGCTTTTGGGAACCGGTATTTCATGGGTCACCGGAAATATTTATACGGCAAAAACGAAGAGGCGAAAATTGGTTTGGGTAGGTATCCTCTGTGTGATTTTCATTCTCCCGATAATTATTGCAGAACCGATGATTGTATTGGTTTGAAAAATACAGATTTTGGTAAGGCAGAGTGTGAATGAAAATGCGTTTATTTTGACACGAATCAGGGTAATCCCATTGCAAAATTACCCTTTTTGAATATATTTTTCTGTGTGTTTTGATAGGGAATTTACTTTACTCAAGGGGAAAATAACCTGTTTACCAGCTTATTTCCTATTATGATGATCCATTTTATTTAAGATAGATGAGAATAAAGTAAATAAAGGTGGGATCACGGAGATTTTCTCTTGAGGGAGGATATTTGGATATGCTGATGACAGCAATTATCACCAAAAAATCAGAAGAAATCCAGCGTTGCCTGACTTGACGAACTCTTTTTCTCGTCGACCGATTCTTCTGCAGGTTCATCCACATGCTCCTCCATTATAACCGGCTCAGGCACCTCAATTTTCACTTTGATTCTCGCTGCTTCAATCTCATCCTCCAGTTTCCGCAACTCAGCTTTTTTTGCCGCAGCTAACTTCTTCACTTTCATATCCCGCTCTTTTGCCATCCGCTGCACCTCTTTCACCGCCGTTTGCGCAGCAACCTTATCATGCAGGACGATCGTCATCTGGTCGACATCCAGATTATGCCGTTCGCAAAATTCCACCGGTTCTGTCTCCGCGAAACGTGCAAGCAGATCCAGATACTCGCTCCGGATCTGGCTCTCGGGAATATGATATCCTTCCGACAAGGATGCAGACAAAGTTCTTCTGACTGCCTTCTGTTTTTTCGCCGTACTCATCCGTTTCCAGCGTGAAGGCGGCATGATCCGTGGTCTGAAACCTGCCGCCGCATTTTCGGCTGCGACACCCATTGTCATCAGGGACGTGGCATACCGCCACATCATATAATACTGACGTCTCATCGTCCGCCCAAGATATACATCTGCCCGGGAGATTCTCCCGTAAGCCCGGATACGCCTGCCGGAATTACTTATCAGCGGAAGAGATTCCTCGATCCACTGCATCACAGCATCCGGTTTCTCGCTACATTCAAATGAGAGTTTCTGTAAAATTTTGTCAGGGGCACCAGAATAAACTCCGGCAACGAGATCGAAGATCGTCGCACGCTCATCCTTCTGTGCCGTATTGATATCATCCGCAGAAATACTCGATTTTCCCGTTGACGAACCAAACAACATATTCACTGCGGATCTAAGATCACCTGCGGAACTTTCAGCGATTGCTTTTATTGCATCCTCTCCGCAGGAAATATGCTCGACGGCACAAATCTCCCTCAATCGGTTTGCAAGAGTCCCCGCAGTGATTGCGCGGAACGGCACGGGGTCACAGAGTTTGCGGATCGAATCGGACACTCCGTAAGCATCGTTCGCAATCAAAATGACCGGTTGCTGAGCCTCTTTTAAAATATCCGCAATTGCCCGGGCACCTCCGCGATCCGCATTTCCCT
>CAYSRP010000115.1:0-4084 GCA_964433475.1 uncultured Methanomicrobiales archaeon
CTGTGACATGCTGGTTAACAGCCAGCCACTCTACCAACTGAGTTATGGCGGCACACTTATATTGCCTAATAACATGTGCGGGTTGCTGTATTAAAGATTATGATTTTACCGTCTTTCTTCTTGATGAAGAGATGAGAGTTTTTTTATGAGAGTATCCAGGTCCGAATCGAAGTTTGAAAGCATTTCATGTGCTTTAGGAGTTGCAACGGCTCCAGACGGGGTCGCTTTGATATACTGCATTTGCTCCAGAACACGGAGAGAATACCTGATTCTATGTTGTGGTTGACTGAGTTCTTCAGTAAGTCTCATGATACCAATCGGACCCTGGCGTGCAACAACACGCATGACGGATAAATGACGTTCGAGAAGTTCAACTTCTCCGTTTATTTTTGTGAGCATTCTTTACTCTCCTTTTTTACTGTTCTCATTTTCTGCAAGCATCTCTGCTTTGAGTTCAGCGCGAATACTGGCTCGGTATTCTTCTTCTTCTTTTTGCATCTGAGCAAGACGTTCTTCTTTGGTTGTGCCGTGAATGTCAAGCCATGCTTTGGTTGTGCGGTACTTTGGGATAAATACGGCAATGCTGATTCCTGCAATTATGATACAGATGACTACGACCGGGATTCTGAACCAATAGGATTCAGGTACGATAAAGAATACTAGTATCGCGGCAGCTATTACAAATATCAAAATGTTTAGGATCAATACGAGGATCGTAAATTTTCCCTTAAACTGAGATTTCTCAGAGTCGTCCATCCTAAGTACATCAGCGTCACAAAGATAAAAACTACTTCTCTTTGAAGTGCCAATATTGTAATATATGAATAGACTTTTGGAAGAACTGGCAAAAAATTCCTGTGATGCGTATGTTGCATACGATTCGTCGGAAAATGCGGATATGCGGTATTCGTCGGGATTTCTCGCATCTGACCCGTATGTCTATGTCTTTTCAAAAGATGGTGCGGCAACGTTGATCGTATCTGCTATGGAAGCAACACGTGCGCGTCACGAGTCAACATGTAACATAGTGACGCGGGGCGCTGCGGGTCTGCCGGATCTTCTTAAACAATATCCGGACGCAGAAGTTGCAACTGCTCATATGATCCGGAATTTTGCAGGTCCGCGCCTGCTTGTTCCAGCATCGATGCCTGTTGGATTTGCCCGTAATCTTGAAAGTGTGGCCGACATGGTAATTGATTCGGGCACGATCCAGAAAATCCGGAGTGTGAAGACCGCAGACGAAATTGAAAAGATCCGGTTCGTTCAGAAAATAAATGAAGAGGCAACACACTCAGCGGTCGATGCGATCCGAAATTCTAACCCAGATAAAGACGGTGTTTTGATTTTTGAGGATGAACCTCTGACTTCGGAAAAAATCCGTGATATCATCCATTATCACCTTCGTCCTTTCAATTGCGACGATAAGGAGACGATCGTGTCTTGCGGCGAGGTGTCATCGATGCCGCATGCAAAAGGAACGGGACCGCTTCACGCAAATCAGCCGATCGTGATGGATGTTTTTCCCCGCTGTGAAACGACAGGATATTTTGCCGATATGACGAGAACTGTATCCAAAGGTGCGCCGTCTGATGAGATCATTAAGATGTATGATACCGTGAAAAAAGCAAAGGAACTTGCCGCGTCGATGATCCATCCCGGCATTACTGGTGCCGAGGTCCATAACATGGTTGTGGAATTTTTCAAAGATGCCGGTTTTGAAACGGCTGGGTCATCCGGGTTTACTCATAGTCTTGGTCATGGAGTAGGAATGGAGATTCATGAGGCTCCATCCCTCTCACCATCGGGCGGCGAGCTGAAAGAGGGACATGTTATTACTATTGAACCGGGTCTGTATTATCAGGGGATCGGCGGCGTCCGCCTTGAGGATATGGGTGTTGTAACGAGTGATGGATTTGACAGGTTTACGTGCTTTGAGGAGCAATTAATAGTATGAACGATACAGAGCAGGATAACTACTTGGAAGCGGGACGGATCGCAAAAACCGTTCTCCACAAGTGTGCCGCTGAAATAAAGCCCGGCGTCGGTATTGCCGCAATTTTCGATATGGTGCTCGATGAGATCGCATCCGCCGGTGCAGCCCATTCATTCCCCCCGAATATCTCGTTAAATAACTGCGCAGCGCATGACACAGCTTCTCCGGATGAGGAACGGACATTTTCCGAGGGAGATCTGGTGAAGCTGGATATCGGGACCCACATTGATGGATATATCGCAGATACTGCAGTCACCGTCGATCTCGGAGATCATGCCGCGCTCTGCGAAGCGTCAAAATCCGCGCTGGAGGCTGCCATCGAACTTGTTAAGCCGGAGCTTGTCGTCAGTGAGATCGGAAAGGTAGTTGAGGATAAGATCACCTCGTTTGGTTACAAGCCGATCGTTAATCTGACGGGTCACGCACTCGCACGTTACAGTCTGCATCACGGACTTTCCATTCCGAATACTGGATTATTCGGGAACGGGGTTTTGAAAGAAGACATGGTTATCGCCATCGAGCCGTTTGCAACAACCGGTTCAGGTTCGGTTCACGAGACTCCGCGCGGAGAAATATATCAGGTCGTTGGAAATACTCCTGTCCGTTCTCCCGCAGGTCGCAAGATCATGAAAAAGGCTGAAATAATGCAGGGTCTGCCGTTTGCCCGCCGCTGGTTGAATGTACCCAAAGCAGATCTGGCGATCCCGACGATGCTTCGTCAGGGGAATCTCTATCTTTACCATTGCTTAGCGGATGTGCCTGATAGTTTTGTTGCTCAGTTCGAGCACACGATCATTGTGACGGCAGACGGGTCTCTGGTTACTACGAGATAAAACCCGAATTATTCTTTTTTTACTGTATATTCAGTTATGAAATGATATTCCCGATGCTGGCGTAACCATCTCCACGTTTTTCCGCACAACCGACTGCGGTTGCACGTTTGTAATCAGGAGTTTTCGTTACCCTTTCTATCTGACAGAATGCAAGAGCAGGTGACTTTTCCTGAACCCCGTCTATAACGAAATATCGTGAATGCATGCAGAACCGGCATCTATCCGTTGTTACATTTTTCCCATCTGTGCAGATGAGAGTGCCGCCAGAAACCGTGATCTCATTCTCCGTCATAATACAAAATGGAATATCCGTGTTCGTTCATTATCGCGGTAATATAATCTCTGCCTGGGTCGGGATGTTTCTGGACTTTTTCTCTCCAGAGTTCATGGAGTTTCTCATCTTTTGTAACCAGGGATACTCTTCCCTTGACCCGGGCGATCTCTTCACCATTTTTTGAAATGCGGGCAGCACAGCAGTGATAATCTTTGCAGATGAAAAGCCGGTATGGGTGGATCGTGCAGACGTATTTCCCGTCGGCTCTTCTCCTGACAAAAAAGCATGCGGATCTATGTTCTTCCTGGATCGAGTGGTCATTATCGAAAATATTCCGGTATTCCGGGGTGATGAGTGCCTGTTTTACCTCATGGACCACTTCATTTCGGACAAGAAAACCGTATTTGGAAAACTGCTTGTCCATTCTGACGATCTCACCGATTCCAAGACAGCATAATCCACACTGTGTACACTCAAAATTCCCGCTCATAGCAATTAAGGTTTAATCAACGCCGGAGCTATTTAGTAATACCGGTAAACAAATCAAAAGAAAGAGATGCGTGAGTCGGAGTGATAAGCCTCCTCCTGTTTTAGCGGCATTCGGCTTAGCGTTGTACCCGGATCATTGGGTCAGGCACCCGTAGCGACCCTGTTCCAACTTGCACCCACAGAGATTCGCCGTTCCATCGATCCCTCAGCCTCGACGCTCAGCAGATTATTTTGCTGCTTCATTGCTCAGAAGAGGACGTGTCGTTTCTGTTCCAGAGCTGTGACTCTCGCCACCCGTACTTGCGTACGGCTGTGTACCTGATTGGTGGGAGGACTTTCCTCAGCGGTCTCGAATGACCACCGTCAGCCGTGTGCTCCCTCTCACGCGGATATATATTGGACATGAGCAATTATGAAAGAATAGGGTGTAAGCGGGATACGTTTCTGTATGCATCCCGATAATCTATAATGTGATCGATATCATAAACCAGGAAT
>CAYSRP010000116.1:0-4020 GCA_964433475.1 uncultured Methanomicrobiales archaeon
AACTAAAAACAAAAACAGAAACAGGTAGTATTTATGCTTTTCCGACCGTAAGGACGTAGTCGAAAGGGGGTCATCGTTTTTTCTGGACGTCCAGGTTATTCATTTATATAATATGACCTCTCCTGACGGAAAATACGTCCAATCCTGTCGATTTCGCTTTTTCACCACCAAAAATCATCACAAAAATTTGGTCGAAAATGGTGTCTGAAGAACAAAAATGGAATCGAAACACCTATTTGCGAGTGGAAAATGAGTCATTTTTGGGTGCTCGCAAACCTTCGATTTACTCAAGGCTCACGCCGCTTTCACTCCACGAAATCAGAAAAGAACGTGGCATGATGACGATATATTTTGAAAAGTAAGAGGCTCAGTGAAACCGTTATATCCAAATCTCTTCAAAAAAAAAAAGTAAATCTCTACTTATACTCTTTCCCAATCAAAAACCGGTAGAGGACCATATATTTCTCTGCAGATCTCTGAATCTCCGACTCAATTTCAAAGTAATCCCCGTTATGAAGCGAGAAAAGAATCTTCTTCTGCAGAGAGAACGCAAATCCTTCGATATCGGCAAACGGAAAAACAAACTTCCCTTTATCGCCATCGAACTCGAAACGGTCAACAAATATCGAGAGTCGCCCCGTTCCCAGATTCTCAACGGATTTCAGTGCCCCAACCTTTCCAAGGATCTGCCCCTCATCCGATTCGATCGGCACATCCTTAGGAGTTGCCAGATACATCGGCAGATTCTCCTTGATCAGATCCCGCTGCCAGTGATCCCATGCAGCAATATTATCATGATGAAGCGTGTGACCCGAAGTAGGCTCAAAAAGACCTGACTCATTATATTTCACGGAATACCCGCATTCACAGGAAAGAATATCACCTTTACTGTGAAGTTTCCCCATCTGTCTACACTCCGGGCAAATGTAAAGGATCGTCTCCAGATACTCGGCAAGATCGGTTCCAGGATAACGCTGAGGGTCCTTCTTCTGGTCATCAAACGTATTCACGTATAAATCCCGCTCGATCACCTCATTGATCTCATCGACCGTCATTCTCTTCAATTCATCAGGAAGATACTCATGCACGAACTCTCCCCACATTTTGCCGTCACGCGGCGTCTTACCCCACCGCGGTCTCCGGAGATATCCCCCGTGCATCCGGTAGGTAACTAACGATGCGCCGAGCTCTCCGCATTCCTTAACGAGCTTCCCGGTATTCGGAGAAATAAAAGCTGTCTCTCCGTTGATAGAGCGGGCCCCCTCAGGTGACATCCAGACATTATGTCCCGCACTAAGTCTCGTTTTAATATCGCGTATAACATCCCCGGCCGGTGCTCCCTTCTTTCGAATAATCGGATCAAGGAATACCCGTGCGATGAGCCGGAGCTTTTTCTTTCTGAAAAGATGCTCCCCTGCCACATAATACATATGTCCATTGATCGCTATCCCTATCATCAGGTGATCCCAGAGGGTTGTATGATTGGAAAACACCATATATGGTTTATTTTTCGGGGTAACTATATCACACGTGTAATGCAAATAGCGTTTAACTGCCGGGCTGGCAATAAAACGTGCTGTTCTGTATACTCCTTTATACCAGAGAACACGAAGATTCAACATTGCTCTGTATCATTGTATTTTGCTCATGATATACCTGAGGGTACAACAAAAAGAAAATGGAGTTAGCTTCTCAATAGGCACATTCAGATAAAAAAAGAAAAAGGCCGAAGGCCCCCGATTAGCGGGACTCTACCCCAAGTGCCCGGTATGCCGCCGTTTTGATCAATTCGACCGTCAGACCCTCGAAAAGCTCGTCTCCGATCCCGATCGCACGGCAGCAGGTGCTTTCTCCTGCAAGCTCCCCGCAGGAGGGGCAGTCCGTCGCGACCACCGAGGCAGAGAGCAGGATTTCCAGCAGAACACCGTTCATCCTGACCTCGTTCGACTCCGCGATCCGGGTCTTGTCAAGCAGGGTCTCGGTCAGATTGATCTTCACGCCGGAAGATGCAAACTCCTCCCGAAGTTCGCCAACGGCGGCACGAAGTGCCTCTCCCGTCTGTCCGCACCGCTCGCAGGTCGCGTCTCCAACCGCGAAATGCTTCCATTCGATCTCCAGCCGCCTGATTTTTGGGATCATCAGCGTTTTACCTGCAGAACACTATTTACGACTTTCTCGATCTCCGCAAACTGCACGTCCGCTCACTCGCAGGATCCGCCGCATCCGCAGCCGCACGTGGATTTTTTATTATCTGAATCTTTTTTCTTCGGCTCATCCGTTCGCCCGTCGCCCTTCCAGCAGGCGGCAACGATTTTTTCCACGTCCTCCTCCGTATACGATCTCGACGGACCTTTGGTGATCCCAAGCTCGGTTACGACAATATGTTGTTCAGCTTTCACTCCCTGACATTCTGCGATCTTTGCTGCGCAGGACATAGGACAGCCGTCAAGGATGACGACTTCTTCTGCATTTCTTGCAGATTTTACCAGTCCGTCATTACCTGTTGCAAGAAGCGCTGTGCAGCCTATCTTTCCGTAGCCCTCTTCCGTAAGCTGAAGCGCTGCGAGGTTTGTGATCTGTCCGGCGTTTGACTGACCGGCACACGGAAAGATAAGTCGTTTTGTTTCATTCTGCCCGCATGAGCAGGTTGGTTGTTCAGTCATGATTTTTTCACTCCGATAATAATGCTTTGATCTCTTTTACATCCGGGACACGGCCCTCGGCCACGATCTCGTCATTGATGATTAATGCCGGCGTCATCATCACGCCGCGTTCGGCGATCTGGTTGAGCGTCTCGATCTTGACCAGATCGACCGCGATATTCAGTTCTTTAATTGCCTGTTCAGTGTTGGCGAAAAGCCGTTTGCATTTCGCACAGCCGGTTCCAAGTACTTCGATTTTCGTCATGATAGTTCCAATGGATATTCAACTTTTTTTGTATTAGATGTTTGTGATCAGGAAGCCTACGGGAAGAATATCCCAAACAGGAATCCCGCGATCGTCGCAAAACCGACCACAAGGCCGGTATATACGAATGTTTTCTTCGCCCCGATCAGCCGGTAGATAACCAGCAGGCTCGGCAGACTGATTGTCGGTCCCGTGAGAAGCAGGGAAAGAGCAGGGCCTTTTGCCATGGCTCCGGTAAGGTATCCAAGCGTTGTTCCAATCACCGGCACTTCCAAAAGGGTCGGGATGTACAGGATCATTCCCACCACGGACGCTAAGAACGTGGATGCAAGCGAGGTCTCGCCGAAGTATGGTCTGAAGAACTCGGCCGGCAGGAAGAATGACAGAACACCGAGCGCGAACGTACCGATGATCAGGATCGGGAAGATCTTCTTGGTCAGATCCCATATCTCCATTCCCCAGTCGGTGACCTCGTCTCTGGTGAAGTAGTATATCAGCAGAAGGGCGATCCCGATCGAAAGGGCATACACGATGCCGAGACGGATGAACCCGTCAAGGGCTGATGTTCCGACCAGAAGGATCGCAACGAGCATGACGAAGAAGAGCGGGACCACCCATTTGGGCCGGGTCGCTTCCTGAGCCATGACGGCTTTTCGTGCGGCGCCGAAGGTTTTCGTCGTCTCGGCGTCGTGGGCGGGAAACAGTTTCATCATGATCAGACCGATCAGGATCGATATACCGATCGCGACTACTGCCCGGGCGATGCCTATATCCAGACCGAGTACCTGCGCCGTATAGACGATCGCCAGAATGTTGATCGCCGGTCCTGCGACGAGGAACGTTATTGCCGGTCCAAGCCCGCTTCCTTTTTTCAGGATGCCGGCAAACATCGGCAGGATCGTGCAGCTGCAGACGGCAAGCACCGTGCCCGATACGGACGCGATCCCATAGGATACGGTCTTTTTCGTTTCAGGGCTGAAATACTTCAGAATGGCATCTTTTTTCACGAAGGTCGCTATCGCGCCGGCGATGAAAAATGCCGGGACGAGGCAGGTTATGACATGCTGTGCAAGATAGCTGATCAGTGTGTCCCACCCGAGAAGGAGCGAACCG
>CAYSRP010000117.1:0-3983 GCA_964433475.1 uncultured Methanomicrobiales archaeon
GGTTCGATGTCGTCGTTACCCCGAACATGTTTGGGGACATCATCACCGATCTCGGGGCTATGATCCAGGGAGGTCTGGGTCTTGCTCCCGGAGGAAACATCAATCCGAAAGGTACCTCGATGTTCGAGCCGATCCACGGATCCGCACCGAAATATAAAGGTAAAAATGTAGCAAATCCGCTTGCGACGATCTGGTCCGGCTCACTTCTGCTGGATTCGCTCGGCGAGCACGCGGCGGCATCGGCCGTTGTCAGCTCGATCGAACATTCGATCCTTGCAAAGGCGGTCACAAAAGACATGGGCGGCTCACTGCATACCTCGGATATCGGCGACTGGATCGCAAAAGATATTCTGAGAGGATAAAATCCTCCAACTTTTTTTACAGGTTTGCCGCCTCACTTTTTTTCACGATCAGATTCGGCACCACACTCGAGAGAATAAGTGTTATTATTCCAAGGATCAAACCGAAAGCGGCTGTAGCATGGAATCCGCTCGTCAATGCCGCGGATGAAAGGTCACTCACGGAAACACCCACCGATCCCGGAACCGCCAGGGAAAAAACCACCGCATACGCCGCAACCCCTATAACTCCTCCAAGAAAATCCGAGGTGATCATAACCGACGTCCCCATTCCATCTTCACCTTTGGGAGAGAACTGGACAATACGGGTGGTAGCCGGACCTCCTGAGATGCCGAACGATAGGCCCATGCAGATCAGACCGGGAATAATTGCTGCCACTCCCCACTCCGGAATTATCAGCAGGAAGATCAGGCAGAATGATATTCTGAACAAAGCGGCCAGAATACAGGGTATGCGGCATCCGATCCTGTCGCTCCACGCACCGATCGGAATTCCAACAAGCGCCGTCAAAATCGATGCGATCATCAGAAGCATTCCTGACGTAACCGTCGATAAACCCACTGCCGTCTGCATATAATACGGGACCATATACATCACACCGGAGAAAACGGCACATGTCAGAAGATATGATATGGTGACTGAAGAAAATTTCCAGTGCCGAAATATCCGAATATTCAAAAGAGGAGCCGGACTTCTCAACGAATGGATACAGAACCCTGCAAAGGAAACTGCAAAGACCGCTCCGCAGATGAGAATCGTGAAATTCGTCCACCCAAGGGCAGGGCCTCGTTCGAAGAAAATAATCATCGATGCAATCGATGCAAACATCAGAACCGTGCCAAGTATATCGAAATGATCGTTCACCGGCTTGCCGTTCGGCGAAGGTATAGCCAGTTTTGCAAGAATGATGGCAGCGATTCCAATTGGTACGTTAATTAAAAAAATCCAGTGCCATGAAAGGTATGCCGAAATAAATCCCCCAAGCGGGGGACCAAAGGTTAGTGCGATGCCGCCGGTCGTCGCAATTACGCCCATACCGAATCCTCTTCTTTCCTTTGGCAGAAACCGCGTTACGAGCAGAGGTGCCGCCGCTGCGATCATTGAAGCACCCAACCCCTGCAGAGCACGTGCGGCGACGATGCATTCAAGCGACGGGGACAGAGCGCAAATCAGAGAACCAAGGGCGAAAATCCCAAAACCAATAGAAAATACTCCGCGAATTTTTCCATTGTCGGCAACTTTCCCGAATGCAAGAATGAATCCTGCCATGAAAAGAAGATAAGCGATTACTACCCACGAGCTTCCCGAAATATCGATATCGAACTCGGCGGCCATCACCGGAAGAACAACGTTCACGATCGATCCATCAAGTCCGTCCATAAACACAGCAAATGCGGCAATCAGCAGCAGCATTTTTTGATGGTTTGGATTGGTGATGATGGAATACACGCTTAAACACGTTGGCAGTATGAATACTTGAAATCTGCGAAGTAAAAAAAATGAGATGGTGTTCCCGAGTTTACTCGAGAAGTTTTTCCGTTTTCGGATCCCAGGTCGGCATTTTTTTGCCGAGAATCAGAAGGGCCGCGACACACAGCACAGCGCCGATTGGAAGGACGATCCAGATTGGAAGACCAATACCGATCAGGAGATAAGCCACTATGGAGATTACGGCGATCGTCATTGCATAGCCGATCTGTGTTTGAACGTGATCCATCAAACCGCATCCCGAACCCATCGAGGACAAGATCGTCGTATCCGAGATCGGAGAACAGTGGTCACCAAAGATGGCTCCGGTAAGAACTGCAGATGAACAGAGGACAATGAAGAATGGATCCATTGCAGAACCGCTGACAACCCCACCGCCGATAACAGCTGCAAGAGGGATACACAAGGGTAAAAGAATCGCCATCGTACCATATGCAGTTCCTGTTGCAAAGGAGATCAGTGCTGCAATGATAAAGATCAATGCCGGAACGATCCAGAGCGGGATCGAATCAGAAAAGACACCGGCAATGAAATAGGACGTCCCCAGATCACCAATAACGGAACCGATCGACCATGCAAGAATCAGGACGATACATACGAAGACCATGGATTTCATACCATGTGCCCAGGTTTCTATACCTTCTTTCACGGTGAAAATTTTTTGGACAAAACCCATGATGATAGCAACGATACAGGCAAGAAGACCTGCCTGGAACAGGACAATACTTGCATCAGCTGAACTGTATGCATAGGTGAGGCCTTCGAAGAAGTTCATCTGAGAAAACAATTCCGCGGTGATGGTCTGACCATCCGGGAGGATACCAATACCCTCACCTGCCATAATGTAGGATACACCGTTGGTGTAGAAAAGAACAAGTGCCGAAATGATCAGAACTGCAATCGGGATGATTGCATTCCAGATGTTTGGAGGGTGAACTTTTCTGGAAGTTGTCAATATGCCATGGTCATCCTTGAGTTCGGCTTGTTCAGGGTCCTTGTTGTAATCTTCTTCTGTAGCAACTTCGGAACCCGGGTTGATGGTTTGTCCGGTCGTGCGGGCGCGCATTTCAGCTTTTGCCATCGGACCATATTCACGGAGGAGGAGACCGGTTGCCAGCACAAAGAAGAGGGCAAGGATATTGTAGAACCTGTATGGGATCGTGTCGATGAAAATACCAAATGCGGACATGTCAGTAATGCCTGCAATGCCAAGACCTGTGTTGATATTCACGATCTCGGTCCCTATCCACGTTGACACGAGAACGATTCCAGCGACAGGAGCTGCTGTCGAGTCAACAAGGTATGCAAGTTTCTCACGCGAGATCCGGAACTTGTCGCAGACCGTACGCATGATTGGACCAATGATGAGGGCATTTGCATAATCATCGAAGAAAATGATCCACCCTGACAACCAGATGGCTACCTGCGCACTGCGGGGACCTTTGGCGATCTTAGTGATCAGCGCTGCAAGACCACGCATACCACCCATACGGGTGATAAGCGCGATAAGCGCCCCGATGACCAATACCTGCATGATGATGCCGGCATCCCAGCGATCCGCCATCGTTGCGACGAAATAGTCTGTCGAATTCAGGAATGCACCTGAGGCTGCACCAAAAATAGGTCCGGTAACAAGACACAGGGTCCAGGCACCATTAAGAACACCAAGGAACAAAGACAGAAGAACATCCTTTGTAAGGAAAGCTAAAAGAAGAGCGAGCAACGGGGCAAGAAGAGTAACAAAGCCTAATGCATAGGCGAGTCGCATTTTGTCAACTTTGCCCGGATCATTTACTACATCATCGGCGTAAACACCGGTGGAAGATTCACCGAGTGTTGCAGCCGGGTGATTTTCATACCAAGAAATAAATCCGGACTGATCATCGGGAATTGTTGCAACCCCCGTATAAGCCAGCGGAATTGCGAAGGCAATGAGAACCACTATAACACTGATGATGCTAAGTAGTTTTATTTTTTCCATAAAATTTATCACACCTCAGGGTTTCACCTGAATAAGAAAAGATTTAAATTACATTGTATTAAACGACACCGATTTATGTGTTTTGTTTTTTGAGAAGGAGTTCCAATAAAAAAGCGGGTTGAACAGATGATTTGAGATGACAGGAGATTCTTAC
>CAYSRP010000118.1:0-3842 GCA_964433475.1 uncultured Methanomicrobiales archaeon
CCGTCCACCCCGTTACTTGCCGCACGAAAATCGCCGCGGACGATCAAAGCATCTTTTCTTAGATAATACCGCACTTAAAACATCCCGTCCTGCTCAAAACTTCTGCCGAATCGGATGGCAAGCTCCGCTTTATACAACTCTTTTCCAAGATATGCCGCATGATCCAGAAGAGACACCCCGTCCTCTTCCATGATCACAGAGAAGACATCATACCAGGAAGTTCCCCGGATCGCCTTCCCATTCCTGACGGCAATGATCTGCCCATCCTCAATACCGATACGGAAATTTCCTTTCGGGTCGTAGGTAAGCGAACCGGACGCTTTAGGAGCATCACGGATCCCGTCATAAACAAGCGGAGGTTCCCGGCGAAGACGTTTTTCCTTCAGGATCAAAACATCGACGCCGGCATCTTTCGGATAAGGGCGGCCTTTCGACAACGCCATCAGTTCAACGGCACGCCGCATCTCTGCAGTCGCACCGCGGGTTTTATCCGAATGTTCGGAAACCAAAAGACATGCGGCACCGACCTCCGCAGAAATTCCCGCAAGCATGGCACAGATCCCCGGACTGTCGGCATCCATCATTTCAACAACGTTCACGCATCCAAGAATCTTCGGGCATCCAAAATCCGCAAGATAACCCGCGATTGATCTGGTCATACCGGAAAGCGGCGGCAGCAAAAGAGGGTCTGCGATAATTTTCGTAAGACCCGCCTCCTTCGCCAGCGTTATGGTATCCTCAAGTGAGATCCCGTCACGCGGGATAAGAACGCACGCGGCTCCCGCTTTTTTTATTTTTTCTGCTAGAAGAGGGATCGTATCCTTCGTGAGGGAAAAAACAAGATCAGCACGGAACAATGCCGCAGAAATCAGTTCAGGATCGAGAGTATCGATCGAAAGAGGAAGATCAAGATCGGCCACCTCGGAAAAACAGCGGACGATGTCCTCCCGGGTCGCATCGAACCCGAAACCGAGGTCAACGATATCTGCCCCGTTCCTCTTCGCATGGAGCACTGCATCACGAAGGGCAGGATGCCGGTGAGCATCCATAATCTCATGAATGACCTTGATCCTGGACGAGCCGCCTATTTTTACCTCACGGATCATAAAGGAGGCGGAGGCTTCTGACTCCATATCGATAAGGTTTTTTCGCGCCGCGCCCGCTTTTTCCTGCGCAAGCATATCATCAGCCGGCGTATCTGCAGACAGACGGCCTGCAGAAATCAGAGGAACACACATCCCCATATCTGCTGCATGGCGCGTCCCCCGCCGAATGGGAACCCCGGTATTCTCTTCTATTTTCTGAAAAGACGCCGTACACATCCCGGAAACGACGACAAGATCACCGGGGTGTGCATGGATCAGTTCTTCCAGGGACACAGGTGTTAAAAACGACGCAATCTCTCCCGTTTCTAAAATATCGTAAGTAAACTCCGTTACTTTAGATAAAGCAGAACGAAGAGATGGTGCACTCTGGCGTCCCGTCGGAAAGAGAACATGCATGTATGTTATCCTTATGTTTTTGAACTTACATAGTAATTACCTTAAGATGGTTCTGATTAAGTGTGATCTCCATATCCATTCAAATGCATCACCTGACGGAAAGTGCCCCGTCGAACAGATCATAGCGAAAGCGAAAGAATGCGGACTTGACGGGATCGCGATCACCGATCATGATTCGACCGAAGGCGCAAAGAGAGCCCTGAAAATCAAAAACCCGGGCATCCTGATCATTCCCGGGATCGAAGTCTCAACAAAACAGGGTCATATCCTCGTTCTTGGAACAACGGAGACGTTTCCCATGGGCGAAGATGCCTGCGAGACGATCCGCAAAGCAAAGGCAAAAGGCTGTCTCACGATCATTCCCCACCCATTCCACATGTGGCGGCACGCGGTCGGTCTTCAGTCACTGGAAGCACTCCAGCATTCTGATGCCATAGAAGTATATAACAGCAGATATTATATCGGAACGGCAAATAAAAAAGCCGCCCGCATGGCAAAACTATACAACAAACCCGTAACTGCTGGTTCCGATGCACACACCTGCAAGTTCGTGGGATACGGAATAAATATCATCGATGCAAAGGAAAAAACCGTTGAGTCTGTTCTTGAAGCGATCAAAAACGGGAAAATCACAAGCAGCTGTAAAAAGACTCCCATCAGAACCTATACGTCCCAATCGCTGCATAATGTCATGCGAAGAGTCAGACGGCATACTCCGCGGCTAAAAGCCCGGCGGCTTCCATGAAACTTGCGATCCTTGCGGGATACCGGGGACAGAATTTTGCGGGTTCGCAGTATCAGCCCGATAAAAGAACGGTCGAGGGGGTTTTTGTTGAGGGGGGAATAAAACTCGGGCTTTTTTCCAATACAAAAGAGGCGCATTTCAGAACTGCGGGCAGGACCGACAGTGGAGTGAGTGCGAGAAGACAGCTTTTCACCATCAACACCGATAAACCGGACCTCGCCGTCAAGGCACTGAACGCTCATCTGCCAAGCGATATCTGGTGTCACGGGGCTGTAAAAGTCCCCGATGAATTTTTCGCCAGATATGCTCCTACCGACAGAACATACAGGTATTATTACCCTTACCCGGTAGAAGATATCACAAAAATGCATGAGGCGGCAGTCTGCCTCGTCGGGAAACATAACTTCTGCGGATTTTCCCGAATGGAGGCGGGACGCGATCCCGTCAGGACCGTGACGAAAGCCCGGGTTTTCGAGGGAAACGACGGGTGTCCTGTTTTTGAAGTAACGGGATTGAGTTTTCTCTGGAATATGGTGAGGGGGATGGCGGGGGTTTTGCAGTCCGTAGGCATGAACCTTGCAGAACCCGACATTATCAATGAACTGCTTGCCGAACCAAAGGAAAGGGTCCATCCCGCATCGCCGGAAGGACTCATCTTATGGGATCTGACCTGCGATCTGACGTTTACCCCGATGCCGCAGAAACGCGTGGTGAAGCGGGCACTTGCCCACGAGGCGATCTCCGCACGGGCAGATATGCACACGGCAGAAGCATTACTCGAGAATGACCCGCGGGAAGACTGGAAGAAAAAAATCGTAAGAGAATATTCGGGAATAATAAAAAAGTGAAGGATTACTTTATTCCTTCGACGAGTTCTCTTCCCGCCTTTTCTGCCTCGACCACACTCTCCGGCCAGCCCTTTACCCCTCCGTGCTTATCCATACCCGGGAACAGAACATTCTTCGAATACGTAAACCCCGCGTCATTGAAAAATGCCGTCACCACCGGAAATGCCGCATCGAAACTATACGGGAGATCCTGACCCGATGTGGCGAGAAACACCCCCGTATGCTTTGCCAGATGTTTTGCATCGAATGAAAGCGTATGCATCACAAATTTCTGTGCCCACAAAAACTGCCCTCTGTCGATAAACGACTTCATCTCGGCAGTAACACTCATCGAATAGATCGGCGACGCAAGAACCAGAACATCAGCCGAAAGGATATCCTCAAACACCGGCGTCAGCTCATCTTTAATTACACAGACCCCGGTTTTATGACAGGCATTACATCCCCTGCAGTTTTTATGCTCGATCTCCGCCAGACGGATCTTCGTCACCTCGCCTCCGGCTTCCCTCGCTCCTTTGATGAATGCATCGAGAACCGTTTCCGTATTCCCGCCCTTCCTCGGACTTCCGTTGATCGCCACGATTTTTGTCATAGATCCTCCAGATATTTCCTGAAATTTTCCCCGGCTTCCTTCGCCTTCCTGACGGCATCAGGATTCTTCTTAAAATCACCCATCTTATCGAGACCCGGAAGAAGGAGATATTGTATCCTTGATGCCGGGATCTGGGACACGTCAAAAAGGAACTG
>CAYSRP010000119.1:0-3825 GCA_964433475.1 uncultured Methanomicrobiales archaeon
AAGAATCAAGTAAACCGGCACACCACGGATTTTTTAAGAGATAATCATCCTTTTTTATTCTGTTACCACTATTTTGTCTTCCATCATGAAGGGATTTTTTCGGATCGATAGTGAGAGGAGATATGGGTAATTTCTGCTTAAGTATTCCATATGGTCAAGCCAAAGGATCGTAAGCTGGCAGTAGATCCTGTTCACATCCCCTGTCAGATGGGCAATATCCGACTCAGGCAGGGAATAAAGGTCATTGCGCCCTGCCAGTTCCTCACCCAGATGGAATAGATCCTGAAGAAGTTTCGATACCGTGTTATGCTCAAGGAGTACCGGGTTTTCAATAAGACGGAGAAGAAAATTATGATTTCTGATAAAGAGTTCATCGATCTCAGTAAGATCGTCAAGAGTGGGGACCGTTTTTGTACAGACAGATGATGCATGTTTTTTAGCAGTTTCATAATCCTCCTTCGTCCAGGTATTTTTAACGAGCATCGTCTCGCGAAGCGTCCCGGCAGACGGGTCACAGGAAACCAGCCTTCTGAGCAGTGAGGTCCCCATTTCCGAAAAGAAAAGCCCTATGACCATCCGGTTTTTTTCCTGCTGTTCGCGTTTGGCCCGCATGGTCAGGAGACGATTGATTATCAGTGTTACGATCAGGATGTTGATCGGGAGAAAACCAAGACTGTTGAAGATATACGACAGGGTGTTACTTTCTCCGTTGTCCCCGAAGAACAGGAATTTTATCGCATACAAAATGATGGAGGTGGAGATCAGAAGACAGGCAAGTTTTCCTTCCCATGTGAGTTTTTTCATACGGACTCCAGGTTCTTTAGTGCTGCGAGACTCGAAAGAGCCCCCTCGAATGTTCCAACTTCAATAACCGGATGGGGAATATTATTCTCACGGACTTTTTGCATAACGAGATCAAAGTCAATATTCCCTTCTCCAATTGCAGAATGACTGTCGTGTTTTCCGTTATTGTCATGCAGATGAACGTGAGAGAATGGAACATTGAGAAACTCTGCCAGTGTCCCGCACTCGTTTGCATGCCCGACATCCAGACATATCAGTGCTCCGTTCAGCAGTTCGATATCGGAAGTATCCTTCAGATAAAAATAGCCCCAGTTCCCCATGTTTTCGATAAAATAGGTAACTCCGTATTCTGCTGCATCCGAGCGGATCTGCGCAAGAGAGGTGCGGAGATTTTTACCTGCAAACTCCTGATCATACTCCCATGCACAATATCCCGGGTGGATCACCACCGGTGCATTGACTTCTGCTGCTATGGAAAATGTATCGCGGATGACTGCTACTGCCGCACGACGCATAGGTTCCAGGACGGAGGCAAGGTTGACCCCGCGTGCAGGTGCATGGATACTGTATTTATATGAATATGAAAGGAGAAGAGACGCATCTGTCAGATAATGCGGTCCGTCATCCATTATCTCCACATGCTCTGTGTGAGGGGCGAGCGCCTCAAGTGCTGCATCAAGCGGGATAGTGTGCAGGCAGTGCGTTGAGATGGAGTAGTGCATGTATGTAAATACAGTTGGAACACTAAAAAAGATTTGGACAGTATAAGATAACCAGACAGCGTTAATCCCATCAACTCTATATTATACCCAACCAAACACTTACTCATGAATGAGGGAAGACGAACAAAACAGGAATGGGCATATATCATCCTGAAACGAATGTTCCTCCTTCTCTTACCGATACTGATTTATCTGATCATAATCGGTGCATTATGGTTTGTCTATCCGCCTGTGACCGGGGTATTCACTCTTCCGCCAAGCATGGAATACCTCACACTTATCGGGCTTATGGGGGCGTATCTTGTTCCCCCGTTTGGTAAAGAGACCATCATCCCGCTCGCACTCGGATTCGGCTACCCGCTGTGGGTGATCTTTGTCGGAATCGTTGGTATGGATCTTATCACTGCGATGTTCATATCTTACAACTTTGATCTGCTTCTCAAAGTTCCCCTGGTCGGCAGATGGGTCCGCTGGATCATGCGGACAGCAGATAAGATACGAAAATCCAAACCATGGATAGAACAGCTCTCGAGCGCGGGGCTTCTTCTGTTTATGTATATCCCGCTTCAGGGTTCGGGTTCTATGACCTGCTCTGTGCTTGGGCGGCTTTTCGGGTTTAAGCCGGGATATACGCTTGGGATCGTTATTATCGGGAGTATCCTTTCAACGTTAACGGTGGCTCTTGGGGCAACGTCGGTCATCCAGCTTTGGCAGATCCAGCCGGTCTTCGGCATTCTTGCCGCGATCGTGATCATCGCAGTTGTTCTGGTGATCGCTTATTTCTGGAGCAGGTTCACCAAAAAATACGAGTATAAGGAGAATTCATGAACGAGGAAGTCCCTCCTTACTATAAACCCCCTTTAAGAACCAGGCTGATCATGACGTTTGGCATGTTCGGTCTTCTGGCCCTGTTCATAATCTGGCTTAGTATTTATCTTCCGACAGATCAGTTTATTCTGGGGGTCTCCCTTTTTGCTCTCTATATGGCACCGGGTGCAGGAAAAGAGAGTGTGGTTCCGGCAATGATCGGATTCGGGTTTCCCTGGTGGATCGTCCTGATCGGGATCGTTTTGATCGATATGACTCTTACGGTCCTGATCTCCTACAATTTCGATCTGCTCCTCAGAATACCGGTCATCGGAAATCTGCTCAGATTTTTTACGGAGAAAACCAATAAATTGTTACAGACGCATCCCTGGATCAAAGGCTTATCGATCATGGGTCTTCTTATTTTCATGTATGTTCCGTTTATGGGTTCAAGTGCGATCGACACGTCGATCATCGGACGACTTCTTTCTATCCACCCGAGAATCATTCTGCCGATCGTGTTTGTCGGCGCAATTCTTGCGACGCTTACGATGGCGTTTGGTGCTAAAGCGATCATTGATCTATGGTTCGTGAACCCGCTTTATGCAATTCTCGCGGTGGCCGGAGTTATTATTGCAGGTGTTTTCATCTATAAGATCTGGCAGAAGTTCACAGCGAAACGGTTCCCGAAAAAAGAATAAAGTAATAGTTGGTATTTCTATTTTTTCAGATGGATTATCCAGCCGATCGCAACTCCCATGCCGCAGGCGCAGAGATAGACCGGGAGATAGATAAGGGCAGAGTCATTGTAAAATAAAAAGATGGAGGGGAAAAATGCGGCCCCGACTAAGAACGGATAAAGGATCGCCGTTTGTTTCATGCCGGAGAATATCCCGAATAGTATGCCTGAGATCATGCAGATAAGAGGGTTTACCACGAGCAGGAGGAACCAGGGAATGCCTTCCTGCTGAAGAACCAGAAGAGGGAGGGCATAATATACGATGCAGACGGCACATAGCGTCCCGATGAATATTGACAGCTGCGGTTTCATGATCTTATTTACTCGGCATTAAAAGAGCCACACCGTAAAGGGACACACCAAGGGCAAGCATCGTTACTGCAGATGCGGAGTCGATCTTCTGCATGATGGATAATACCAATACGGCGATCCCCATCGCTAAACCGATCGCGATGCAGATGAGTTTCGGGTGGTTGATTTTTATCTCTTCTTCGGTCATAGAAAATCATTGAGCCTTCTGCCTTATGAATGGAATGGTTGGATCACTAGGCGGACCCGCCGAATAGTGTTCATAACATCCCATTGATGAAGCGTCAGGTCCGTCTCCAGGAGATGGGCGCCCGTCTCTCTCCCCGAGAGAAACGGTGGCTTTATATCGTAATAGGGGCTATTTAGTAGAGCACTTATGTGCATAACATAAGTCCCGGTAGGGTAGAGGATATCCTAGAAGCCTGCGGAGCTTTTGACCGGGGT
>CAYSRP010000120.1:0-3767 GCA_964433475.1 uncultured Methanomicrobiales archaeon
CGTCGACCGTGCTGTCTGGCAGGGGAAACTCGCGACCGGCGGCGCCGTCGACCTCTCCCTCATCGAGCGCCTGGCGGCGAAGAAGGCAGAGCGCCGGCAGGAATAAACTCTTTTTACGCCGCTCCGAATCCTGGGCGCTTCGGATCTAGTGCTCGTTTTGTTCCCCATTATTATAGCATGATTCGTATTCTATTCTCCCAAATGCAATCCTCATGAGGAAGAGCAAATACACCGTTACCCTTACCGACGACCGGCGTTCGTTTCTCGAAGGCCTCATCCGCCTCCACGATCCGACATGCCTACTTCCTGCTCCGGGGCGTTGCATCAAGCCCCTGCGTGACAAACACTTTGCGGACGTTGAACACGGAGAGGGGGTGACACCGGACAATATCGGCAACCTCAGGATCGGGTTTTTCGGCCCACCGGAAACTCCGCGATGAATCCCCGACCCCCCGGAAACTTGACGGCGCCGGCGAAGCCCGACTCATCCAGATTACCTGCAGTACGCCGTCGGACGGTCGATCCCGCTGGAAATTGCAGTTACTCGCCGATCGCCTCGTGGAATTGGAGATAGTCGACAGCATCTCGATCAAGACTGCGGAGAGGACGCTAAAAAAAACGCGCTCCAGCCACATACCAAAAAGCAGTGGGTATCCCCCCGGCGAAAACGGGAACTTTGTCGCCGTGATGGAGAATGTGCTGGAGATCTATCAGCGACCGCATGATCCGGTGCGCCCCGTGATCTGCATGGACGAACAGCCGATCCAGTTGCATGCCGAGGTACGGGAACCGATCCCGGCTCAGCCGGGTTATCCCGAGAGACAGGGCTACGAATTCCGAAGGAACGGCGTTGTCGGCGGGTTCATGTTCACCGAACCACTGGGACAGTGACACCGGGTAACCGTCTCAGAAACACGGAAGAAAAGAGATTGGGCTCGCCAGGTACAGCACCTCCTCGAAATGGACTATCCCAATGCAGAGAATGTGATCCTGGTCTGTGATAACCTCAATACCCATATCCCGGGAGCATTCTACAAGATCTCCCCCCCTGAAAAAGCAAGAGACCTGGTGAGTCGGCTGGAAATTCATCACACGCCAATGCCTGAAGAGACGGATCCCGACGATCGAAGCACTCAGGGCAGAAACAGATGCCCGGAACCGGAACCGAAATCAAGCTCGGAAAGGCGTGGATTGCCAGTTTACCACGAGCGATGCAAGGAGGAAACTCAAGTGACTCTATCCGATGATCTTAGAGAATTAGGGGGCAACGAGCACGAAGAGAACCCATTGGGTATAAAAGGTGAAGGTATTCCTGAATTCAGGGTATACTCTAAAATTGTTGAGTCAACTATAACAACATAGTTTTCTCTCAAAAGGCACAACACTTTGAATATCTATGGAAAGGTAATATGGATTCACTGACGTAATGTATGCTAACGAATTCCGATCAGGAATCGAATTTCAGGGAATACAATATGAATATTCGCGAACTATGGGAACAACTTCTGCAAAGAGATGAGCACACCCGGTTAGAGGTAAAACTCGGCAATGAGATTGGAAACTCCGTGATGCAGACGGTTTGCGCCTATGCAAATACGATCGGGCTTGATGGCGGGTATCTCCTCCTTGGCATCAGTGAAGATAAAACCGCCAACCCAAAATATGCCGTCGTGGGTGTTGATGATCCAGATAGGCTTCAGAGTAATCTGGCAACCCAATGTTCGTCTAAGTTTAATGAAATTATCCGCCCAAGAATCCAAAGCGGGGTTTTAGAGGGGAAAACTGTAATTTGTGTATATATACCTGAAGCAGAAGCACGAGTAAAGCCAATATTCGTGAGAAAACAAGGGCTTGACAAGGGAACGTACATTCGGGTTGGCCCAACCGACCAGGTATGTACTCCAGATGATTTAGCCCAGTTATTTCAACTGCGGAATATTCGCCCATATGATGAGACTGTGCTCCCTCAAACATCATTGGCAGACATCAATCCACATGCGTTAAAAGAATATCGAAAATTGCGGGCAAAGAAAGATCCTAATGCATCGGAACTGCATTATAGCGATGAAGAGTTGCTTGATGCCCTTCATTGTACCGAAATGGTGGACGGGATCTCAAGACCAACTATCGCAGGGTTGCTTCTTTTTGGGACAGAAAGTGTACTACGGCGTTATTTTTCGATGATGCGTTTTGATTATGTCCGCGTTAAGGGAAGAGATTGGGGAGGCGAAGTGGATGATACATACTACTCTATTGAATTGAGAGAAGCATTGTTGACCCTTCTTCCAAAAGCAGAAGCCGCAATCATGGATGATATGGAGCGGGAGTTTTCATTCCCAAAAGGCAGCTTAACGCGGGAGGAAAAACCTGTAATTCCATACGATGCAATTCGTGAAGTCCTTGTGAATGCGGTTATGCACCGTGACTATCAGGTATCCGGACCTACTCTGGTGATTCGATTTACTAATAGAATCGAGTTCCATAATCCCGGATATTCATTGAAACCAATAGACTGCATCGGTACACCGGGCTCACAGATTCGGAATCAGACAATTGCAAGTGTTCTACATGAGACTGAGTATGCGGAAAATAAGGGTTCCGGTATCGCAAAAGTCCAGAAAAGGATGCAGGAAGCCCAACTTCCCCCTCCTCACTTTGCGTCATCTAAGGCGGACAACACCTTTATTGCGACGTTATCACTTCACCAGTTGATGGATGAGACAGCACTTGTCTGGTTAAACCAGTTCAACCGATTTGGCCTCTCCGGAGAAGAAGCTCGCATTTTAGTTTTTGCAAGAAATAAAGGGCATGTTTCAAACGCGGAGTGCAGAAAATTAACAGGATATGACACGCCAAAGGCAAGTAATCTTCTCACGAGACTTCGAGGGTTAGGTATTTTAGAACAACATTCGCACGGGTCTGGAACCTACTACACACTGTCCAGAACCTGCCTGGGGAAGGAATCGGAATCGGGCTTAAGTACTCAGATAAAACCACAAGATACCCAGATAGGGACTGAAATTAAGCCTAAATCAGACTTACTTACCCAGTTAAGAGCGCAAGGTACCCAGATAAAATTAGAGAGAGAATATATCCTATCATCACTTCCAGACAATCTGCAATATGAGATTCAAAATCTTGGACAGAGAATCACACCAGAGAAACGGGAGGAGTTGATTGTCAGGGTATGCGAAGTCCATCCATTCACCGCTACGGAGATCAGTATCTTGTTTAGAAAAACACGGACATGGGCCAAAAATTGCTTAAGAGAACTTGTTTCTGCAAAAAAAGTATTTCTGACAGTTCCCGACAAGCCAAATAGTAAAAATCAGGCATATTATGCACCTAAATCCGATGGACAACGGAGTATTTCCGAGTGGGGGTAGCTTTCGTGAAAATCCAAAAATTCTAAAAAGAAAAGAATGTACCGGGCAATCTTCCTCGACCCCTCCAATCCAGGTATGAGATCAAGAAAATCGATCTCCTTCATTGTGCGGCTGATACCAAGGATATCCCGGCGAAGGAAGGGGACCAACAGACTATGATGGTTATAAATCGGTAAAGGGGGATAAGCTGAGTGCTCTGGTCGATCGGAACGGCCTCCCCTTGCCTGCACGGTTGCGCACTCTAAGATCTATGATTCACGGATTTACGAGCCAATCCTCAAAGCATTTGAGATTCCCAAGGTGCAAGTCCGTCCCAGGGTCATCTCCTCAGATGTAGCCTATGATCCACAAAAAAATCAGACAACACAACCGGAAATGAGG
>CAYSRP010000121.1:0-3752 GCA_964433475.1 uncultured Methanomicrobiales archaeon
TCGAAACAATCAGCCGCACCCCCCCAGATCTTCATGATCTCCTCCTCGGACATTTCCGTCATCTTATAATTCAGCAGACCCGAATACAGGGCCGCCATAATATATGCCAGCGTCCGTGCATCCGTTTTCGTCTGGATACTGCCTTGTTCCTGCTCCCGCTTCACCGCTCCCTCCGTCGCCGCCGCTGAAAAAGCAAGGCATTGACATCTGCACATCGATCAAAATCCTCACCCCTAGTCTTTCCTGCCAAACTGCGGGCTCCGGTATTTTACATTCATCAGGTTAACATAAATAGTTTTACTCATATGTGAATAAATACAAAGACATATAATTCGATGCCGCCGCAGTACTACATATGAAAAAGATCATTGGGATTTTTTGTCTAGTTCTCCTGCTTGCAGGAGTCATCCTCACTGCCGGGTGCACATCAACCGACTCAGCAGAAAATAAAACCCTGCTCGTTTATTGCGGCGCAGGGATGAAAGAGCCGATGGAAGAGATTGCAGAGCTGTTCAAAGAACGTGAAGGCATAACGATCGAGTATACATACGGCGGCTCAGCCCAGATGCTCAGCCAGATCGAACTTTACCAGACCGGAGACGCCTACATGCCGGGAGCACTTGCCTATATCCAGTCAGCTATGGACAAGGGTTTTATCGACAAGAGCGAGAAGGTCATCTACCACGTAATAACCATCATTGTCCCGAAAGGCAACCCGGCAAATATCACCTCACTCGAAGACCTTGCAAAGCCGGGTGTCCGTGTGGCAATCGGTGAACCAACCGGACCGGCCATCGGGCAGGGAACAAAGAAGATGCTCGAAAAGGACGGACTCTGGGAGGCAGTCAGTGCAAATGTAGTCGTCAAATCTGCGACCGTAAACGAGCTGCTGGTGTATGTCGCCATGAAACAGGCCGACGCGGCACTTGTCTATGAGGATCTTTACAACCCCGAGGCAATGGACAAAATCGACATACCAAAGGAGCAGGGAAAAGTTGACATCGTCCCGATCGGAACCCTCAAGTTCTCTACCAATAAAGAGGACGCCGAGAAGTTCCTGAATTTCGTGGCATCAGCTGAAGGAAAGGCCATCTTTGCAAAACACGGATTCGAATCATACCCCTCAGCAAAGTACGGGGATGCCTGAGATAAAAAAATACATCATACATTTTTTTCATTTTAATTTACAAAAAGCATCGGTATCTGCCGGATATTTTTATGGAAAAATGGAGTATTTATGAATATTTCAAAAAAACATGCTGAACGGTGGCAGGGTCAGGACATTCGGTTCCAGCCGATAGGGATCATCCATTCCAAACACACTGAACAAGAAAATACACCGATACAGGGTATCTTCAACTCGTGCAAAGGATATGTCGAAATCTTCCCGGAGTATGAACCTGGTCTGTGCGATATCGAATCGTTCACCTACCTGTATCTGCTGTATTACTTTGACCGGGCGACAGGTAAAAATCTCCTCGAGAAACCGTTCCTTGACGGTGAAAAAGACCGGGGGATCTTTGCCATCCGCCACTTCAACCGCCCCAACCCGATCGGCCTCTCGATCGTCAGGCTCTGCGGAGTAAGCAAAAACATCCTCGAAGTTTCCGGTGTCGATATTCTTGACGGGACCCCGCTGCTTGACATCAAACCGTATGTAAAGCAGTTTGATTCCCGGGAAGACATAAAGAGCGGGTGGGTCGACGACCAGCACATAGACGATATCACCGAATGGAACAACACGCCAAAAGAATTGAGAAAACGCAAATGACCACAATTATAAAGAATCTCCAAACCTCGTGGCTGAAATACGCAACGATCGGGATAAGCGGCCTTATTGCCGCTTTCATCGTCACCCTGCTCGCGCTTATCGTGACAAGACCAACACTCGAAGGCCTGATCACGTCCATTACCAGCAGTGAGATCCATTTCGCGATCATGCTGAGTTTGTCGACGGCATTGATCTCAACAATCCTCTGTATCATCACCGGCGTTCCGGCTGCCTATGCCCTTGCCCGATACTCTTTCAGAGGGAAAAATATAGTCAACGCATTACTTGACATGCCTCTCGCACTTCCCCCGCTCGTCGCCGGTCTCGGACTCCTGCTCTTCTTTGGGACGACCGGGTTTGGTATGGGTCTTGCTGAAATGGGGCTTGAATTTGTCTTCACGCCGCTTGGGATCATCGTAGCCCAGTGGTTTGTCAATATGCCGTTCATGCTGCGGATCATGAGGTCAACCTTTGAATCGATCAACCCGCGGTATGAATACGTGGCAAAAACCCTGGGATGCAGCGATCCGCAGGCACTTTGGCGGGTAACTCTCCCGATGTCGGCAAACGGATTGTTCGCAGGTTCAGTCATTACATTGGCAAAAGGCATTGGTGAATTCGGGGCGGCACTCCTGCTTGCCGGAGCAATACAGTGGAAAACCGAGACACTGCCGATCGCTCTGTTCCTGAACATGTCATGCGGAAACCTGAATATGGCAATCTCAGCAGCAACGATTTTGATCATCATCTCGATTACGGCACTCTACATCTTCGAGAAGTTTGGCGGGTCTTCACGCTTTTAAAAGGAGAAAACTATGTTGCAGATTCAGAACCTATCAAAAGATATGGGGGAGTTTTTCCTCAAGAATGTAACGCTTGACATCGAACAGGGGGAGTATCTGGTTATTATCGGACCGACTGGTGCGGGAAAGACCATCCTCCTTGAAACGATCGCAGGGATATATCCCCCTGATTCCGGCACCATCATTCTCAATGGGAAAGATATCACCCATCTCCCGCCAAAGGAGCGGAATATCTGCGTGGTATATCAGGACTACATGCTCTTTCCTCACCTTACGGTTGAAGAGAACATCGGGTTTGGCCTGGTTTTAAAGAAGATGCCAAAAGACGAGATAAAAAAACGGGTGACCGATGCTGCAAAGCTCCTTTCCATCGATCAGCTCCTCCACCGGTATCCTGATACGCTCAGCGGTGGAGAGCAGCAGAGGGCCGCTATCGCTCGGGCAATGGTAATGGATCCGGTTCTCCTTCTCCTTGATGAACCGCTCAGCGCCCTTGACGGCCAGACACGGGAGATGCTCAGGAAGGAGCTTCGGCGCCTGCATGCCCTCTATAATATCACGATCGTGCATGTCACCCATAATTTTGAGGAGGTATTTGCTCTCGCCGACCGTGTGGCGGTGATGAATGAAGGGGATATTGTCCAGTGCGGCGTTCCTGATGAAGTCTTCCGGAAACCCAATTGTTCGTTTATTGCAAACTTCACCAGCGTCGAAAATATCTTCCGGGGAACGTGTACTTCGCAGGAAGGAGCATCCGCGATTGATGTCAATGGGCTGACTATCATCTCGAGTACCTGTAAAGGGAACGGAGAGGTATATGCGACGGTCCGCCCGGAAGATATCCTCCTCTCAAGGGAGCCGGTGCAATCAAGTGCAAGAAATTCGTTCAAGGGAACGATCACTGATATTGTGAATAACGGCATGGTCATCAGGGTGACCATCGATACCGGGATACCGTTTGTTTCGGTCCTGACCCGTCAGGGATTCGATTCCATGAATCTTAAGGAAGGTGAAGATATATATCTCACCTTTAAGGCTTCGGCCGTTCATGTGTTTTAAAACCGGCGTGCCGGTTTTTCTTATATTCCCCATTTCTTTTTTTTCCTGAGTGCCAAGCGGCCTTAGCGGAGGCGGATCGACGGTGCAACCGGCGATTTCAGCTAAGCAAACCGAAGGTT
>CAYSRP010000122.1:0-3714 GCA_964433475.1 uncultured Methanomicrobiales archaeon
GAATACGAATACATCGCCGAGGCGCCGGGCACGTACTTCATCGCGATGGTCAACAACGGAACCGGGGCCGGCAGCTACGGTCTTGCCCTCGGCTACCGCGAAGAGTTTTCCGTTCCCGAATGGGTCATGATCCCGCTCTCGATCGCGAGTATCCGTGTCTGGGAAGGAAACAGCCCGGCATTTGTGATCGGATTCCCGCTCCTCATCGTCATGTTCGGGTTCGTGTATCTCTTCAGAGCAAAAAAAGAGCAGGTCAAAATCACCACAGAGACGCTCGCCGGATCCGCCGGCGGTCTGCTGTACATCGCCGGTTCGCTCTTCATGCTTATCCAGGCCCTGATGGCTCTTGGAAAAACCGGGTTCGAGGCATCGTTCGGCGTAACGGCGGTTTTTATTCTGATCCCCCTCATTCTCGGATGCCTGGTATTGAGATATTATCTCCGGCCCCAAAAAAAGCCGGAAAAATATCGGTGGCTGAAACTGCTGATCCTCGGGATTCTCGGGCTCGTATTCTGGGCAGGGTATGTTATCGGCCCGATCCTCGTGATATGCGCCGGACTCGCCGCCCTCTTCGATGCGAAAAACAGGGAGAAGAGAGCGTCGCTCTGAACCAAAGAATCGTTCAGAGCAGTCGCGGCTTTGCATCTTTCGAATCGCCGGTGGTCAGCTTCTTGATCACCATCACCCGGAACACGTCGTCACTGTCGTTGATCAGCAGATGCGGGATTTAGAAGTGGGCATAGTTGTAGTGAGATGTTAGCGAGAGGAGAGAGGCAGGTTGAGAAAGGGAATTATTCCAAATCACATTTTCATATTTGAGCGACGAGGATCTCCATCAGAAGAAATCCGACAGATCCATCTGCGTCTTCTCCTCTTCCCCAAACGTCGAATTGATATTCATCTCCGTCACCTGGATCCTCTGATTCGTATACGCCGAAAGCGAATAATGCTCCGCCATATACTTCGAGATCTCCAGATACTTCGTCACATTCCCCTTATGCATCGTCGCCTTCACCGGTCCCCCGCACTTCAGACACTTCCCCGAAATCGGGATACGCCGGTAACTCGTCTTACACCGCGGGCAGCGAAACGACTGCTTCGAAAAAGACCGCAGATTACCGATCATATCCGGCATCAAATGACTATTAATGATCCGTTCTGCAAGATCGTTCGTATCCACCGCCCGGATCCGGTCCGCCAGAGCCAGCTCAGCCTTGATCTTATCCGTCGTCCCCTTTAAAATCGGATTCGTATACATCGTATCCAGCGGACCCTCGGAAATATCTGTCGTATCATGCGTGAAATAAAATCTCTCAAACTGCCCCGGGGTCTCCACACGCTTCTCCACATTATCGATATCCTTCACAAGATCTTTCGGCGGAGCAAACCTCAGACATGCTTCATAAACGGAAAGCGGATACCTCGTCATCACATCCACATTCAGCGTCTCCTTATCCACCTCCTTTGGATTCAGCGTCGTCGTCAAAACCAGCGGGGCATCCATCGTACCGCCCCTGGTACTTGGCAGAAATGACCGCGAAAAATTCAAAAGACCATCCATCAAAAGCATCACACAATCCTCATCCCCGTCACAGTTCCGCCGCTTAGCCGCGTGATAATACGGATGGGCATATCCCGCCTTCGCCTTCGTGAGCCCCACGATCCGGGCGAGGACCCCCGCACTCGTATGGGGAGCGAGACCCATCACCAGATGACCCACCAGATCCTCCGGGGTCTCCACATGATAGAAAGCCTCCTGCTTATAGACCTTCACAAGCAGCTCATCGATATATTTTGCAACATTCACCAGATACTCCCCGCAGTCGACCGAGACCATGATATCCTGCGGATGAAGCTCGATAAGCTGATCGGGACTGGTCAGTTCCTCACCGTGCATATCCTTCGTATATCCGATTGACCGGAGTTTTTCCACCGAAACCGCAGCCTCTGCCGGGCGGAAATGCGTCAGCGGCAGATCGATCATATCATACCGGATCGTCCCGTCACGGAACACAAAAACATTATATTTCGCACGAAGCAGACCCTTCTCCAGCGGCTCGACCACCCGTTCACGCGAAATAAGACCGCGGACTCCCTTTAATTCAGGAATGGAAGAGGGAGACATGCCCACATTCTGGAGAGCCGCGGCATACTCCTGTGATAAACTCATGATACTGTCTTTCGAACAGACAAGATTCGCCCCGCACGCCGGACAGACCTCCTGCCCCTCCTCCCCCTGATGATTACACCGCGGGCAGCGGTAGACTGCTTCCGTATGGGCACCGCAGTCCGAACACCGGCTTTTGAAGGTCACAGCACCGCATTTCGGGCAGCGCCGCTCTCCTGTCTGCACGTGGATAAGTCCTTCGACCTGCCCGTTGATCACCGATGTGCCGATCGAATCATCGCCGGAATCCGAGTTGCAAAGCTTAGCGGCATTGTCGATTGAACGTTTCATTCCTCCTGATTCGCCGATCGGGAAAAGCACGTGGACCGGAGGTTTCATTTTTCTCGGGGCGGATTTCCCGGGTCTGCCCATACGTCCGCCGACACGGGTCCCGGCCTTCGACCGCATTTTAAGACCCGAAAGATGCATGGCCATATCAAGTCCGTTGGTAAACGGCGGAAGATTCTCCCAGGTCTTGCTCCTTTCAAGAGAATACGTCAGTCCAAGACCCATAATAAACGAAAGCGGGGTTTGGAGAACGTAATTTTTATTTTCAACGGTGTGGGGAACAAGGAGTTCCTCTAAAACCGCTTTGACCTCCTTGTCTTCGGGAATGAAGAGCACCCCATTCTTCATGGACCCTGTTTCCGAAACTCTTTTTGAAAGGAAAAGAAGCTGCCCTTCGGTGCAGTCATCCCAGAACCAGGTATAGTCCGGGTGGAGATAGGCACCGTCGACAACGAAGGAAAGAGCCTCCGCTTCGCTTTTTGGATGACGGGGACCTCCTTCCTGGAGCCACCACTCTTCGCAGTAACTCGGCGGCATGAGAACATGATTATTTTCCAGGAACTCTCCAAACGAGATGAGGATCTCCCCGATGTCGAGGATGTATTCGACCATATCATAGTATTTGTTGGCCTCATCGAGCGTGTCGATACGGCGGACTTCACCGGTCGTCAGGCGGACGGTGGGACCTTCGATGGTCGTGCAGGGAACGACCCCGCAGGCTTTTCCCGGCCGTTCGACCTTCATCTGTGTGCCGACGGCGAGATAATCCCCGAGGATGTGGAGCGTCGCCGGGTTGAATCCGCAGGTGGCAAGACCGGTGTTTCTGCATCGTCCGAGGCGAAATCTGAACCCTCCCTTTCGCATTGGATAGGAAAAAGCCGGACGGCCTGCAAGCATATCCCGCATATACTTGTCTTTTGGGTGAACACCGGGTTCCTCTTCTTCCTCCTGGGCTGGGGTGTTTCCGCTGATGAGTTGTTCGAGCCACTCCCAGCCGTCGAGATGCATCTTCGCCACGTTCTTCTGGATCTTCGGTGCTTTCAGACCGATGCCTTCGGCGATAACGAGACCCATCCCCCCGCGAACGACGTTCGTCTCGACCCGCTCAAGGTTCCGGTGACCGGATATCTCCTCTTTTTCCGTGGGTTCTCCGTCTATACAGACCGGACAGTTCCGGATGATCAGCCGGATATCGTCGTCTTTCGGGAGATACTGCATACTCTGGATGTTGTTGTACTGCTTGATCTCCTCGACATACC
>CAYSRP010000123.1:0-3675 GCA_964433475.1 uncultured Methanomicrobiales archaeon
GTTATGAACGCGGACGGGAGATACATATCGGACAGGAGGACGACCTTTCTCTTTTTCTTGAGAGTAAGATCGAAGACCCTCTTCATCTCCGGGTTGGGCTGTAATACCTGAGCTTCATACTCAAGCTCTTTGCTCATCAGTTCTGCGAACTTTGGTTCGATCGCATCATAGATATCACCGAGGGTGACTTCCGGACGTTCCTTTGTTCTGGCTCTTCTCTCGGCGTGAATCCGGGCATCAGCGAATCCCGGGGTATTCTCTTTCCTCTCCATATGTCGGAAGAGATCCGTCGGTCTGACATACGGTCTCAGAAGTAAAGTATCGAATACGTCAAACGATATGTACTCATATTCTTCGATTTTCCTTATTATGGAGTCTGCATCCATTGCCTTAACCCAGAACGGACCTTACTGTCTCGCGCACTGCGTTCTCTGAATCGTGTTCATAGATCCAGCCCTCTTTTTTTGCCTTTTCAGTATCAAATCTGAAGCACGGAACATCGCCCTTCCATCCCGCCTTCCCACCGGTGTAAACGTATTCGGGATTCACGTTCATTTCCTTGCATACTATGTCCGCTATCTTGCGCACCGTTGTGGATGAGCCAGCGGATATATTGTACGTTTGAACACCTTTCTCCGCGCCGTCCGTGAACTTCACGATCCCGCGCACAAGGTCATGAACATGGACGTACTGCTTGTCCTGATTCCCGTCACCCAGGATCTCCAACCTCTTCGGATCTCTTCTCAATTTCTCTATGAAATCGAATATGACTCCGTGCGTGAGTCTCGGGCCGGCCACATTGGGGAATCTGAATATGACTGAAGAGAATGAGTTCATATGCGTATATGATGAGATGACGGCTTCCGAGGCCAGTTTATATGCACCGTAGTACGATACAGGCTCAAGCTCTCCCAGCTTCTCATTCAACAATTCGGTCCCGCGGTCCCCGTATACGGCAGAGGAGGAGGAGAAGAACAGCCTCTTCGGCCCGTCCATCCTCATGCACTCCAATACGGACCTGGTGGTCATGAAGGTGTTCCTGAGATCTATATCCGGATCCCTGCTGCTGGCTCTTATGTCTGAATTCGCGGCCAGGTGGAATATCGCATCGCACCCCTTTGCAACCTCGCATAATCGCGGTATATCGTTAACATCCATGCGCAAGTACTCGAATCTTTTCGTGTCGAGGAGATGAGAGATATTCCTCACATCATCTGAAAGGTCCACGGATATGACCTCCCATCCTTTGCTGAGCAGTAGGTCAGCCAGATGGCTGCCTATGAACCCTGCCCCTCCTGTTATCAAACCTTTCATTTCCAGAACTCCTTGCCGAATATCCTCTTCTCGCCGTAGTAGATGAATTTGAGGAAAAGTTTCATCACTAAATAATATGACCTTGGAGAAATTCTGAGCCAGACATATTCCGGTGTGAGCGGGTCGCTTAGTTCCGTTCTCATCATGTTCCTGCACTCCGGGCTCTTTATGTACGCAACGAAATGATCAAGGTCCATGTGGGATGCTGAGCGCACTCTCATCAGAGCGGATTTTCTTCTGAATATTTTGTAGAATTCTGGATCCCCGTTCTTGAAGTGCTTGTACAGCCCGTCGTAGACGGATATTTCCCCCCGTCCGCGTTCATTCTGTTTGGAGAAGCATATCGAGTTCTCATTCTGAAGGTAGAGATACATAGGTCTTTTGCAGTAGCAGTATTTCTCGCATCTCTCGAAAGCCCTGTATATGAAATCCACATCCTCGGCGTAACTGCCCTCTATGAATTTCAGACCGTTCTTCAAGATGAAGTCACGTTTTATCAGCATGGACCACGTCGTGACGGGTACTCTTTCGTACACTCTTTCCACCAAAGCCACCCTCCCGTTTGTTACAAGGGGGGAGCAACCGATATTCGGCTCCTCCGTCTCCGGGTCATGGGACCTTATGAAATTGCATTGCACTATGTCCGTATCGTGCTCTTCGGCCAAGGAGTGCATGGTTCGCAGGAAATCCGGGTACGGGCGGTCATCTGCGTCCAAGAACCACACGTACTTCCCGGCCGAGGACTCGAGACCTATGTTCCTTGCCCCCCCCAAACCTCCCGGACCTTTCTGAAGAACGACTTTGACCTTCTTATCCTGCTCCGCTATTCTTTTAACATCATCCAGTGTACTGTCGGTGGACCTCTCATCGATTACGAAGATCACTTCCGTATCTCCGAAGGCCTGCTCTTCAAGGTATCTCAATATTCTTTGGACGTTATCGGATTCATTGTATGCCGGCACCACAATGCTTACGCGGACCATTTTAACCCCTTCAGAATATGTCTTGGATAAGTAGGTTTGTGTATTAATCATTTATATCACCGTCTTTCTGTCCGAAGTGTTCTGCCTTTCTGAATCTGGGCAGTCTATAGCGTCAATCGGCGGTAAGCCTTCTGAACGCCCTGCAGTTTGAGGGGGCGGATTCTCATCATAAGGACCATCCTCAGCCTCAGCGGATCGGGTCAACAAAGCATAGAACACAGAAATACTGCGCTTTGAGATATCCGTAATGAATATTACCCAGACAACGTATATGCGTTCTGAGGCATACGGACGAATCCGTTTGGCTGAAGAGGTCGTGGATTTGGCGAGAATAACGTTGTTGCGCAAGTATCCTGAATCGGAAGGTAAAGTCACAGGGGTCGGAGTATATTCGGATTCCTTGGAAGCCGCGCTCCGATCTTCGAATATGTCGTATGATCGGATAAAATTCAAACTGGACATCGACGAGGGGTATCTGAAATCACTGATCTACGGATTCGTGAAACCGTTCTTTGATGTGCTCTGGTCGAATGCGGACCTATATCACGCCACTGACGAGCTCTGTTGCCTCTACATGCCGTTCATGAAGGGCAAGAAGATCGTAACATTCCATCATGTGTTCCGGGGGAATGAGGGCAGGTCGCCAACCCTGAAGATAGTCTGGAAGTTCGCTGCCAAGGTGGCCGTGAGATACTCTGATGTCATAATAGCTGTCTCCGAGCGGACCAAGGAAGAGCTCATCGAGAAGATGGGAGTGGAGAAGGAGAGGATACGCGTGATAATGCACGGTGCCGACCCGTATTTCGTTGATATGAACATGCCCAGGAAGAAAGTCATAGGCTTCGTCGGAGCTCTCATAGGAAGGAAGAATCTGGCAGGGGGTCTCCGAGCATTCAAGCTGTTCACAGAGATGCCGGGAACGGAGGATTACAGGTACGTCATATGCGGGAGAGGCCACCTCAAGGATGATCTGGTGAGACTTGCCGATGAATTGTCAATCTCGGACAGAGTGGATTTCATCTCCAGACTCAGTAATGAGGAGCTGTTGGAATTCTACAATACCATGTCAGTCTTCGCGAATTCAGCAATGCACGAAGGGCTGGGGCTCACGGCACTGGAAGCACAAGCATGCGGCACGCCTGTGGTATTCTTCAGGGATGCGGACATACCTTCGGAAGCCACAGAGAATTTCATACCTGCAGATGATGAATATGATTTCGCCAGGAAGATGCATGAGCTGATTTCGGAGCCGTACCGCAAGTCCGTTACCAATGATCATGACGGGGATAGACAAGACAGTTTCAAAAGGACCTTGGAACTGTATCGCGAGGTCTTGCAACAGGCGGACAGAACGCGGTCATGAATGTTCTTCCTGCAG
>CAYSRP010000124.1:0-3583 GCA_964433475.1 uncultured Methanomicrobiales archaeon
TTTACGGCGTCTTCCATGCATTCTCCTCAACAAGGCGCTTCACATCCTTTATCGGAACCCCCGCTGATTCCGCAATTATCTGCAGATCTTCAAATTCTGCTTTACGGGAGTAGACGTCCTCATCCATTAATGCGTGCTTCACATTGATAGGATATACAACACCGTTGATAACAATATTCTCAGTGGACATATACCTGTCAGCAATGAACCGGTGAACCATTGGTGTACACCTGACACCAAGACTGCCGGTTTCGCGGGCGAGAATTTTTGCAAGTCGGACAGAATCTGCAGGCAGTGAGATGATCCGCACGAGATACCCCGGGCGACCCTTTTTCATAATTATCGGGCTTACCGACGCATCACGGGCACCTTCATGCATTATGGTCGAAAGAACAGAGGAAATGAGTTCGCCTGAGATGTCGTCAACATTTGTTTCCAATACATCAACTGATTCATTGTCTTCTGCATCTATGATGTATGCTGAAAGAACATTAGGGTGATCTGCCGGATCGCGTGTCCCGGCTCCATATCCTATTGAGAGAAGTTTGCCAGATTGATTTTCCGTGCCGAAAACTTCATCAAACGCAGCAAGCAAAGCAGCTCCGGTAGGTGTACAGAGTTCTCCCTCAAATGAATCAAGCGAAACACGAAGATCCGATGCTTTGAGAATCTCAGAGGTGGCCGGAGCAGGGATCGGCATTATCCCGTGTGAACAGGTCACCGTCCCCCTGCCGGTAGCCACCGGGAGAATATGGACCGCTTCAATATTCAGTGAAAGCAAAGCTACGCAGGACCCGAGAATATCCGAGATCGCATCATCAGCACCGACTTCATGAAAATGAACATGTTCTGTCTGGTGAACTTTCATCTCGGCATCCCGTATTTTGGAAAAGACCGTCTTGGCAAGTTCCTTCGCTTTTTCCGGTGCATCTGCCGCAACGAGAATACTCAGTATATCTTCAAACGTCCGGGTGGTTTTTTTGGTATTGGTTCTAATATATGTTGCAGAGATCCCGGCACGTCTCACGTTGGAAACTTCCGGTGTTGAAATCGATGCAAGTGAACGAAAAACAAGATCTTTATCCGCTCCAATGCTAAGTAGTGCCCCAAGAATCATATCCCCGGCAGCACCAAAACGAGGATCTAGTACCAGAATACGCATAGTTGTATACATATTATCCTGTCACTCTGAATAAATATCGCCTTTGGGTCATGCATTTTTTGTATTCACTCATAATTATATTGGTTATTCTCAAAGATTCGGGTCTTCATCTCTTCATTTAACTACAAGACATATATTAGAAGTGGTTCAATAACTAGACATCTATCGGAGGGTAAGTATGGAAAAATCACAAAAGAAATGGCTGCTCCTTTCTCTGGGCATCAGTGCAGTTGTTCTATTTGTGATGCTCATGTTTACCTTCGATACCGGTACACTCGTCGAACTGCAGGAATGTAATCTGTGGATAATTCTCCTCGCTTTTGTTATGCACGTTTTCTCGCTTTTATTCTGGGCACTCAGAATCAAGCTCATGTGCAGATCACTTGGATATAATGTGCCTTTATCCCATTCGTTCAATCTCGTCTGTTCCAATTTATTTATTGCCTCGGTAACCCCGTCACAGATTGGAGGCGAACCAGTCAGGGTCTATGAACTTACGAAAGCGAACGTCCCGGGGGGAGAAGCTACTGCAGTCGTAATTATGGAAAGAGTATTTGACGCGATCGTTCTGGTTACAGGAACGATCATTAGTGTATTCCTGCTTGGAATTATATTTGACAACCTCAACTTTCCGGAAGCATACATGGTAATCGCATACATTGCGGCAGCAGTTTTTGCCGGTCTTCTTCTCCTATTCGTAATCGTTGCCAAAAATCCCAAATGGACAGGCGCCGTTGTGAAAAAAATCCTCGCCGTACTTAACAAGAAAAAATCTCCGGATATTATTCAGGAATACCAAAGAAGAATAGACGGACATCTGAAAAGTTTTTACGCAACACTAGAACATTTCACCGGAAAGTCAAAATCAGGTGTGTTTTACGGATTGATTTTCAGCGCACTTTACTGGATTAATGAGTTCATAATTGCCTCGGTCCTTATGATAGGGTTAGGCCTCCCGCCAAACTTCCTCCTTTCCTTCATCTTCATGATATTGATTACGGTCATATTGATGATTCCTCTGACACCGGGAGGAGCCGGCGTTGCGGAAGTATCCATTGCAGGATTCTACGCTCTGATTATCCCAACCTCATTACTCGGCGTGTTTGTACTGTTGTGGCGTCTTATCATGTATTACTTCAATCTCATTGTCGGATTCATTGCCAGCATGCTTATCGTAAGGAGAGAGGCAAAAGTAACGGAAAAGATAGCGGAAAACCTCTAAATATAAATTCTCAGCAATCAAGGTTAATTGAACAACATGGATACAAAGCAGAAAAAATATCTCTGGATATCTATCGGGTTATCAATCGCGGTCCTTCTGGCAGTTGTGATCCTGACATTCGATCAGGAAACAATAACTGCTTTTCAGCATCTGAACCTCTGGTATCTGCTTCTTGCTCTTATGTTACACATGCTCGCAATGTGCATCTGGGCAGCCAGAATAGTTGTGATGTGCCGTGCCTTAGACTACAAAATCCCATACCGGCATTCTTTGAATATGGTCTGTGCCGGTCAGCTTATCGCAGCAATCACCCCGGCATCGATCGGCGGGGAACCCGTAAGGATCCATGAATTATATAAAGCAAAAATGCCAATAGCCGATGCGACCGCCGTAGTTATAATCGAGAGACTCTTGGAAGCCGTGCTCATGGTTCTCGGAGTAATATTTGCGATATCTCTCTTTTCGATTGTGTACAGTAATGGAGATATCCCCAGTGGTCTGATTTTTGCAGCATGGTGCGGAACGATATTTTTCACAGGGATCTTAGTTTTCCTGGTTCTCTTATTGCGAAAACCCGCAACGATTAAGAAACTCGCTATAAAAATTGGCGGATTTTTTATGAAGAAAATGGAACCCGCAAAAGTCGAGAAAATAACCGGACAGATTCTTGACGGAGTTGACAGATTCTATGACACATTCAGACTCTTTGCAGGAAAGGGAAAGTGGGGACTTATTGTTGGATTTATCCTGACGTTTGCCATGTGGGCATGTGAATTCTCCATTGCTTCGATAATTATGATGGGGCTTGGCTATCCGCCAAATGTGCTCTTATCGATTGTGTTCCAGTTAATAATCGCAGTGATTATGATGATACCATTAACACCGGGAGCCTCGGGAATTGCGGAAATTGCCTATGCGGGATTTTATTCGCTCATCATCCCTAGTTCCGTTGTAGGACTCTTCGTTGTGCTCCTTCGGATGATTCTTTACTATTCAAATATTGTAATCGGATCTATTGCCAGCTTCGTGATCGTGAGACGGGAAGCGGCAAACAAAAAAGTGATAATTGACGATGTCTAATATCCCATTTTTTGACCGCATATGGTATCAACTCACAAAAAATAGTCGAACTGAGGATTTTTACCGAAACCAGTATGAGAAAATTTTTGAAAAATCTTATGTAAAATCCGAGGACTGTC
>CAYSRP010000125.1:0-3565 GCA_964433475.1 uncultured Methanomicrobiales archaeon
GGCAGGTCCTATTTCGTCTCAGGATCAAATAATACAGATTGTCAATACTACACTCGCGGGTAGAGCACGTAACGTTGTCAATATCCTTAATGACAAACTTACTCTCTCTGTTTTTTTCGGAACTTGAAATAATCTTAGTAAAGTAGACGAACTCAATTTCATCATCAGAAAGCGACTCTAGAAAAGAAAGAAGAGGGAGATCTCTGAGGATTTGTTGAGACGCTCCCAAAGTCTAATCGATGAAATGATGTATCTGACTGCAAAACTCAGGGCTCTCGAATGGAAGATCGATGGCGTGCTGACCCGGGAGAGATGATCTGCCTGGATTTTTCGGAATAGCTGCCCGTCTCTTTTACAACTTTGGGTCGCAACTCTCCGTATTGTTTCGTTAAGAGTCTCCATCTTCTTCAATTTTCATTAGAAAAATGCTATTTTCATCGTTATTTCCAAAAATATATCCTCGTTACAAAAATATTTATCTGGACCCTTCCATATTATCCATTTGTGATAAAATACCATGATCCCGGTACATGACGATACATACGTACAGGAAGATGGGAAAGCAGTAATTTATCTGGCAGGCGGCTGTTTCAGTGCAATGAATAAATACATGCAGTCCATTCCCGGTGTAATAAAAGTGACCTGCGGTTATGCAAACGGCTTACGTAATATCAAACCTACATTTAAACGGCTAGCCAATGGAACCACCGGATATCAGATGGCTGTTCGTGTGGAATATGATCCGACCAGAACCAGCCTTGAAGCCATTCTCTTTGCCTACTTCCGCGTCATAGATTCCACCGTCGAAAACGGGCAGGGAAAATATAAAGGTCCCCAGTATCAGACCGGGATCTACTTCTCAGACCAGGTCTCCGGCAAAAAAGTCACCCTGGTGTCAAATGTAGAACGTCTTCGTCACACCGAATTCAAAGTGGAAACTGCTCCCCTCAACTCATTCGACGACGCAGAAGAGGAGTATCAGAACCATCTGGAGAAACATCCCGAGGAAGAATGCCAGATCAGTCAGGAAATGATCGACATGGTCTCAAACATGATCGTCAATCCGGCGAATTTTCCGTATCCCGGAAAGAAAAGCCTCAAAAAGGATCTTACCGAAGAGCAGTTTCGTGTAACACAGAAGTTTGAGACGGAAACACCATTCGAGAATCCATACTGGGACAAATTCGAGAAAGGGATCTATGTCGATGTCGTCACCGGTGAACCGCTCTTCTCCTCCGCAGATAAGTATAAAAGTTTATACGGGTGGCCGACCTTCTCCAAAGTCATCGACGAGAATTCCGTTGTTTATACCACATTTACTGACCAGGACAAAACATGGGTTAGACTGAGCAGCCGGACGGGAAACACCAATCTGGGACGCTTCTTCTCTGATGACCCCGAATCACCGACCGGTAAGCGTTACAGCATAAATAGTGCATCACTTAGGTTTATTCCCTATGAGGAAATGGACAAAAAAGGCTACGTCTTCCTGAAGACTTTGATAAAATAATAAGAAAAACTCTTCTCAGTTATCCGGTCGTACACATATCTTCGCACGATTTTTTCCGGTGATCAGAAGACGGAGGGAAATCGTTCAAACTGTGGTAAGATTGGAGTTGAAACACCTATTTTCGAGTGGAACTCACCTTATTCCCACTGATCCGTTGCCTGACTCTTAGGGTCGTTTTACTCAGGATTTTTGGTGAATTTTTCATAATTATCCCAAAAATCCATCCTGATTACATAGATACTTATATGCTACCCGCCATATTAACAGTCTATGAATGAAACGACCATGATCCATGTACATGACGATGCATACGTACAGGAAGATGGGAAAGCTGTGATCTATCTGGCGGGCGGTTGTTTCTGGGCAATGAATAAATACCTGCTGGCCATTCCCGGTGTAATAAAAGTAACCAGCGGCTATGCAAACGGCTTGCGTAACATCAAACCTACCTATAAACGTGTATCCACCGGAACTACCGGTTACCAGCAAACCGTTCGTGTGGAATATGACCCGACCAGGATCAGCCTTGAAGCCATTCTCTTTGCCTACTTCCGTGTCATAGATCCCACCGTCGAAAACGGGAAGGGAAAATATAAAGGTCCCCAGTATCAGACCGGGATCTACTTCTCAGACCAGGTCTCCGGCAAAAAAGTCACCCTGGTGTCAAATGTAGAACGTCTTCGCCATACTGATTTCAAGGTGGAAACTGCCCCTCTCGTTTCATTCTATGATGCAGAAGAGGAGTGTCAGAACTATCTGGAGAAACATCCGGATGCAGAGTGTCACATCAGTCAGAACATGATCGACATGGTCTCAAAGATGATCGTCAACCCGGCGAATTACCCGCATCCCGGGGTGGCCCGGCTCAAAAAGAAACTTACCGAACAGCAGTTTCGTGTAACACAATCCCGTGAGACGGAAACACCGTTCGAGAATCTATACTGGGACAAATTCGAGAAAGGGATCTATGTCGATGTCGTCACCGGTGAACCGCTCATCTCCTCCACAGATAAATATAAAAGTTCCCACGGGTGGCCGACCTTCTCCAGGGTCATTGACAAGAACGCCCTTGTTTATAGCGCATTTGTCTATCATGGCAAAACATGGGTCGGACTGAGCAGCCGGACGGGAAACTCCCATCTGGGACGCTTCTTCTCTGATGACCCCGAATCACCGACCGGTAAGAGTTACAGTATAAACAGTGCATCACTTACGTTCATTCCCTATGGTGATATGAACAAAAAAGGCTACGTCTTCCTGAAGGGTTTGGTAAAATAATAGGAGAAAATCCTCTCGGTTATCCGGTCGCACACATACCTTTGCACGGTTCTTTTTCCGGTGATCAGAAGACGAAGAAAAATCGTTCAAGTCAGGGTCTTTGGTCCCTTTTTTCATCGGCTGGAAAAAACGTTTTACATGTTTTTTCCCCAAAAAATCATCCTGGTTACAAAGATATTTATATAGGACCCGCTAAATTAACAATTTGTGAAATTTTAACTATGTTCTCGGTACATGACGATACATACATAGAGGAAAAAGGAAAAGCAGTGATCTATCTGGCTGGCGGCTGTTTCTGGGCAATGGAAAAATACATGCAGTCCATTCCCGGTGTCATAAAAGTAACCAGCGGCTATGCAAACGGTTTGCGTAACATCAACCCTACTTATAAACGGGTAGCTAAAGGAACCTCCGGATATCAGATGGCGGTTCGTGTGGAATATGATCCGACCAGGATCAGTCTTGAAGCCATTCTCTTTGCCTACTTCCGCGTCATAGATCCAACCGTTGAAAACGGGAAGGGAAAATACAAAGGTTCCCAGTATCAGACCGGGATCTACTTCTCGGACAAAACTTCCGGCAAAAAAGTTTTGCTGGTATCAAATGTAGAACGTCTTCGTCACACCGAATTCAAAGTGGAAACTGCTCCCCTCGACTCATTCTACGACGCAGAAGGGGAGTGCCAGAACTATCTGGAGAAACATCCGGATGCAGAGTCTCAGATCAGTCAGAACATGATCGACATGGTCTCAAAGATGATCGTCAACCCGGCGAATT
>CAYSRP010000126.1:0-3565 GCA_964433475.1 uncultured Methanomicrobiales archaeon
TTCCGCTTCTCTACAAATTTGGTTCGGAAAAAGCCAGATATATGATGTTTGTTCTTATGGCCGTCATCGGGATCCTTCTGGTAGGCTGGTTTGCGCTCTTTGGAGAATCAGTCACGGGGAACCTTCTCATCTATATTCTGATCACGGCGGCAGTATCGGTTGCGGTCTTCATCGCCTCGTACTTCGTGTCGGTCAGACTTTATGAGAAAAAGGAGTTTTGAATGGCAACAGCGCCACTGCAGCTAAAAATTTCGGCATCGGCGCTTTCTCATCACCCGGATCTGGATATGATCGCAGACTCGGTTTCAACCAAATCGGTTATGATGTGCTATGCACTGGGGAAAGCAGTATGAAAACATCTTCATGGTTAGCAGGGCTTATGCTGAAGGATCTGCTGAACCTTCGGTCAACTATAAAAACTTTGATTGTGATGCTCCTCATCTTTGTGGTTCTCCTTATATCAATGGGATCTATCATGCCCATCTTCTTCCTTATGATAATATTTGCCGCCATTCTGCCAACGACATCTATAACGATGGATGATATGGGTAAGTGGGACAGGTATGCATTAACGCTTCCTGTTACCCGAAAGGATATCGTGCGATCCAAGTATTTACTGATGATAATACTAATAGGAAGTGCCATCCTGATTTCGGTAATCATTGCCGCGGTCTCGTATTACATGATGTCTGATAATGTCATGTCGTTCTGGATTATTCTCCTCGTATCTGCCGTTGGTATTCTATATAGTTCTCTTATACTCCCGCTTCTTTACAAGTTTAGTTCGGAAAAGACACGTTATATCATGCTTCTTCCGATGATATTAGTGGGTATTCTTATAGGTGGATGTGTTATTATTTTTGGAGATTCATTACCAGAGAATCTCCTCCTCTATATTCTGATCACGGCGGCAGTCTCGGTTGCGGCGTTCATCGCCTCGTACTTCGTGTCGGTCAGGCTTTATGAGAAAAAGGAGTTTTGAATGGCAGCATCACCGATGCAGAATCTCAAGGAGTTGGAGGAGGAGCTTGTCCTTCTCAAAAAGTATCCAAAAGAGGATATGGAGCGAATAATTAAAGAGATCGGGTTTTCCTGTACCTGCTGCGGGAAATGCTGCACAAAAGCGTTCAACGGTCATGTGTTTCTTCTATCGGAAGATGCCCGCCGTCTGAAAACATTCTCGCCGGAATCAATGATCCCGGCACCCGATTTTCCCTACTCGGATCCATCCGGAAACTTCTATGTGTCGGGATATGCTCTTAAAACACAGGAAAATGGAGACTGCGTGTTTCTGGACGAAAAGCGTCGATGCAAAATCTATGATCAGCGGTTTGCCATTTGCCGGGTCTATCCGTATATGCTTCACCGCGAACCCGATGCCCGGGGAAGAATCGACTGGCGGCAGATATCGGGTCTCGACGAACACGGGGAGTATGACTGTCCAATATCCGATGAGGAATGTGGACAAATAGCCGACGATACCAATACCTACGCGATTGCATTTCTGGAGCAGGAGATCGCTTTCCACAAAGCCGTTCTGCAGAAATTTTCCGATGAAGACATTCGGTTTGTGAGAAAGGATCACGATGCCAGGGTCCGGGCATTTCTGAAAACAGGGAAGGCGACGGTGTTTGTCTGGGATGGTTTATCTCTGATAAAAGAAGATGTGTAAAAAAATTATTGAATCTTTGCGACGTCAGAGAGGAAGTTTTCTACGACGTCACGGGTCACATGGGGCATTAAGACAAATCTGAGATGACCTGAACGGGTGTGGGAAACCATCCATCCTTCTGGGACCGGTCCATTAGAGAATGTTGCGACGTTCATGACCGGATCAACGGCACGCTTGTAACCAAATGCTTCCATCCCTTCTGTCAGACGCCGGGTGTTTTCCATACAGCCGGCTACGACTGCACGGAATCCTTCTCTTCCCATAAGTTTGATTACGGCGTAGGCTCCCGCGACATCTGCACCGGGTCTGGTTCCGGCAAGGGTGCATTCCTTTTTTACGGTCAGATACGGAGTATCGACGTTGAGGGTTCCAAATTGCTCCGGGTCGCGCAGAAGTAGGCATCCACAGGGGATCGTGCTCATCCCCATCTTGTGCGGATCGAGCGAGATTGAGGAAACACCCGGGATGTTGAAATCAAATGGTACCGGGTTTGGAAGGAATGGGATCACCATTCCGCCGAATGCGGCGTCAACGTGGCAGAAGATGTTGTTTTCAAGGGCTATTTTTGCAACCTTTGCGACATCATCAATCATACCATATTCCGTCGTTCCCGCAATTGCAGTAACAGAAATGGTATTTTTATCTACCATTTCTGCCATTTTCTCACAGTCAACGGTATAGTTCTTACCGTAAGGTACTACACGCATTTCAAGACCCAAGATATCACATGTCTTATCGAATGAAAAGTGGGCGGATGCCGGGACAACGATGTTTGGTTTTTTTGCTTCAGGTTTTAGTTTTTTGGCGATACGAATAGCCTGAAGATTTGATTCTGTTCCACCTGAGGTTGCATATCCACCAGCCCCCGGGTGATGCATGAGTTCTCCAAGTGAATGAACAAGAAGGTCTTCGATCTTTGTCGTGCCGGGGAAGAGTCCCGGATCACCAAGATTTGTCTCACTAAACATCTGGTGCACGGTTACCGCAATCTCGTGTGGTATTGTGCACATCGAACTGAGGATATGGTCGTGATGTAAGTCCTCTGCCCTGTATTCGGATAGGAAGGCTATGACCTCCTCCCTTTTGCATCCTTTTTCTTCCATAGAACAATCACGCTGAAAAATTGGATTAATTTAATTTTTATTCAGTGCTGCATTCAGCAGAATCTGTTTTTCTGTTTTTGCAACGGTCTCTCTGATTTTTTGGATGGCATCGATGTTTGCCGAAACGCTGGAAATACCCTCGTTTACGAGCCACTTGACAAATCTCGGGTCTGAACCTGCCTGACCACAGATCGAACACTCAACACCAGCTTCACGACACAGTTTGATGCAGTTTGCAATCAGGCGCATGACTGCCGGGTGTTCCGGTTCGTACATGTTTCCAATAAGGTCATTGTTTCTGTCCACGGCAAGCGTGTACTGAACAAGGTCGTTTGTTCCAAAGGAACAGAAGTTGATACCTGCTTTGATGAATTCGTCAATAATAATTGCTGATGCCGGGATCTCGACCATGATACCAAGTTCCATGTGGTCGACATCAAGACCCCATTCCCTGAATGCTTCTTTTGCGGCGACGAATTCACGCGGGTGCTGGACAAGCGGGAACATAATGCCGATGTTGTGGTAGCCTGCTACCCAGAGACGGCGGAATGCTTCTGCCTGCATTTTAAATTGTTCCTTCTGACGAAGGTCACGGCGGATACCCCGGAAGCCGAGCATCGGATTGTGTTCATGAGGCTCGTCTTCGCCGCCTTCCATGTTCAGGAATTCGTCGGTCGGGGAGTCGATCGTTCTGATCCACACAGATTTGCCACGGAATGCGTCGAGAACGATTTTTATTCCATCCATCAGTTCATTGATGAAATCTTCCTGTTTATTGTGTTTGATATAC
>CAYSRP010000127.1:0-3540 GCA_964433475.1 uncultured Methanomicrobiales archaeon
TCCTAATATATTATTTACTGTGTTATTAGTAGTTGAAGTATTATATCCATATAATCTTTTTTGTAGTTCAGAGAACCTCATTATTAGGTCAGAATGTTCAATTTGTGGTAAATCAATGCAAAGTTTAGCATGTAATCATATCCCTGATAATCTCTACTGGGGGGAAATGGCATACAAAAAAATATTAGAGTTTAAAATATTCCGAGGAATATCATTAGTAACTCACCCTGCAGACAAAAGATGCATCATAATGCCACATAATGAGGCACAATCTGAAATTGAAGTATTCCAAACGTTGGATGCTTTTTTGGAGCAAAAACTACCTTATCTCCAACAATATAATATAATTGAGCGCAAAATTGTCCGAAAAAAATGTGAAAATATCAAGATAGTTGGGAGAAATGATCCTTGTTCCTGTGGAAGTGGTAAAAAATTCAAAAAGTGTTGCCTTCCAAAACTATACTATGACTCATATGAGAATATACTTGAGCTTGGTGAGATCATAGAATTACTAGAAATTACATAAATTATCTAATTTTTTGCCACATTTGGTGATGTTTGTATTGTATCTTGTGATTTTCGTTCACTAAAATCCATATACACACAGAGATGAACCAAAACACGTAATCAAGTAAACTAAAAAAATGACTTGGTCGCCCATTGAGGCTCCCGCCTCCAGTCGCAAGTCCTCGCTTCCCTCAGACTTGCTCCGCTGAGGGAGCAAGCTCCCCGCCAAAAAAAAGAGATGGTTGTATTCTTCTCACAGGAAGAACGTAACATACACGATGCCCGCAAAGATCCCTGCGACGATCAAAACCGTCACGAAATCCGCCGCATGGTAGACCATCTTTCTCCGGTGCTCCGACGCCTTCCGGTAACCCCGCATATCGATCGTCAGCCCCAGCGTATCCGCCTTAGCCAGTGAATTCAGCATCAGCGGAAGCATAACCGGGCCAAGCTGCTTCAGCTTACCGATGACCCCGCCTCCCGGGAAATATCCCCTCGACAACTGCGCCTCATTGATCCGCACACCCTCCCTTTGGAGAGTCGGAATAAACCGAATAGCGATCAAAAACATCAAAGCATAATCGCCCGGGACCCGCAGCACATACAGAGCATTCACCAGATCACGCGGCTGAGTCGAGATCACCAGAAGCTGGAACGAAAAGATCAGCACCGCAAACCGGAGAGCCATCTCCACCGCGAACAAAATCGCCCCCGTCGAAACAGGGAACATTCCATTCGGCAGAAGGGAAAACAGCACCGTACCCGACGAACTCGTCAGAACCGTCAGGATAACCAGAGCGATCCCCAGGAACACCAGCAAAGGGACCTGACGAAGCAAAGGCTTCACCAGCCCCCCGATCGCCGCAAACACCAGAACGAACGCGATCATCGCACTGAGAAGGATCGGATCCGACGTAAAAATCGCCGCAAACATCATCCCAACAGCGAAAAAGATCTTCGTCATCGGAGACAACCGGTGAACAAACTTATCCCCCGGAATATACTGCATAATATCTTCCATTTCACTCACCTCCGTGGATCGAAGTAATCTTACCCGCATCCATCTCAACGATCCTGTCCGCATACCTGTTCGCAAGCACCGGATCATGCGTCACCATAAGAATCGTCTTCCCGGCATTCCGCATATCCGTCAGGACCCGCATGATCTCATACGACTCCTGCATATCAAGCCCCGTCGTCGGCTCATCCATAATAACGATCTCCTGACCCGTCGCCATAACGCAGGCAAGAGCAAGCTTCTGCCGCTCTCCCCGGCTCAGATGACGGGGATTCACCTTTGCTTTTCCGCCGAGCCCCACCTTTGCCAGAGCATCGATCGGCGAAGCATCGAGCGTCCCGAGATTCTTCAGACCAAACCGGATCTCCTTCTCACAGGTATTCTCAAACAACATCGTATCAGGATTCTGGAACACAAGTCCCACATCCTTCGCGATCTCCGGGATCGTCCTCTTTGCGATATCCTCGCCAAAAAGAAGAACGGTTCCCGAATCCGGACGCAAAAGACCGTTCAGATGTTTCACGAGCGTGGTCTTGCCTGAACCGTTCTCTCCGAGAATTGCCGCGATCTCTCCCTTGAAAAAGGAGACCGAAACATCATCCAAAGCAAGTACCTCGGGGAACTTGTGGGTCAGATTCTTTGCCTCGATAACGACCTCGCTCGTAACCGGTTTCTTCGTCAGGACCGGATGAGCAGTGTTTTCTGCTTTGGGTTCGCCGTCGTAAATGATCTTCCCGGCTTCCATCCGGATCATTCTGGTCGCATACCCGAGGGTCTCATCGGTCATGTGTTCGATCAGGACAACGGTGTGACCGTGTGCCGTCAGCGTTTTCAGTAATGTGTAGACCTGTCTGCGGGCTTTCTTATCAAGCTCCGAGGTCGCCTCGTCAAGAACGAGAAGGGGCGTCTCCCTCGACAGAGCTGCTGCCAATGCCACTCTCTGTTTTTGTCCGCCCGACAAATTATGCGGGGCACGATCCATCAGATGACCCGTGCAGGTGACCTTATAGATCTCATCCAGTTTCTTTTGGACATCCTCTTCCGAAAGATTACGGGTCTCAAGACCGGTAAGGATCTCCTCCTCGACGGTGGTGAAGATCAGCTGGGCGTCGGCATCATCAAAGACCATCCCGACATTACTGGAAAGGTCGGTGACATCTTTGTATTCGTCGGCATATTTCCCATACAGGGAAACATTACCAACGATCGTTCCGCCGTATGCATGAGCAAGTACGCCGGAAATCGCCCGGGCGAGCGTGGTCTTTCCGGATCCGGAAGGCCCGTTGACGACGACGAATTCACCGGGAGTTATTTTGAGTGAAACATTCTCAAGAGCCGGCGTGTCTGCACCCTGATACGTGAACGTAAGGTTTTCTAAGACGACGGGATCCTTAGGTGCCGCCTCAGTGTGGGTGGTTTTGATCAGGGTCTTTGTTTTCTGCATGACCGAGGTCGCGGGCATCGCGATGATCTGGGCGATGATAACGTTAACGACCATGGCACTGAGAACGATCGGGATCAGCGCGATGGCGAACGCGAGAACCGTCGCAAAGGTGGTCTCGGTGGTGAAGAACATCACCGTACAGGTCACAGCGATGAACGAGAAACCGCTTGCCGGCGTCGCGATCATGGTGGCTATGGCCGGGGCCAATTTCGTATGATCTTTTACGAGTTTATACACCGCAAGACACACGACGGCGCCGATCGGTTCCGAGATAAGATTTCCCAGAGGAAAGATCGAATGCGAGAATACCGCACAGATAATTCCGGCTACAACGCCTATCCCGAGAGCTTCTTTAAACTTCGGGACGACGAGGATGATCGCAAGACAGTAGAATGCGATCGTCAGATTGGCGACGATCGCTCCCGGTACAAATAAGGAGATATACCGGGCTATGGCTCCAGCGGCAAGTAGAATACCGACGAGCGCAATATCACGTGATTTCATGATTTATTTTGTTTTTATGAATATTTTTCGCGAAGTTCTCTTCTAAGAATCTTCCATCCATTCACCC
>CAYSRP010000128.1:0-3455 GCA_964433475.1 uncultured Methanomicrobiales archaeon
GACTCGGAAAAATCCCCGTACATCTTCGTGATCTCATCGATCGCTGTTTTTGGGATATCATTCCTCTTACTCCCAAGCGACTTTCTCCTCTTCTCGAACATCTGGTTCGCATTAATCAGCTGCACCTTCCCTTTGCGGTGCTCCGCCTTCTTATTCGACAAAACCCAGATATAGGTCGCAATCCCCGTATTATAGAAAATATCATTCGGCAGCGCGATAATCGCATCCAGAAGATCATGCTCCAGCACATACCGGCGGATCTCCGACGGACCGCTCCCCGCATCCCCCGTAAACAGCGGAGACCCGTTATGAATAATCGCGATCCTTGATCCCTCCGGTTTCATCTTCGAAACTGCCGTCAGCAAAAACAACAGCTGCGAATCACCGATCGCCGGAAGACCCGGCCCGAACCTGCCCGCAAACCCAAGCTTCGCTTCCTTATCCACCGCCGTCTTCTCATTCTTCCACTCCCGCCCAAACGGCGGATTCGACAGAACGTAATCAAACTGCATCTTGGGAAACTCATCCCCTGAAAGCGTATTCCCGCACCTGATCTGATCCGCATCCCCGCCCTTAATCAAAATATCCGCCTTACAGATCGCAAACGTCTGATCATTCAGTTCCTGCCCGAAACACATCAGCTGAAGATCGGTATTCATCTTCTGCAGATACTCAGACGCCACCGAAAGCATACCACCCGTCCCGCACGCCGGATCATACAACGTCTTCGTCACCTTCGAACCAGTCAAAGCCTCGCCGTCATCAGTGAACAAAATATTTACCATCAGCTCGATCACTTCACGCGGCGTATAATGCTGACCGGCATCCTCGTTATGGGCTTCGGAAAACTTCCGGATCAGCTCCTCGAAAATATATCCCATCTCCAGATTCGAGATATAATCCGGATGAAGATTCGCCTTATCCGTCGTAAACTCCTTCAGCACATTATACAAAATCCCCTTCGTTGCCATCATCGAGATATGCCCGTTAAACCGGAACTTCTCGATAATCTCCAGCACGTTTTTTGAAAAACCGTTCAGATAATTCCGGAAATTCGCCTCGATATTGTCCGGATCATCCAGCAGGGTCTTCATCGTATATTTACTTGTATTGTAAAAGGCGTACCCGGAAACTTTGCGAAGGATCGGATCCGGGTCAGGAAGATCCTTCTGCTTCTCATATGCGGCAAGCACCTCGGCTTTTTTATCCACGAGAATACAGTCGAACCTTCTAATAACCGTCAGAGGAAGGATAACCTCCCCGTATTCATGCGGCTTGTATGTCCCGGTCAGTTTATCGGCAATTGCCCAGATAAGATTGGCTTTTTCGCTTATATTCGACGCTAAACTCATTGATTTACTCCGAAAAGAAATTGCCCACTCTTGGAAAGATGCATAATGACAGTAAATTGCATGCCTATTCTAATAAATTCATCGAAAAATTCAGGACGAGGTGGAGAAAATACAGGCATAACCAAAAACCCGGCAATTACCAAAAGGAGCCTCCGGGGCGGCGAACCGGATTTGCCAAAACGTATTCTAAAGCCGGCTGGACGCTGAAAACGGCCGACCTCCCCGATCCAGTGCGGGATCGAAACCCCAACCGTTTTGAGAATAACACCGCGTAACTCCATTAATAAGATAACCCAGTATTCACCCAGTAATGACCCAATTGAAAATCATCTATTTTTGTTAGGTTTAATGCTTAAATTGCATTATTTGCTTGAATAATCCAAATATTATTGTTGTTTGGCTCATTATAACAGGATTGATCAACCCAATATCACCCCATTAATTAACCCAAATTAGGCAATTACCTTTATGGGAAATGCCAATAGGAGTTTTTCCCCTTCCCCTTGCACACAATTTTCCCAGACTGTTTTAACTCGGCTAAGAGATGCTCTACCTTCTTTTTCTTTTGATCCTCAGTATAACAATCAGGTAATTTATTTAAAAGCAATGCCTCTGCCTCTTTTCGGGAAAGCTTCCCATAATCTCCGATTCCTCGCAGTATCAACTGCAGATAATAATCTTTTTCCAAACCCCTATTTTTAGTATAACTCGCCTTTTGTCCTGTTTTCCCTGCTATTTCACGGGAAATATAATAATTTGGACGACGCCCCTCGATCAAATGTTTTTTTCTAAGCAGAGCGGCCTCTTCTTTTGTAATATCGCGTTTTTTCTGTATGCGATCAAGAAGCATTATTTCTCCCAGACTCAGATTAGCATTCTCTGCAAGAACCCTTGCGTAATCCAGATCGAGCACTTTTCCGGTTATGGTGACAATTACGCGTTTTGGCGATAATTCGTAGTCCGGTAGAGGGAAATACTTCTTTCTTTGATTCATGAACATTTTTCGGATGCCGCTTCCGATCGTATCGACCATGTTGAGATTCTGCATTGCCGTAACGAGGAATTGATTTCTGTATCGCTCTTCGGGTGCGTTAGTTCTGATCACTTCTTCCACAGATCCGGGAAGAAATGAACCAAGATTACTGAAAATCAAAGAATCCGGCATCTCAACAACATTGATCCTTCCGCCTAATGTATAATCCTGATGAGCAATTGCATTGTTTAATGCTTCCCTCATAGTGAATTGATCATATTTGTCCACTTCTTCTGGAAAAAGCGTTCCTTTTTGCATGTATCGGTATTTCAGATTACGAATTTTTCCATTAATATGATCGACAGCGAGAAGAAACGGGCACGAAGCAATATCGTAGTCTAACTCTACACCATTTGAATCTTTGAGGATCCATCGAATACTTGCATCAGCCGGGCTGAGGTAGTGTTTAGATTCCGGTTTACCTAATAAAAGAAGAGTGGAGTTTGTTATTTTTCCTTTTATTGTGATTTTCGCTTTATTCAAGAATTCTTTATCATCCCATTCTTTCAGCTCATCTACTTTATCTGGATGTTTTTTCAGATAGTTTTCTTTTGCCACGCGAATTGCAGTAGGATCCAAATCATTGAGATCAGCTGTGCGTACTATTTGCGCACTCCAGTCAGCCCGTTTGCACTGTAATTCAATTCTTTCCCGTTTCTCCGGACTCAGTGGTACTATCGATTCACTCTCCCTGCCATAGCAGAATCCCCCATATGATGTTGGTGTCCCGCGGGTTGCCGGCGGGATTTGGAACATGATGATCCTCTTTTCTTTATATGATATTGGGTATATTCCCTGGAATGTTATCTGGTTATTTGTTTTATCAGCTACTTCTTTTTTGAGAGACTGTAATTTTTTCTCTGTGAGTCTATAGGAAGTGCCTGTTATTGTTCTGTTGTCTGCAATGCCAAAAACAAGCCATGCACATTCTTTTTTCAGAAGGTTTGCTTCATTACTAAGAGCTGAAAAATAGTTTCCAAGTTTGGTGGAGTCATAGTCGATTTTTGCTTCTTTCAGTTCAAAAATTTCATTCTCCATGGGAAGTTTGAGTAACTCTTCCAATATAGATA
>CAYSRP010000129.1:0-3421 GCA_964433475.1 uncultured Methanomicrobiales archaeon
ACAAAATCAGAGCCTTAAAAATCTACGAATCGGACAATCGGAAAATTGACATTTTTAGGGTTTTTGCTTGCGTTGATTCTGGTAATAGTGCATATTTTATAAACGTATAACAGTTCGGAAACGACAGCAACGGAGAGCGAGCTTGTGGGCTTTAAGGATGAAGATGTAAGTCGAGTAGTCATGCTGCTGGTTGGCGGCGCTTCGACTGACAAGGTGTACTGGTTTTGCACGCGGCAGCTTGGCATGTCTCAAGAGAACGCCGAGCATGTGCTTGCCGAAGCCCGCAAGAAGCTGACGCTTGCTGCTGATTTTGCCCGCGACGAGCAGTTGGGAACTGCGATTACACGCCTGAATAATATCTATGTAAAGGCCGGTGAAGACATAAAGACCGCTCTGCAAGCCCAGAGAGAGCTTAACAAGCTGATGAATCTATATGGTCCCGCTGGCGGTGCCTCTGATGGCGACGGAGAAGACGCCGGCGACCTGAGGCGAAAAATAGAGCTAATAGAGGGGTACATTCTCCCGCTGAATCTGACCGATGAACGATACCCGATTGAAGAGCATGTGAGGGTGGCGGCTGAAATTGTCCGAGAACAGAAAATCCAAGAAGGCAGCGTACGAAGTCAATAAGGTCAGGGCGCGTGAAAGAATTAGAAATCTTACGCTCGTGGCCCAGGACATTGGCTCGATCCCGCCCGTGGCAGACCTTGACCGACGTATCAGAGGCGAACGGTCGTTTCGTGAATTCTGCGAAATTTACTTTCCCCACCTGTTCAATTTGGCCTGGTCGCCAGACCATCTTAGAGTTATTGCCAAGATTGAAGCTGTAGTCACGCGCAATGATACGTTAGCTGTAGCCATGCCGCGCGGCAGCGGTAAGACTTCGTTAAGTTTAACCGCCGTGATCTGGGCCATACTGACGGGCCGGCACGCTTTTGTGTACCTCTTGGCCGCAGCCGATGATGCAGCGAAGAAGCTCTTGGAGAACATCAAGAACCAATTGAGCAGCAACAGGGTATTGCTCGAAGACTTCCCAGAGGCTATTTATCCGATTTACAAGTTAGAGAATGAGGCCCGAAGGTGTAACGGCCAAAAGTATCTTGGGTTGCTGACGAACATCAAGTGGGGCAGTGATGAGATTATCATGCCGACAATCCCGAACAGCAAGTGCTCTGGTGCTGTGATACGCGTCTCTGGTCTGACTGGTAACTTCCGTGGTGCTATGCATATCAAGCCTAACGGCCAGTCTGTGCGTCCGACGCTGGTTATTGCTGACGACCCGCAGACGGACAGCTCTGCCCGCTCGCTCGTTGAGACAGCCGCCAGGATAGCCATTCTGAACGGGACCATTATAGGGCTTGCTGGTCCTGCCAAGAGAACAGGCGTCATTGTCCCTTGCACGGTGATCCAGGAAGGCGACCTTGCAGACCAGTTGCTTGACCGCAGACGATTCCCTGCATGGCGAGGCGAACGTACGAAGCTCGTGCATCAGTGGCCCGAAAACATGAATCTCTGGGGTGAATATGCCAAGCTTAGGGAAGATTCTCTGAGAAACGACGGCAACGGTGAAGAGGCGACGGCGTTCTATGACGCGAACAGGGCAGAAATGGATGCTGGGGCCCATGTTGCGTGGGATGCCCGCTACTCAAAGCAGCGTGGCGAGATCAGTGCAATCCAGCACGCTTACAACCTGCTTTTGGACTATGGCGAGCACGCTTTTGCATCGGAGTTTCAGAACGAGCCCATGAGGCCAGGCGACGACGGGACCGTGCTCACGCCCGAGGACGTGTGGAAGAAAGTGAACGGCAGGCCCAGAGGCGACGTGCCGATCACGGCACAGAAGTTGACCGCCTATATCGACGTGCATGATAATCTGCTGTTTTACTGTGTTTGTGCCTGGGAAGAGGGGTTTTCTGGCTATGTGGTTGACTACGGCACGTATCCTGAGCAGTCGCGTCGGCACTTCTCTCTTCATAATGTCAAGAAGACAATGAAGACGATGGCCCCCGAGGCTGGCGTGGACGGTGCGATCATGCAGGGGCTTGAGTTTCTGGTCGGCAAGCTGTTGAGCAAGAAGTACAAGCGCGGCGAGTGGCTGATGCAGATTGACAGATTATTGGTTGACATGGGCTATAAGGACAAGATAGTTGCGGCTGTAAAGATGAAGTGTGGCGGATCCGTGATGATGCTGTCGAAGGGTATCGGTATTAAGGCTGGGAACAAGCCGATAAGTACTTACAAGCGAAAGGCCGGCTGGCGCATCGGTCACAACTGGTACATTCCCAGCGTGGCCGGCACCCAGGAGTTTCCGCACCTGAGCGTTGACACGAATTATTGGAAGTCGTTCGTGCATGACAGGCTGGCAACGCCGCATGGGGATGCTGGTAGTCTCACGCTGTATGGTGAGCCGGCGATGCATGAGTTGTTTGCAGAGCACGTTGCCGGCTCTGAGACATGGGTGCTGACGCACGGACAGGGCAGAGATGTGCGGGAGTGGAAGATCAAGTCTGCCAAGCCTGACAACCACTGGTTTGACTGTCTTGTTGGGTGTGCTGCTGCTGCCAGCGAGCAGGGGATTCAAACCCCAGGCCAAGGGGCCGAGTACAAACGCAAGAAAGGCCGTATCAAGCTGTCAGAGCTACAGGAGCAGAAAAGGAGAGCACTGTGAAAGAGAAGATCGTGCTGTCTGAGTTGCAGGCCAAGCAGCAGGCCAAGAACGGAATCGAATGTAAGCATTGCGGCTGCTGTGATTTGAGGGTGTACCACACTGATTCAAGCCGAAGGAGCATGGTGGTGCGATACCGCAAGTGCAGGCATTGTGGAGCGACCTGCACGACAGTGGAGAGAGTTATCGGTAAATGAGAATGCCGTCAGCGTGAAGCCAACTGGAACTAATGAAAGAGGACAACGAAAATGAAACAGATTATGCTTATTCTGGGTGCTTTCTTTGTACTTCACCGAGTGCTTTGGTTTTATACGTGGGGCGAGTTAATTCGGTCCCTTGACCGTCACATGAAAAAATACATAAAAGAGAGGATGAACCCATGAAACTGAATATCAGCATCAGTATCGAAAACGCAGCGTTCGACATGAATCCCGAGTATGAACTCAAGCACATCTTGGAGCGGTATCTGGAAAAGTGGCAGCCTGGGCTTTCGTCTGTGAAGCTCATGGACTCGAACGGCAACACGGTCGGGTATGCCAACGTGACTGACGGCATTCCCACTGAATGCCCGCATTGCGGTAACATGGACGACATTGAAAGAAATGAGTATAACGACGGCCGCTGCGAGCGCCTGAGCGTTACGTGTTGTGCGTGCGGCCATATCATTTACGACGGCATCGCGTGAGCCGTCCAGCCCTCATATAATCTACCCCTAATATCCTCTTTAGGTACTACCGAGGCCAACAACCCCCCACC
>CAYSRP010000130.1:0-3337 GCA_964433475.1 uncultured Methanomicrobiales archaeon
AAAGATAAGGATGAGGATGAACTTGAATACAGAAAAGCATTTATGAATTTTGTATTGCGGGGAACTCCGATTCCGGCAGAGCTCAGGGATGGCGACGAAAACACGTTGACAACCGAAACCGCAAGTGTAATTCCGACGATCCTTGTTAATAGGATCATTGAAAAGATGGAAAGTATTGGAATGATACTTCCGTTAGTCACGAAGACTAATTATAAAGCTGGTGTAAAAATTCCGACATCATCCGTGAAGCCTGTGGCAACATGGGTAAACGAAGGCGCCAGCAGTGATAGGCAAAAGAAAACAACTTCCTATGTGAGCTTCACTCATTTTAAGCTGCGCTGCGAAATCTCTATGTCTATGGAAGTTGGAACAATGGCATTGTCAGCATTTGAAGCTGCGTTTGTACGACAGGTATCAGAAGCTATGGTGAAAGCTATTGAAGCAAAGATAGTTTCCACGGCGGACGGAACAACCAGCATGAAGGGCATACTTGCTGAAACTCCGGCAACTGGACAAGCATTGACAGCAAAGCAATTGTCCTTTGAGTTGCTCTGCAATGCTGAAGGAGCTCTGCCTCAGGCCTATGAAAACGGCGCTGTATGGTGTATGACTAAAAAGACATTTATGTCTTTTATAGGAATGACGGATGCTGAGGGTCAGCCGATTGCCCGTATCAATTATGGTATTGGTGGCAAGCCTGAAAGAACATTGCTCGGAAGGACTGTTGTTCTTTGCGGCGATTATATGGACAGCTTTAGTCCAACTCTTCAATCCGGCAAAATATTTGCATTCCTGTTTAACTTCTCTGACTATGTTGTAAATACTGTTTACGATATGGGCATTCAGAGAAAACAGGATTGGGATACTGAGGACCTTTTGACAAAGGCTGTTATGTCGGTTGATGGAAAGGTAATTGATAAAAATTCACTCGTGACCATAAAAAAGGCTTCCTAAAGAAATAATCCGAATAACAGAAGTAAGTCAATATATCTGAAATCGCTTGAAGAAGCGTAGAAGGGAGAATATTATGAGTGAATTATATTCAATGGCCGCATATAAACATGACTACGGCCAGAAAATAACGACTGATGCGGAAGGCGTGGAAGTAGACCGCGCCTTCTTGGCTCATTTCCAGGTTACACCTGGCGACGATTCCGACACTGCAATTGCTGATGGGCTGGTGCTTGGTGAGCAGGCGTCTAGCGGTGTGATTACGGGTTTATCTAACCCAGACATACCGCGTAATGTCAAAGTCAAAGCATCCGCTGCGCAGGTTACCGGCAGTTCCTATAAAGTCAAGATTTACGGTACAAATTTTGCCGATGAGGTTATAACCGAAGAAATTGACCCGAACGGTACGAGCGGAAACGTTGGAAGTAAGGCATTTAAGACCATTACAAAAGTCGACCTGCCCGCGCGGGCGAACACTCCCGCAAAACAGAAGGCGACTGTTGCGGTAACGGGAGCAGCACAGGCTGCTGGCGATTCAGTATTGACATTTACCGCAGTCGCATTGGGTGAAAAATCGCCGAAGGACATAATGGTTACTTTTACGGTAGATGACGACTCAGAAGCTGATGTTGCTGCAAAGATAGCCGCCGCGCTTAACGCTGACGATGAATTCAAGGAACATTTTGTAGCGGATGCGGCAGATGCAAACATCACGATTGAATCACTGGTCTATGCGGCGCATGACGCAAATATCAACCTTGAAGTCAAGACACAGGGCGATCCGCTAATCACGCTTGGCTCGATTACACACAGCACCGAAACGGGCGTTGCAGAGGATAAAATCTATATCGGTGTTGGCAAGAAAATAGGCCTGCCCTACAAGTTGGTTGCTGATGAATTGGTCATCCTGAAACTGTTCGGAAATGCGGCTGATTCCGGTGGCTCAGTATCAAATGACGCGTCTGATATCGAAAAGAACTTGTACACGATTGGCGGCGACCCGGACGGTAACACTGTGCTCGACCTCTATATCATCGTATAGGCGGTGATACAAATGACCAACGAAGAATTGTTGATTGAGTGCAAGAATGGACTGAACATTCCGGAAGAAAGCACGGACTTTGACAGCATACTCAATCAAAAAATCACAGCAGTAAAAAACTACATGAAGCGCGCCGGCGTGAAAGATGAGAAGATGGATCCAGCGGCTATTGTTTTAGGTGTTACAGATTTATGGAATACAGAACCCGGGGAAGTTAAATTTTCCCCGGTTTTTGATTCTCTCGTTGTCCAATTGCGAGGTGATTAAATGAGGAAAGACCAGATAGTATACCTCATAACTGAAACAAAATCATCAAACGCAATGGGTGATGTCATAACTGAAAAGGAATATAGGAAAACATATGCCGCGAAGAAATCCATAGGGCAAAATGAATTTTACCAGGCAGCCGCAGCGGGGCTAAGGCCGGAAATAACTTTTATACTCTGGACACGGGAATACAAGGGAGAAAAATCCTTGAAGTACGGAGACAAAGAATACACCATTATCAGAACATTTGAGCCCAACAGCGAAGAAATTGAACTTAAATGCCAGGGGGTAGTTAACCGTGCCAATGCCTAAAAGCGTGACGAAAATAAAAAAAGACGGCATTGAATTCATCTCCAATGTGGACCGGACGCAGTACACAATCCAAGAGCTAAGCCGCGCCGCCCTGAAAGATGTCGCAAAGCTGCTCAGAAAAAGGATGATTGAAGAGCTGAAGAAACTTCCGGGCATGAAGCGGCATAAGCGTGTATACAACAGTACCCAATATTGGGTCCGCAAGAGAGATTGTGACCTGCAGATTGGCGTCAAACATGATGCCTGGTATGGCGTGAACCAGGAACTGGGTACAAAGGGTATGCCAAAAAAGGGCGTCATCCGGGAAACTACATTTAAGCACATTGATGATATCCGCAGAATCGAGGGACAGTACCTCTCGGCTATCGAAGACGAGAACCGAGCCTTGGGCCTGATTGACGAAGAGGAGGAAATCGGCGATGAAAAATCTACGTGAGCTTATACATCCATTTTTGAAATCTATTCATCCTCGGGTATATTTTCAGGATGCTCCGGACAATGCTCAATTCCCGTACCTTGTTTATGATTTTACACAGATTACAGATGACGGAGAAGGATTTGAAACTGTTGCTGTCGACGTCGACGGATGGGACATGCCAGAAAACGGAGACACGACAGCACTTGAAACATTAATGGAAACTGTAAACGGAAATGGGGATGCCGAAAATCCAACAGGTTTAAACAAAAAGACTTTGACTGCTGAAGGTTTGGCGGTCACTTTTTACTTAGACCGCAAAATACCACTTAGAGACGACAATAAAGATA
>CAYSRP010000131.1:0-3172 GCA_964433475.1 uncultured Methanomicrobiales archaeon
GAGAACCAGGCCAGCCATGGAAACTTCCTGGGAGCGCCGACGTCCCCGTCGGCATTGTGCCCGCCATGCCGACGGGGATGTCGGCGTTCCCAGGCATTCCGCTCATGATCAACCTCCTCTGGCGATGCAAAAAGCTGCTGCGACAATAGTTTGGTTCAGGGAACGAAAATGCCAAAGTTAAACTTCGTGTGATTGCTTTAAGAATCATCATTTGATATATTTAAGATGTTAATTGAGGAGTAATAAAGTATGTTTGCCAAAAAATGATAATCTAAACAGACTCATTAGGTCGTCTGAAAAAAGTTCCAATGCTACCTCCTAATAAGCGCCTTGAAACCATTTTTCTTGTTATCGGTGATGCGGGGTGTGATGTGTCTGTGAATCGTCAGCCGTCTCGTGACCTCAAGGGTTCTGTTCAAATTCATGGCGACATCCTGAATACGGCTCCTGCAGAGTCATGGAATCTTCCGCAATGATTGTTTTAGATACGCATATTTCGACCTGACAGTGATCCGCAGGATCGGATTATAATAGCGACAGCATTAATTCATAGAGTGGACCTGATGTCATCGGACCATAAATTTATTTTGTATAAAGAGCTTCGCGGCAGACCCTCAATTTTCAAGTGAGTTTTGACACGTTCACAACGCCGTAGGCAAATGGCAACCATGGAGAAATATATGAGCGATCGATGCGACGTATACATCACATTGCGTAAAGACGAATTGGATAGATTCGGCATGGTTGCAGGCTATGAATCTGGATGCCAATGGTGGGAGCGGCTCTATAAAGAAGTTCGAGCACCACATCTCGTAACGGTTTGCATACCGGAGGTGAACTACGCTTTTTATGGCGCACGAAAAAAAGCGTGCGAGGCTGGACTTGTTTATTGTGGTACTCACAATGGCGGCTCCGAATATCCTCCTGCCGTGTTTGTAGCTGCGGAAAATCGCATGCTTGAAAGAAGACTCAATCAATATGGCCAGTTACTGACAGAGAAAGACCAGTTCGTAGAAAGCATTCAAGAAATAAAGCAGTTCGAGCAGATCATGGAATTAGTTGCAAATAGACTTCTTATGTTTCATGATAGCTTCTCTATTAATAGGGCGTTTCCCATTAGACAGCATATTAAGTTAGGACCCCGTATTTTTTTCAATTATAAGGCATCTTCGGTAGATTTTGATTATTGCTATATTCGTGATGACGTATCTCCAGAGACGGCTATGTCGTCCCATTTAAAAAAAATACGCACGGTAAACCTGCCAGGCGGAGTGAAACTTGAGATGGTATGGTGTTCTCCTGGTTGTTTCATGATGGGAAGCCCCGTTAATGAGGAAGGACGCGGGAACGATGAGACGCAGCATCTTGTAACGATCACTAAAGGTTTCTGGATTGGTAAATATCCAGTAACAAACCTACAGTTCGCTGCGGTCATGGGGGCGATTATATCAGAAGATTCCCATGGTGCGAATTTTCCTTCGGAAAGTATGGAAAGACAAGACTGTGAGGATTTTATCTTTAATTTAAATGCAACTTTTAGGAAAAATTCATTTCGTTTACCGACTGAGGCGGAATGGGAATATGCATGCAGAGCGGGGACATTGAATTCATTTTCCGGCAATCGGGAAGATATGGGATGGTACGGTGATAATAGCAGTGGAAGGAAACATGAGGTAGGGAAAAAGTGCGCCAATGCCTGGGGCCTGTATGATATGCACGGTAATGTATGGGAGCAGTGTCAGGATTCGTACGGCACCTACCCTTTTGGAAACGTGAAGGATCCGAAAGGCACGAATCAGGGCAAAGAATACGTATTTCGTGGGGGATGTTTTTATGAGGATCCCAACCGTTGCCGCTCAGCATCCCGAGAAGCGGCTTTTGGTTTCTGGATAAATCATGGCATGCGCCTTGCGATGGATCAAGAATCAACCGACGAAAAACTTGAACAAAAGACAAAAAACTGGTTAGATGCAATGAATGGTCTTGACAATTATAGGTCACTGCCAGCGACACCGTCCGAAGAACCCAAAACGGATGTTGTTGATCGAGTTTCCTCTGATGATGTAGTTGCGTACGAGTGGTATCTCCACGCTGCTTCGCAGGGTGATGTAGATGCTCAGCATGAGATTGGCAGAATGTACGCAGGATATCCATGTGCAACAAAGAGTGAATTCCACGACTGTGAGACATACCAAAAGCCATATACCAAAACAGTGACTAAAGAAGGTATTGTTTCCAATTAAACTTGATAGGCCTCTGATCGTTTTAGCTATTGCGGCCACTGGCACTAGTATTCGATATGACCGTATTGTTGAAATGGCAGCCATCCGGATCGAACCGGACGGATCACAACACAAAGGATACTGGCTGCTGAATCCCGAGATGCCAATCTCGGTTGAAAGTATTGCAATTCACGGTATTACCGATGAAATTGTCAGTTCCTGTCCCACATTCAAAGAGCGTTCACTTGAGATACTGACCTATTTCGGTGAAGCGGACCTCTCCGGATTTAATGCAGGTCGTTTTGACATTCCTATGCTATCTGAAGAGTTTAAACGCTCTGGAATTGTTTTTGATCCCGAACGTCGCCGCCTGCTCTCCAGACGCTTCTCTTCTGTATCTTGTTGTTTATTAAGTGTTTTTGGGGGTTTAAGAGTCTGAAATTTTATTTTACCAAGTTTTGCACAATTAATCCGGGTGCTCTTTCAAACTCACGTTCGTTATTTGAAGATTTTTCATAACCAAACAGAAGTTCTGCATATGTCACTGCGCTGATGCAAAAACCATCTGATATGTACTTCTCAAATTTCTGTATAACATCGAGGTTTTCCTTACGAATAATTTCAATGCAGATGTTTGTATCCATCGTGTATTTCTTTGATAAAGTCAAGGTGGAGGAGATCACAAAGCAAAAGATGGCTGAGCTGGTTGCAAAAAGTATTTAATTTCGTATTTGTTCGTTGCAAAAAGTACAAGATGGAGGGAGAGGAGCGTATCTACGATTGCTCATGCCTGACTTTGGGAGCGCCTGAAAGAGTATTATGTGACTGGGGGAATGCCGGAAGCGGTTGGAGCGTTTTTCCGCTGTGATGAAGTAGCAGAGGGATTAATGGCTGCGCGTGAGATTCAGCGGGAGTTGAACCGTTCATTCATGCAGGATTTTGCAAAACAC
>CAYSRP010000132.1:0-3136 GCA_964433475.1 uncultured Methanomicrobiales archaeon
TATTGTCTGCACATATAATTATCATGAATTATTATCATTATTCAGATGGAAAAAAGGGGGGTTGTCTGATCTTATCCGGATCGGTCAGAAGCAGCCAAAACTGCATTTGCTGAATTTGATATTGTGTGCATCACAGTATTCCCGGAACGGAACATGACTGAACTGATACATTTTACAGATCGCCATCGCCTGGGCACAGCTGATGGCGGTCTCGATCCCGGATGCGGCCAGAGCCTTTTGATACATGATCTCGTCGTCACTCATAGATGAATAATTATCAGCATGGCTTAATAAAACCATATGCCCTGATTCTCAGCAGAAGAGGAATTTTTTTTCAAAATTTCTCCTGCATCATGCAGCCGGGAAAGGTCCTTCCCGTTTCATTCCTCAAAATACCGGATTTTTAGGCACCATTGTAAATATTATTAATTTAACTTAATCATAATAATAAATGAATGTATTTATATTGTTACGACCGAATAATGATACCAGACAGGCAAGAATAATGATTTTTCATACCACGCATTCCGTTGTACAGAGTTTTGGATCCGGGAAAAAAACGGGTAAATAAAAATGACGATAAATACCATGTATCCTAAATTTTCGAGAAGAAAAAAGAACGATACGATGATAATCGTGGAGCAGCGTCTTCTCAAATCGGTATCACAACTCGTTCTTGATACCACAAGATGTGCAGGCTGCGGGATCTGTGTTGAATCCTGCCCGAAAGATGCGATTGTTTTACAAAATGCCGGCGTTCAAAAAGGTGAGGGTGCGATATTGGTGGATCCTTCGGTCTGCTCATACTGCGGGATCTGCTCGATCCTCTGCCCGCTCAAAGCTCTGAAGGTCACCGTTAACGGGGCAGAGACCCTGCCGATCATTGATAAAGAGGGGTTCCCCCAGTTCGACAATATCGCTCAGATCGATGAGACGAAATGCAAGCGATGTACTATCTGCAGCGATGCATGCCCTGAGGATGCGATCGTTCGTGATGTGCCGGTCTATGAAGGTCAGGACCCTGCCGGAGCAAAACGTCAGTCTGCTCTGACGGCGAATATCACGATGGTCATCTGCCTGCACAAGTGTACGGTCTGCGGTGTGTGTGCGACACTTTGTCCGGCACTTACTATCAAACACCGCCTGTTCGATCCGGAGAAGATGTCTTTTGGTCCGGTGGGCTGTCCTGCAGAAAAAAGCGGGATCAAATGTGATAGTCAGGCAGGAGAGATCAAGTGGGAAAAATCCCTTTGTGATGCCTGCGGTGTTTGTGTTTCTGCGTGTCCGGAGAAGGCGATCCTTGAAGTTACCCGTAAGCTGACGAAGGATCCGGTCCTTCCGGGAAAAGTTACGATCAACAAAGACAACTGCGTGGCGTGCCGCTGGTGTGATGAGATCTGTCCGTTTGATGCCGTGACCGTGACGAAGTTTTTCGAGGGAAAGATCACGGTGGATACGGCAAAGTGTCAGGAAGGCTGCACTGCCTGTGTGGATGTCTGCCCGTGCCGTGCATTCTATGTTACTACGCCGAAAGCGGGGAAGGGTAAGAAGAACGGGAAGGCAAAGGGAAAGACTATGAAAAAGCCGTATGTTTCCGTGAATCAGGATCTTTGTATCCTGTGCGGCACCTGCGTGTATGCCTGTCCGGCTGAGAAAGCTCTCACGATCGAAAGGAAGGGTATCAATGTGAAGGGTACGGAGACGGATATGTTCAAAACGATCGCAGCCAAACTCTGCACGCCGAGGTCGTCTGCAGGTGCGGAGAAAAACGAGGATGTGCCCGCACCAGCAGATTAACACTTTTTTACGATCTAGCGTGAAAAATGAGATGTGATTCTATTCTAGGTTGCTAAACGGATATTTTTAGAAAGATCACTCTTTTCTTACGCCTTTGAAATCAGAACCGTCCTTTTTACCAGCCATAAATTTACCGGTATTTCCATCTCTTTTACGAGAACCAGAGGGAGTTTCCACCTGCGAACGTGGATTTCCATGCTCTTTACTTCCAACTGCACCTTTTCTGTATCCTTCTCCGGTATTTTTTGCCATTAGCTTTTACCTTGAAATAATTTTTTTCCATTCCCATTACGGGATACTAATTCTGGTAAGTGATTTGGAAGGAGAAATTATGAATCTCCATGAGTTTTTTTCGGTTGGACCTTTTTATAAAAGAGGAACAACAGACATAGCATATTTGTTATGCTACCGGGTTTTCAATGATCCCCATTCCGCTCTGGTTACCATATTCTTTTTATGTGAAGTACCTAAGCATAAATGTTTCGTCAAAAATTATACAAAAATACTATATTTACAAAAAACAGAAAAAATATTCATATCCCACATGGGAAAACCCATGTGAAGACCCTTACGGGTATCCGAAAGATCAATCGAGATAATCTTTCGGGGTCGGAATCTGTTCTTTCAGACCCTTTCTCTTTCTGATGCTCATTACAACTTCAGAAAGTTTGTTCTGCGGGACCGGGGAGAAACCGGCAAACTCGGTAGACCACATTGCACGGCCTTCGGTCGCGGAACGGATATCTCCGGCGAAACCAAAGAGCTCTGCGACCGGTGCCTCGCCGTTCACCACGATCTGGTCACCCTCGGACTCAGTTGTGAACAACTGACCGCGGCGTCCCTGAATCTGGGAAATCGCTGCACCCATCTGATCCTCCGGAACAGTGATCTGGAGTTTCTGGATCGGCTCAAGAAGCGTGTCGCCAGCCATCAAAAGGGCTGCCTTCAGACCACCGCGGACTGCCGGAATGACCTGCCCCGGACCACGGTGGATCGCATCCTCATGGAGCTTAACATCGTGGAGCTTGATCAGAACATTCTGGACCTGCTCATCTGCAAGAGGTCCGCCGTCGAGTGCCTCGTGGACACCGTCGAGAACAAGTTCCATCGTTTCATTCAGATACTGGATACCTTTCGTGCAGTCAACAAACATGTTCGTGCCGTAAATATCCTTAACGTTCTTCGCTTCATCCTTATCCATACCGAGTGCTACAAGAGCGTCACGACGGGGGATGTTCTCCATATTCATCGAGATTTCGTTGTTCTGGATCGCCTTCAGAATTGCTTCCGGCATCGGCTCAACAGACATAAAGAATCTGTTGTGTCTGTTCGGAGACTT
>CAYSRP010000133.1:0-3061 GCA_964433475.1 uncultured Methanomicrobiales archaeon
CTGATATCGACACGCCGATTGAGAAGCGAACACGGAAAAGTGTTTTTATTACAGACCGTAAGATGATATTTTCTCATATAACTTATTTAAAGATTTGAGCACAGAACTAAATTCGAGTACACTTGCTGTAATAAATTATTACCCTTGTTACTGATCTGCCAGGATATAATTACTCAATAAATTAGATTTTTTCCAATATCAGAATATTTACGATCCTGATTACGAACAGCCCTTATACCATGAACACAGAAATTATAATGGGGTGCTGTTGCAGACCTATATCTGACTGCAACGGCTGAGATTATACCCATTTAACCTGATCCGGGTAATGCCGGCGGAGGGAGCATTTTTCCTGTACTTGCCTCAGCATTATCCACCTAAATTCGGGAAGGATAACAAAATGGACTTGGAAGTAACCAAAGCAATCACAGAGTCCTGGTTTTTAAGACTTCAGGAGAATCTGTGTTTCGATGTAGCAATTGTAGGAACAGGACCATCGGGACTTATAGCTGCACTAAAAATTGCAGAAGCAGGCTATAAAGTATCCATGTTTGAGAGCAAACTTGCTCCTGGTGGCGGGATGTGGGGAGGTGCCATGATGTTTTCATCTGTTGCAATTCAGAATGATGCAGTCTATCTTTTGGATGAACTTGATATTCCCTATGAAAGATATAACGATAACCTCGTCACATGCGATAGTGTTCTGGCAACATCAGCACTGATATACAGGGCATCAAAAAGAGGCGTTCTGATTCACAACGGGATGAGTGTTGAAGATGTGGTGTTTAAGGATAACAGAGTATCAGGTGTTGTTGTAAACTGGGGTCCCGTTGTAAGAGAAGGACTTCCTGTAGACCCGCTTTCCTTCAGAGCAAAGATTGTGGTGGATGCAACAGGACATCCCTGCATGATTTCGGAAACAGTTGCAAAAAAGAATAACATCACTCTTAACACACCGACTGGAAAAGTCTGCGGCGAACGTTCCTTAAACGCAGTTGAAGGTGAAGCAAAGACTGTTCAAAATACCAAAGAGATCTATCCTGGACTCTATGTCTGTGGTATGGCTGCGAATGGAGTCTTTGGATCCCCGCGTATGGGCCCGGTATTTGGAGGAATGCTTCTTTCTGGAGAAAAAGTTGCAAAACTAATCATCGAGGAGTTAAAGTGACAAAAAAGGACTTTGGACTCTACCTGATAATCACAAAACCTTCTTTTTCTTATAAGAAGATCGCCGAAACTGCAGTTAAGCATAATGTGAAATATCTCCAGTTGAGAGAGAAAGAATTAAGCGATAGGGAGATCCTGCAGGCTGCAGATGAAATCATGAGCGTCACAGACGGAACTGAGACAAAATTTGTGCTCAATGACAGGGCAGACCTTGCATATATCTGCGGTGCAGACGGTCTTCATCTGGGACAGGAGGATATCAGCATGCCGGATGCAAAAAAGATTTGCGGCGAAAAAGTTGGTAAGTTTGGACTCTCGACCCATAATCTGGAACAGGTAAAAGAAGCTGTAAAACTGAAACCTGATTATATCGGATTTGGACCGATCTTTAAAACTCCCACAAAAATAAAGCCGGATCCGGTCACAGGAATAGAGATCATCTCTGAGGCAGTTAAACTAGCCGGAGATATCCCGGTTGTGGCGATCGGAGGCATCAATGGAGAAAACCTCACCAGTGTTCTTAATGCAGGTGCAAGAAACGTATGCATGGTCAGGTATTTTATGAACAGCGTTCATTTTGAGACAAGAGTGAAGGAAACAATTGATATTCTAAAAGATTACGGCATTTAATTGAATAATTAACAAAGAATAGTGCTGCGAGAGGGATCCGAACCCCCGATCTCGGGATTATGAGTCCCGCGCCCTAACCGGCTAGGCCACCGCAGCGAATGTGCATAATGAGAATGATGTATCAAAATATATAGATTACGAAACGTCCGAGCTAAATTAATTTTATCATAACAGGATATTCGTCGGGTAATCGAACAAGACACGCACCCAAAAGAGTATTACCTTATCAATGAAACATATCTGCCAACAATGCCCATACCAAAAATACTCCTGACCAATGATGATGGTATAAATTCCAGTGGTCTATGGGCCGCATACGACGCCCTTTCGACATTTGCTGATGTAACGGTGGTTGCTCCGGCAACCCAGCAAAGTGCTGTCGGCAGATCGATTTCGATTTTTGAGCCGCTTCGCATGAACGAAGTGACAATGCATGGAACACAGGCATATTCTGTTGACGGGCGACCAACAGATTCACTTCTTCTTGGTCTGTATGGACTTGGTCTCAAGCCTGACCTTGTGGTATCGGGCATCAATCTGGGTGAAAACATTTCATTTGAATCGATAACAACATCAGGAACCGTTGGCGCCGCAATGGAAGCTGCCAATCAGGGAGTCCCCGCTCTCGCATATTCACTCCAGATGAGTGACCTGGGAAATACCATTGGGGACACGCGAAATCATGCACTGGATTTTACCCAGAGCAAAGAAGTGGTAATAAAACTTACAAAACTCTTTCTGGAAAAAGGTTTGCCGGCAAACAGCCACCTGATAAATATCAATATCCCCACTGGACAAATCGAAGGATACGAAGTAACAGTTCTCGGAGAACGGTTGTTTGAAACATCAGTCGAGAAAAGGATTGACCCAAGGGGAAAACCATACTACTGGATCAATGGAGAACTCATCTATATTCCCGAAGAACATTCTGATGTCACCGCGATCCGACGAAACCGTGTTTCAGTGACGCCGCTTACTATGGATAACACAGCGTTCAAGGCATGCAACGAGCTAAAAAAAATGATTGGGGATATTAAGTAAACATACGGGAAACAATGGTTGCCACATGCCGCCCGAAATATTCTGCATGCTGTAAGTCTGCATCGGTCAACTGACCATCTGCTGCAAGACCATAATGACCGCCATTATGTTCCTCGTTCTTTGATTCCGGCGATATTGGATCCCCAACAACGACCATTCCATGAATGAGCATTGCCTGAACAATTGAAAGAATGGCGGTTTCTTTTCCACCGGTACGGTCACC
>CAYSRP010000134.1:0-2983 GCA_964433475.1 uncultured Methanomicrobiales archaeon
GCGGGATGTGACCCGGACCTTCCATGATACACTGAACACCCGCCTCAGTCGCCTGATCAGCAAGTTCCGCATTGATCAAAAGCTCCTGGATGGCGGCACGATCCGTCGCATCGTGACAGGCTCCTGCCCGCATGCCGTTTCCAAAGGAAAGGGTCACTTCATGCTCTTTTAAGATCTCGACAAGGTAGTCGAACCTGCGGTACAGAGGATTCTCCATCTCGTTATGGAGCATCCATGCAGTCATGAATGCCCCTCCACGGGAAACCAGACCGCCGTGTCTGCCCTGATTTTTCAGTCTCTTCACGGTCTCATAGTTGATACCTGTGTGAATCGCCATAAAATTCGTACCGAGTTTTGCCTGCTGCTCGGTGATCTTAAAGAGGTCATCCTCATCCATGAAAACGACCCCTCCTTTTTTTCTGGCTGCTTCGATAAAGGCCTGATAAAGAGGCACGGAACCGACCGAGAGTTTTGACTGCTCACAAACTCTCCGGCGGATCTCAAGCAGGTCTCCGCCTGTCGAAAGTTCCATGAGCGTGTCTGCTCCGGCAAGTTCCGCCTGACGGGCCTTTTCGAGCTCGACATCTATATCCACAAGATCGGAAGAAGTCCCAATCGATGCATTCACTTTCGTGCGAAGCCCGGAGCCGATACCACAGAGTTTCACTTTCCTGTAGGGACTCATTGGGATGACGATGTGACCTCCGGCAATTCCTCTGCGGATGAAATCCTCAGTCACTCCTTCATTTTTCGCAATGACCTTCATCTCCTCGGTGATGAGACCTTTCTTCGCATCTTCAACGATCGTCATACCTATACTTCAGGGGATAGAAGATAATAAACTGTATTATTTGCTCTAAAGAAAAACAAATTTATTTGCTGATTTAACAAGTAAAATCATGTTTTATTGCAGTTAATATCGGAAAATCAACAGTTAACAACAAGTAATGTTTCATTCAGCAACTGATCTAGTTGCGGAGTTCGAAAGAAAGGTTGGGTAATTCCTGACGTATCGTCACACAAAGAAGGACCTACGCGGCGGATGGATACCAAAAGCAGGAAAAAAGAGGGAGAGATTTGGATCAGTTCCTAAACGATCCGCCGAAGTTCCAGGAAAACATATTCCTAAAGAAACTCATGATCTGTTCCATAAACTGATTTGTACTGCCGGCGACAGCAGTATTTCCCTGACCCGGGGCAGAAACGGCGATGACCTTATACGTTCCTTCCCTGTCCCTGATCGGCTGGCCATCATGATAGATACATGCCTCTGCACTCAAATTCTGTGCCTCTTCCCAAAGCATCGTCCGGGTAAACGTAAATTCCCGCGTCTGGATGGGTGAACCGATCGTAACGTACGTGGAGTTGACGCCTATCAGACTACTGTTGGTCCCGTTAAAGAGATAAAGACAGACCTGATCGGCATCGGGATTGGTCCTGACGGTAAACGTGTATCTGTACATCGGCGTGCCTGACGTTTCATTACTCTGCAGCGGCAGGACCTCTCCGGATGCGATGAGGTCCAGTATCCTGGCATTTTGATACTGATTCCCGTATTGGCTCGCTGATCCCACAGGAGTCGCCGTCACACCGTTCGCAGCCTGAACAGAGAAGCATTGTTCCTGACACGTCTCTCCTTCATCGGAATACGCACAGATCGATAAACAGTACGCGTGACCGACGGTGAGGTCCTCCGGCGCAATGGCATACGAAGTGGCGGCTCCAAGCTCACGGTTACTGAAGCACAGCGTATTCGTCGTCGTATCCCTCAGCGTGACCCGGTATCCGGCGGCTCCCGGCGCAGCACTCCACTGAGCATTCACGCAGTTTCCGTCATTCAGGACGCAGTTCTGATTTTGATACGGGGCCGAGATGCTGAACGGACCGGGACCGGCAGATTTGGTCGTGAAACTCATGACGGGGCCGTAGGCAGTACCTTGTTCATTTACCGCGTAAGCTCTGTAATAATAGGTCGTTCCAGCAGCAAGTCCCGAAACGGTAGTACTATATTTGCCGGGGGAATGACCTCGGTATCCCATCGATACCGTATATGCAAGGTCCGAGGACGAGGTTCCATAGACAAAACCGGCATCAGTAACATCGAAACCGCCGTTTTGCTGCAGGTTTCCCTGAAACGTACATGAACCGGCGGTGATCCCATCACATGATAGTGTTGAGATGGTGGGCAGATCGGCTGAGACTCCTGCAGAGAAAAGCAGAAAAACCAGCGCCGTCCCAAAAAGAATCATATGCAGTTTTTTCATGATAATTAGTGTTAAATTCGAGGCTATAAAATTCTAGGGATGGAAGACTTTTCCTGAAAAAACTCAGGTAAAAAAAAGATATGAAATATTTTTTGGAGATTTTATGCTTCAAGACCGCTGGTGATCCGGCGTTCAAGGATGTACGGGAGGGCGATACCCAGAAGAATGATAATGACGCCGACCCAGCGAAGTGCCGCGACCGGTTCGAGAATGATCACTGCGGCTGCAAGGACCTCGACGGGAAGTTCAGCCGAATTCAGGATGGTTGCCATACCGGTACTGACTTTCGGGGCTCCGACTGCAAGGAAGAAGATCGGAATTGCGATACCGAAGAGACCGAGCGGGATACTGTAGGCGAGAGCGTTCACATTCGTGATTCCTTCAATGACGGCGGCTCCTCCAGAGATCGTGCCGACGAAAAGCAGAACAAAGACCATCCCGGCGGTAGCGATAAAGAAACTGCGGTTCATGGGCGAAAGTTCCGGGCTGACCCTTCCGCTCAGGTAAACGAACAGAGCGTAGAAGAATGCCGCAAGGAGACCGAGCATGATCCCAACCGGATTCATCTCTGCAAGCGAAAGACCTGAACCGATGATACCGCCTGCAAGGATCGTACCAATCAGAATGACAACACAGGCAATGACCTTATTTCTCGAAGGAAGTCTTCTTCTGGTGACCGACTCGATAACCACACCTATCCAGGAATACTGGAAAAGTAA
>CAYSRP010000135.1:0-2905 GCA_964433475.1 uncultured Methanomicrobiales archaeon
GGGAGAACGGGCGGGACTTTGTGTATGAGTATACGGAGCCGAAGAGTATTTTGTTCGGGTAAGAAAAAAGAACCGCGAATTCAAGTCGGGAGGGATACGGTTGGATGTGGAAGCATGAATTAATTTAACCGCGAATCTCCGCGAATTAACTCGAATCGCATTTTTCTTGCGTTCGGGTGCTCTGCTCCGGCTTATCGCCTGCGCAGGAATCGCACCCTCTCTGGAAAAATGCTGGGAAAAACCCGCCCGCGGGTTTTTCTCATACTCGCATTCTATCTTTCTTTTTTTTAATCGGGGTGCGGGACCGCGACTTCGGCGCGGAGCGGTCCGCGGTGGAGATATCCTAATCTCTAGGGTGTAAAGAATCCATGAAGATCAATTTTTGATATTCTGTACTGAATTTTTTCGGTTAAGATCGCCCCACTCACTCTTCAGGATCGATCCGTTCGATATTCTGAAGGATGCTCTGCGCCACAAACACCGAGACATTGTTCACAAGACCAAGGCAGATCATCTGACCCTTATGTTCAAGGATCGCGATCGTGCCCTGACGATCGTGATAGAACTGCGCAAGGACGGGGAGCCGCTGTTTTTTGGAGGAGACCGGCATCTCCATCGTCGTCATAGGGATCCCCCGTTTGACCATATAGCATTTTATCGGGGAGAACTTTGCCATTTTCTTATCCTTAACGACGACATATACCGGGATCCGCTTTGCGGCTTCTTTGATATCGTCGGCATATCTCTGCAGGATCCGTTCATCAAAACAGAGGATCAGGACCTCCTTGCAGGAACGTTTGAGTTCCATGCGGATCTGCGTATCTATCGCAAGATCGGTCTGGAATTCATGCACGCCGATGATTTTCGAACCCAGGGGATAGCAGGCATCCTGAAGTTCGGTGAGGCAGTCGGTCATGCGTTCCAGATTTGCCAGCGTATCCTTCACCAGACGAAGAGAGACCTTTTCCACCGGTTCAGCAGTATAATAAACCGGCTTCTCCCACGAACGGGTAATGAAACCCTTCTGCTCGAGAACAGTTAAAACATCATACACCCGGCCGCGGGGAACCCCGCTGAACTGATGTATATCAAACGCGGTAAGAATCCCGCGGCTGAAGATGGTCACATAGATTTTTGCTTCATACTCACGCATCCCGCAGGAGATCAATTTATGCTGGATCGACAGAAGGAGATCTTCAGACATACCCGCATCCGTCATAACTGCACAACTCTTTCATTATATCTCTTAAACACATTGTTTCAAGATAAAGTTTCTGGAACCGTTTCCAGGCCGGCAGTCTCCGACAGGATCACAGTATTTTTCAGGTCTATTTTAGCATTTCATATGGAATTAGAGGGAATTTCCCAGATATTCCTCCTACAAAAAAAGCATCGCATATTCCGGTTGGTCAGTTGCATTTTCTTTATTATTTCCAAGGGATAAGTATCAACTTGGTAATCATTATGAATTATTGTGATTTAACTGGAAAAGTTGCGGTCGTCGCAGGAGCATCAAGCGGTCTTGGCGCCGACGCTGCTCGCGCATATGCCGAAGCTGGGGCAAAAGTTGCCATGCTCGCCCGCAGAACTGATAAACTTGACGCAGTCGCCAAAGAGATTGCCGAAAAAGGCGGCGAGGTTTTCACCTATGCATGCGATGTCACGAACGAGAAAAGTGTGAAGGAAGCAGTCGAAGCAATCGTCAAACACTATGGGACCATCCATATCCTGTTCAACAATGCAGGGATCGCCCAGCGTGGAACTGTTGAGACGCTGACTGAGGAAGAGTGGGACCGTTCAATGGATACCAATGTCAAAGGTATCTATTTCATGAGCAAGTATGTTGTCCCATACATGAAAGCCCAGAACTACGGTAAGATCGTCAACACTGCATCGATCAATGCAATAATCGGCGACAAGGGCGAGATGTTCGTCCGCCATGTTTACAACACGTCAAAAGCTGCCGTTCTTGGTCTGACCATGGGTATGGCAACTTCATACGGACAGAACAATATCACGGTGAATGCCGTAGGTCCCGGACTGTTCGAATCGGAGATGACAGCAGGTACATTGTTTAAATCCGATGAGTTCCTGACTCAGTACAGCCGTGTGTGCCCGATGAACCGCCCCGCAAAACGTGGTGAACTGAACGGAACGATCCTCTACTTCTCAAGCGATATGTCGAGTTACGTCACCGGTCAGTTTGTGGTCGTAGCCGGCGGTACCGAACTGGTATAAACCCAAAAAAATATTTTTTTTCTTTTTTGAAGGATCGTGAGTATTCACGCGTGATGGGTCTCGTGATACAGCGCCGAGACGGCGTTCAGCGTTTTGAATCCCTTATTCGTGATCACATAATCTCCCCGTTCACGGCTCTGCAGGATCATACCGGAATCTGTGAGTCTTTTGATATGAAACAGCAGATTCCCGCCGCGTAAGCCGGTGAGGGCCGACAGATCGGAAAATGTCCGGGTCTGGGCCGCAAGCGATTTCATGATCTGGAAACGCAGGACGTTTGCGATCGGCTCTAACAGATCTTTGACTGCCGTTTCTTCAGGGATATCAGTAATGATCTCCGGATCCCGGCTGTTTTCCGCATAAATGCCGAGAGACTGCATTAAATCGACCTGCTTTTCAAAAAGCCGGTAGACCTGCGAAAAACAGGTGTCGCACCGGTCAAACGGCCCCGCCTCCCGCATATTTTTCAGCTGGTCCCGGTAAGACTGGATGATTTCTTCGGAGACCTGACCGTCTTTGATATGCTGTGAGGTGTTCTGCAGAAACTCCAGAAACACACCGTAGCATTTGTCCCGCATCCCGCAGTCGGCGACCATATTCGAAGATAGCTCCGATTTTGCCGTTTCCACCTGATCGTTCGCGAAAAGACCGGCATAATTCTGTTTGA
>CAYSRP010000136.1:0-2886 GCA_964433475.1 uncultured Methanomicrobiales archaeon
AATTTGAGGTTTTTATTTTTTTGTGATAATTTTTTATGATCCTGCTGTTTTTTGTAACTCCATGATGTTCCGTTTCTGCTAAAACAAAATAACGGGCTTTTACGGGCTTGTGATTTGCCGGAGGATGGAATACCTTATCCCCTTTTGAAACTAGCCGTAAAACGGGAATATGAAAGAGGTATTTTTGGGAAGTCTGGATTTTTTTATTCTCCCCTGGCTTTGGTCAGTTGAACATTGGACAAGTACCATGTTCAGATCATATTCTCTAAAATATCCGGCAGGTCATAATGCCATGAATAAAAATAATCTCCTAATTCCGGTTCATCCCGGTTCGGATATTTTTTTTTCATTTTGCTCATGCATTTTTTTCTGAGAAGAATGTGATCTCTCCAAAATGGTTTTGCGGGTGAATGCCCGGGTATTCATTTATTTTCGTAACAGAGCAGAAGCTGCGGAATTATTTTGCTCTGCCTCATATTTTTCTCAGATCTCTCGTTAGTTCCACTCGAACAAACCATTTTCATTCATGGAATAAACTGTATGATGCTATATAACTATCATGAATCAAATCTGCATCCCGACACCCTGTTTTTCCTGTGAAAACAGTTATTATCTCACACGCTACACATTACGAAGACATCCATGGCTATTATGAAAATACGGGGTGGGGATCTCGATTTTGTCGAGTATGACTTCATCTCATTTCCGCCCGGTGAACATCTCTACACAGACATTCCCGTCGCAAAAAAACCCGTGCCGCAAAAAGAATCCTTCACGATCACCGTACCTGCACGTATCCATCTATCCGTTTTGGACATGAACAGATTCTCTCCGGGAATGCCCGGCGGAGGAGGACTTGGTTTTGCTCTCCAGCTCTACAATGATATTACCGTATCCTGTACAAAGGGAGACACCGTCATCACCTCGCCGCGTTTCCTGTTGATCGAGCATCTGGTTGCAGCATTCAAAGCAATCACCGGATACACCGGAGGATTTCTCATCCGGACAGAAGACAATGGAAATGAACACATCGGTCTCGGATCGACCTGCACGATCGCCACCGGTGTCGTCTCTGCTATGAATGAAGCGACCGGCTGCCCGCTTTCGATCGAAAACGTTCGAAAACTTGTCGGGTACAATTATGTTGAAGAAACCAGTGAACCCGGCAAACTAGCCTATGGATTTGAGACCGGTGTCGGTGCTGCTACAACGATATACGGCGGAATGAACATCATGGGAGATGAACTTGCCCATGTTTATCAGCATCCCTTTGCCGAAGACAAAAATGTTTTCATCATAACACCAAGGATCCACACAAACGAGGACAACGCCGGTCTTGAAGAATTTTCCCTCCTGATGAACCGGTCGAGGATCCTTGACTATAAAGACCGTGAACTCAAAGCCTATATGATCCTGATGGACATGATCCCGGCGATCGAGAAAAACGACATAAAAAAAATGGGCGACGTCATGTGGGAGATCGAGTTCCGCGGCTCAAAACGTGCCGAGGTCCAGCATCACACATTCATAATATATCAGCACATGAACGCTCTTCGTCAGGCCGGACTCGAATTCGTTGCTATGAGTTCGGTTGGTCCTTCCATCTGTGTTGTTACCGATAAAACCGAACAGGATATGAAACCCATTCTCGATCCCATGGGTCTGAAAATAGCACTTATCACCAAAGTCGATAACAAAGGAATGATCATCACCAAAAATTAAGGAAAAATATATCATCTTTTTTTAGGGAAAAAGTATTAAATCCTTTCCCTTCATAGGATTAGATTATATGAATGGTAAACTTCTTGCTGGGGTGTTTCTGACCCTTATCGTCTGCTTGAGTGCTGCAGGTTGTATTTCAACAACAAATACAGCGCCGTACGAATTAGCCGGTACCTGGGTCGCCTCAGGAAATGTTATTATCGTTTCATATGATCTGACGCTGGTATGTAATTCTGACGGTACTGCAAATCTTACCGGACTCATTTCATCTTCAAATTCCTCAAGAGTTTTGGATGAAGACCTGACCTGGGAATACGATCAGGATAATACCTATCTTCTTACCGGCGGGGGTACTTCGATTAAAGCCAGTATGAACGGAGATACTATCTCCCTGACGGTCAATCCACAGAAGATGGGTATTTGGAATTTGGATCAGGATTTTGATCTTGCTATGGATCGTTTAGCTACTTCCCCGGATGCTCTTGTCGGACTCTGGAATGGTACGATAGAGGGTAATGTCTCTAATGAGGTCATGATGGACTTCCTGGGAGATGGAACCGGCTCTATTAGCGTTATCTATTATCAGGGCGGAATTGAGAAGGAAGTAAAAAAGGATATTACGTGGAAATATGTAAAAGCAAACGAGTATCAGGCAACGTATGACTCTAATATTGCGTCTCTTGAACTTTATGATGATACATTGATAATAGATATCATTCCGTCTACATTTATTCCGGGAACATCAGACACCCCGATTACGGTCTTAACCAAATCGTTTATCCTCCCCATCCCTTATATTGAATCTCCCCTTTGAAGGAAGTATCACTCAAACTTTTTTTTCGTCTCTACGTCAGGCCGGACTCGAATTCGTTGCTATGAGTTCGGTTGGTCCTTCCATCTGTGTTGTTACCGATAAAACCGAACAGGATATGAAACCCATTCTCGATCCCATGGGTCTGAAAATAGCACTTATCACCAAAGTCGATAACAAAGGAATGATCATCACCAAAAATTAAGGAAAAATATATCATCTTTTTTTAGGGAAAAAGTATTAAATCCTTTCCCTTCATAGGATTAGATTATATGAATGGTAAACTTCTTGCTGGGGTGTTTCTGACCCTTATCGTCTGCTTGAGTGCTGCAGGTTGTATTTCAACAACAAAT
>CAYSRP010000137.1:0-2875 GCA_964433475.1 uncultured Methanomicrobiales archaeon
CAATGGTCTTCAACGAGGACGGTACCGGAAAAGTCACCGTGAAAGGTATGGGAATGGCGCTTCCATCTGATTTCACCTGGACCAAATCAAGCAATTTAAACTATCAGATGTACTTCAAAATTGCGGCATCAGGATTTTTCCAACAAAACACACTTGTTATAAACAGTGACGAGAAAACCTGCACTGTGATAGGTATAGAGTTTACGAGAAGCTAAAATAGTTCAGGGGGAGGGAGCCCCTTTTTTTACTGTTCTTTTTCTGCAGACATTTCTTTAAGCGTGCGTTCTGCAAGCTCCTTCATGCGAACCGGGGTACCGCGTGAAGATATAGTTTCGATTTCTTTCATTGCAGATGCTATTTCAGAACCAAGAATGAAGATCGCATACTTGTGTTCAAGTTTACTCCGGTTCACCATATCGGGAGTTATCTGCAATGCAGTATATTGAGGGAACTTCAACTCCGGATTTATTGACTCGTAATATTTCATGATGTCATAAAAAATCTGATGAAGCTCAAGTAGTTCTTCCTTGTGCATGATGCCAGATAGATACGGGGTGTGATGTCTTAATAATTTGTGTAGTTCGGGATAGAACGGAAAAAGTCTATCTAATACACCGCCAAAGTATATTCATATAATTCCGGGAGTCTCCAAATTGAAATCCATATATGTAATAGGTCACCGCCATCCGGATACAGATAGTATCTGCAGCGCAATAGGATATGCTGCATTTCTAAACAGAGATGGCGGTGATACGTATGTAGCAGCACGATGCGGAGATCTGAATGCCGAAACAAAGTTCGCCCTAAACAAATTCGGTGTCGAAGGACCTGCACTCGTCCTTGATGTCGAACCATCGGTTGCCGACATCCCCTTTACCCACCCGGAAAGTGCGAATGCAAAGACGCCAACCATCGATGTGATCGCATCAATGGATGCAAACGATCTGCGTAATCTGCCGATCACCGATACAAATGGAAAACTCATAGGTCTTGTGAGTGAATACGGTCTTGCAAGAGCCTATGTATCCAACACTAAAATAGAGATGCTCTCTGTTTCACCTGTGAGTGTGGATACACTTGCACGTATTCTGCACGGAACGGTCCGTGTAAAGAAACATGAAACGCTTGAAGGTGCAGTTTATATTTCTATTGATGCTCTGCATGTGATCCTCTCGCGTATCACCACAAAAGATATCGCCATTGTCGGAGACGACGAACCGATCCAGCTCGCTCTGGTCTCGGCAGGACTCGCAGCCCTGATCATTGCAGACTCGGCACCAGTCGGTGAACGACTGCTCGCTCTCGCAGAGCAAAAGGGTGTTACGGTCATCTCCACAGAACATGATGCGTTCGGCGTTGCAAAAATGATCCAGCTGACCCTCCCCGCCGAGACGATAATGACGACCGATGTGCCAACTGTGCGGGTGACCGATACGATGCAGTATGTGAAGCAGATCGTGGCCAACTCAAAATACCGGGCAGCGTGTGTCGTCGATGAAGAAGGAAAACTGCTTGGAACGATCTCCCGTAACTCACTGATGAACGATGTGGAAAAGTCCGTGATTCTCGTCGACCACAATGAATACAGTCAGGCGGTCGAAGGAATAGAAACCGCAAACATCATCGAGATCATCGACCATCACAGACTTGGAGCGATGGCAACGCTGAAACCGATCCGTTTCGATATGGAACCGGTCGGTTCGACCTCAACGATTGTGACCAGACGGTTCATGGATGCGGGTCTGACCCCTGAAAAGGACATCGCAGGACTCCTGCTTTCAGGTATCCTCTCGGATACACTCGGACTGAAAATGTCGACGACGACAAAACAGGATAAAGACGCAGTCAGATTCCTTGCAAAAATCACAGATGTAGACCCTGAGGTCTACGCAAATGAACTCATCACCGAGGGAATGGCTCTTTCAGGCGTGCCGCAGGATGAACTGATAGTCCGTGACACAAAAGAGTATAACCTTTCAGGAAAACGGGCGATCATTGCTCAGGTCCTGACACCCTCTTATGAGTATGCGCAGAACCATGTGGATGAGATATACGCAGCCCTGCACCGAAAACTGCACGAATCCGGAGCGCCCGACATCTATATCGCATTATATACCAGCGTGTCTGAGATGGGCTCGGATATGTTTGCAGCCTCGGATGAGATCACTATGACGTCGATGCACTGGGCAAAAACCCCTATGCATCTCCCGGGAATCGTTTCAAGAAAGAAGGATTTCGTGCCGCATTTCGGGCGGATGCTTGAAAATATTCTCTAATCGTTGTAGATATATTATTATACCGCACACACTCAACTACCATAAAGATATGTCACGCATTATGGTAGTAACATTTGTACTTTTCATTTTGCTGCTGGTATTTTCCAGCGGCTGTGTAAGTCAGACAGTATCATCCAATACGACTGAACATACCGTGGTCCCGGTCGATCCGGGAGCAAATCAGACAATAACGCCTGCAAATCTCAGCATTTACCATTACAACGGATTTGGCGAATGGACCTACGGTGACGGCGTGCCGATGACCGTGAGAGATGATATCTCAGGCGGAGCAACGCCGGCGGGCAAGGGCACAACGCTTCTTTCGTTTGCCGCGATCTCGGATATCCACATCACGGATGAGGAGTCCCCGCAACAGGTGATCGCTCTTGGCTATCTCAGCCCCTTCCCTTCGGCATATTCACCGGTCTCGATGTATTCGACCCAGGTGCTGGATGCTGCAGTGAAGACGATCAACACTATCAACAAAGAGAATACGCTGGATCTTGTCCTCTCGCTTGGCGATGCGGCGAACAATGATCAGTATAATGAACTGCGCTGGTTCATTGATGTTCTTGACGGAAAAACGATCGATCCAACCT
>CAYSRP010000138.1:0-2860 GCA_964433475.1 uncultured Methanomicrobiales archaeon
CGCCGTCTTCTTTTGTCCATGCGTAGAACATATCGCCTTTTGCTGACATTTTTAGCCCTCCTTAATGAACGTGCCCTCAGCTTTCAAGGCATCTTCCAAAGAAACTGTATTGAATGCCGGAACATTTGTTTTGATGTCGGCAAAAATCGCTTCGTTGTCTTTGTAGGAAATTGCATTTCCTGAAAGTTCTGCAATAACCTCGCAGGGGGATTTCACCCCCTCTGGTGCGGGGACTGCTGAACTTACTTTCTGCACACGTCCTTCCCAGTTGGTGAAGGTTCCATCCGATTCTGAGAAAGTGGTTGTGGGGAGGACAACATTTGCGATGTTGGTCAGTGAACTTTCATTGGAAGCAATAACTACGAGGTGCTCGACTTTGGCAAGGATATCACCTAATTCTGCATAGATATCATCATCGCCCATCGGGGTTTCTGCGAAAATGAGCATAGCCTTTGGGACTTTTTCTGCTGTTTTGAGTGTGTCGAGTGAGGGGATGTATCCAATTTCTGCTGCCCCGCGACCATTGTTGGTCTCATATAATACGGCAGTCTTTGCATTGCAGGTTTTAGCAGTCTCTTCCGCGAGTTCTGCATATTTTCCGGCGATAGAATAGACAACAACAGGATTTTTGGCTTCTTTCAGAAGATTGATGAATTCATCTGTGAGACTGATGTTCCCCTCTTCATCAGCGAGGCATTTAGCATCTGCCTGAATTGCAGTATAGGATTCTTCACCTGCGTAGAGAATTTTCCCTCCTTTCTGCTGCATATTGAAGAGTTTGTTTCCAGTAAGCGGGAGTTTCTTCATACAGTCACCGAAAACGAGTGCCACATCTGCCTCCTTCAGGTCGTTGAGATGTATATTCCCTCTGGCGATAATACCCGGGGTGAGTGTTCCGATTGTTCCTGCCTTCAGAATTTCTTTTGCAAACCGCATGATACAGTAGTTTGCTTCATTGGTCAGGCGGCTTGAGGTGTAGACTGCAAGGTCTTCACCAGAGTAGTTCTTCAGTTTCATTACTTCTGCAACTGCTTTTTCCCATTCAACTGGGGATCCACTGATTAATGGCGTTTCGAGTCTGAATTCGCTGATTGCTTTTGCCGCGTAAATTCCGCGGGCGCAGAGTTTTCCATTTCCCACTGGAGAGCGGTGATAAGGTGCTACGCCGACAACTTCGCTATCATTGACGATAAGATTTAGGCCGCAACCGGTTCCACAGTATGGGCAGGTTGTGGTTACGTATTTCATTTGCATCATATTTTCATTAAGCATGTTTTAGCCAGTAACTTATAACGTTAAAGTTAACTTAACATGATTCATATTGACATTTTGGTGTATATTGGTGGTATTGTATATTAGGTTTAGTTTATCTAATTAATCAACACTCATAATCTTCTAACTTACGCGCAAATGGTTCTAATGAATTTTAGTTTTTCACGGTTGTCATAGGTGGGTGAATATCGTAATATGTAAATATAATATTATTGACATTGTTGTTATGTCATAGAAAATATATTTATGTTGTAAAGATGAATATGGAATGTCGATAGCCTGTAATCAATGGTGTCTGGCAGAGAAATTTACCTGGACTGGACATCAGGAATAACATGGATGTCGCGCATGTATGCTTTTGGTAGATGTATGTGTCAGCTTTGGAAGGTGCAAAGCGGGCAATCGTTCTTACCAATCTGATCAACACAATCAAAGTGAATGATCCCAAGCCTAGTATAGATGAGAGAAAATGAGGGAACATATACCCTCTCCAGCATGGATAAACACTGCGGGAAAATAGTTCTACACCAGCAAACTCCCGCATATCTTTTTTCCAGTTTTTCAGATAAGAAAGAGATAATTTATGTTTTGTAAATCTTGTTAAGTTAATATTTGTGGAATGTAAGTAATAATATATTTATGTTGATAATAACGAATATTGATGGTCGATGACCTGTTATAATTGGCGCCTGTTAAAAAAAGTTAGCTAGTGCAGATTGTATGCTCATATGACCTGCATGTCCATATCATGGTATCAGACGAATGGAACGTTTGTTCCGCCTAAAATTATATTGATAATCGAGGGATTCCCAGATGGTAATGAGTACAATGTATCCTAAATTTTCCAAGAGAAGGGAGGGAGATACTGACATAATGGAGCAACGTCTGCTCAAAAAAGTATCTCACCTTCTCTTAGATACTACCCGGTGTACCGGTTGTGGTATCTGTGTAGATGCCTGCCCAAAGGAAGCAGTAACGCTGGGTATGGTCGGCGCATCTATTCGTGGTGTGGCTACAGGCTGTGCGCCTATATCCATTGACCCTGCAAAATGTTCTTATTGCGGTGTCTGTACTATCATGTGTCCGTTTGATGCACTTATCGTAGAAGTTGATGGTGAGCCAAGCCTCCCAATTCTGGAGCAGGAAGGTTTTCCCGAGTATGATTTCACTGCTGAAATCGATGAGAATAAATGTGTCAGATGTACCTCCTGTCACGATGCATGTCCGCATGATGCAATTGTCCGTGACGTCCCCGTGTATGAGGGTGAAGTTGAAGGCGGCGTGAAACGCCAGACTGCTCTTTCGGGTGAAGTTGTTTTTACTAATGACACGGAAAAATGCAATGTATGTGGTATCTGCGGCTCGTTGTGTCCTGCAATTACTGTTGTCAAAAACCCGGTGAATGCCAGAGATATGACGCAGACAGGTGAAGTTCTTTGGGAGCAGGAACGCTGTGATGCCTGTCAGGTCTGTGTTAACGCCTGCCCGACGAAATCGCTTACGGTAAAACGTGTTGTGCCCGAAGAGCAGAAGCTTCCAGGTAAAGTTACAATTGATAAAGACGAGTGTATCACGTGTACCTGGTGTA
>CAYSRP010000139.1:0-2845 GCA_964433475.1 uncultured Methanomicrobiales archaeon
GACCCGGACTTTTCATGATAGAGGAGACTTCATTTCGTCTGATATTGGAAAATGCGATTGGCTGCATGACCTGGATTTCATCGATCACCCAGCGAATCGCGGGTTTCCAATGGATCGCCTCTAAAATTCCCCGTGCTGCTGATGGGGTGATGACATCGTAACTTACCCGTTCGACCTTCATTTCAGGCCGGGTAAAACATGCATAATCACCCCAAACTCGTAATGTAATTCCGTAGATAGTATCACCTCCTTAAGAATAGAGAATAAAAATAAAATTTATTCATTGATTGTTTAATTCACGCTATTGGCATGTAAATGTATCCAGTATATCCATGAATCAGAGGATATAATCAAACATATCCGGCTTTCCGGAAATATAGATCCCGGTGTCCTGGGCGTAAAATCGGCTTTGATTTTTCAAAACAACGAAGCTTTCGCCGAGTAATTCTAATGCGCCCTCATCATGAAGGTAATCAAGGTCTGCTTTTCTCACGTTCACACAGTAGGGTGAGATCTTTCTGATAAAACTGCGGATGAATTCAGGGGAATAATTTTTGATAAGTTGCTTCGCTTCATCATCGAATGGAATGATCACCGCACACCCGCTGTCGGATATCAGTTTGAATTTGTCGGATATGTCGGCAAAGGGAAATGCAGTTTCCGAAGTTGTGATTCCCTGCCGGCAAAGACCCAATACTCCTTTGTTGTCGAGTTGGTCTTTTCGGATATCGAATAATTTAGAGAAGTATTTCGCAATTGTATCCAGAGAAAGATAATCATCAGTCTGGATAGTGTGGGAAATTTCGGCAGTCTGTTTCACGTATCCGGCACCGGAATACGTTTGTTCGGGAGTGAAGATGTACACGTTCCCGCAAGAAAGTTTACCTTCACGATTACATCTTCCTGCAGCCTGATTTATTGAATCAACTCCTGCCAAAGAACGATACACGACCGGGAAATCGATATCGACTCCTGCTTCAATGAGCTGGGTCGATATGACACAGCAGGGTTCTTCGTTTTTGAGTTTTTTCCGTATCATTTCGATGACCTGTTTTCGATGCTTCGGACACATGTTTGTGCTTAAATGCAGGGTGTCTCCTGCTTCTTTCACAAGAGAGTAGAGATCTTTTGCATGTTTTTTGGTATTGACGATGCAAAGGACCTGCTGTTCTGATTTGAGGCAGGAAGCGATTTCGTCTATCGTTTTATTACCAAGGTTGTGTGCTTTTGCCCGTTTCATTATCTTTGCAAGTTCCTGATAGTTTGGAACAATGTTCCTGACCGATGTGCCTTTCGGGAAAACCTCGTTCTCTACAAAGTCAGGCTGGGTCGCTGTGCAGAGAACAACGGTGCAGTGATAATTTTTCACGAGTTCCGAAAGTGCATACATGCATGGGAGGAGAAATTCGTTGGGAAGAGCCTGGACCTCATCTAAGATTATGACACTGTTTGCAATGTTGTGGACTTTTCTGGCTCGTGACGGGTGAGAGGTAAAGAGCGACTCAAAGAACTGAACATTCGTGGTGAGGATCAGCGGAGCGTCCCAGTTTGCTGTGGCTAGAGAGAGGTTCTTGTTTTCTCCATACGGGGAGTCAGGTTCGACTTTTACCCCTGTTGGAAGAACGAAGTTGGAGTGGTGTTCAACGATATTGTTCCGACCAAAAATATCGGCATAGACTTTGGCATTTTGCTCGATGATCGAGGTGAAGGGAATAGTGTAGATTATCCTGCTCTGATGATTTTTCAGAGCGTGTTTCAAAGCAAAAGAGAGAGAGGAGAGCGTTTTCCCTCCGCCGGTCGGAACGTTGAGGGTGAAGATCCCCGGTTCTGTTTCAGCTGCTTTGTTGCAGGATGTGAGGATGTCGTTTCGAATTTTGTCAAGGTCGGAAGCTACCTTGAACTCTGCCATGCGTGCATCGAGTTTGTCATTGAATTCTTCGAGCGTAGGATACGTTCCTTCCGTTACATATCCATCCCATTGTGCAGCATCGGTCCTGTCCGCATCGACCAGACAGGAGTAAAGGAAGTGAGTGTAGAGAAAAAGCGAAAGAGCGAATTCATTCTGGTCGAGTTTTGATGGATCTTTCGGGATGAAGGTTTGTGTGGCGAAAAACTCCGAGAGGTCGGGGAACGTTTGGGGCATCTCGGTTTTCCATGCGGCATACAGATCTGGATTTGAATTTTGAAGACGTTGAAATAAACCGGATGCGTTGGCGTTTCCGCGATTGGGAAGCCCTCCATGGTGTCCCGCAATTATGTAGGACATGAGATGATATGCAAGCGATGAATAGGGATTTTGTTGTTCGTCTGCAAAGAGATCGGCTGTTTTTGCTCCGGCAGTCGAGTGATCAGTCTGAATGTTATCTCCCCTGATGCGTTTTTGAAAGTCATCGGAGTATTTGCCTATGTCGTGTAAGATCCCGCATATCTCGCCCATTTCCCGCGTAGTAAAAGTCTGCGCATATATTCCTGCAAGGATGGATACATTTGTCAAATGATCGGTAATGGTTTGATATTTCGTCCTGTCTTCATTACAACGTGCATAGTATTCAGTCATTGGATCAGTTCCCGATGTTCTAATTATATGTTGCATTGACGAAGTAGTTTTGCAAAAACTTACTGAAATTCGAAACGAGATTGAACTCTTCGTAATTCCCGGGATACTTTCATGTATTCTCACTCTATATTATCCATTAATGAACCCGGATGACTACCTTATGGTAAGCGGGATCCAGCATTTTGCATTCTGTCCGCGTCAGTGGGCACTGATCCACGTAGAACAGCTCTGGGCGGAAAACGCACTTACCTTCTCGGGAAAACTCATGCACGACAATGCCGACGATCC
>CAYSRP010000140.1:0-2844 GCA_964433475.1 uncultured Methanomicrobiales archaeon
TCTTTGAATATGACATTCTTCCCTCTCTGTATTTTGCTATCGTTTCTGACACGGCAGTTATGTACAGCTTCAAGTTTTTCCTCGCCTTCTTTCCAGGGGAAGAAATCCATACCCGTAATGCCCGTATCAAAACGTGATAATAGTTTCCCCATCTTCTCGATGTTGTCCTTGGTATCAAAGTCATAATTGTAGAGCAAGGAGGAATCCGGTTCTAAGGTCGCCATGGTGTAGAAGAACCAGTCACATACAAGGTGTATCAATTCGTGTTTTCCGCCTTTTTTATAGAATTCTTCTCTTCTGCCGTAATGGATGAAGAGCGATGTCTCTTCTACATCGTATTTATTTGCATCCAGAACACAGCCGCCTTTTTCACCTCTGATGAAGATTGATAAATCGTCACCATTGACAAAAACCTCGCTTAGATATTCTGAGATCACTGTTTTGGTCGAAAGAATGATTTCAAATCCGTACCTGTAGATGTGCCCTTTCATTTCAAATTCATATTCGAATGAGGACGGTTTTCTGGCATAAGATGGGTCCATCACGTAGTAGTTTGTCGATTCAAAATCTGGATGATCTCTGATGATTAATTTGGTGGAGAAACGTAATGCTTTGAAGAAATTTGATTTGCCCGATCCATTTGCACCGAATATCAGTGCCCCTTTAAGAACCGAAATGGAATCACCGTGGCCATCTTTGATGGTGTATACCTGATTATCGAGATTACGGGTTGGTCCTGCAATCATGGATAGTTCTTGCTCATCACGTATGGATCTGTAATTGCTGCATCTGAAGCTCAATAACATTGTTGTATCCGTTAATGGAACAGATTTCTTACTATTAATATTTCGTATGTGATAAAATCACGAGAAAATCTATTTATAGTATTTAATGTTATCATCAAATCGTAGTTGAGTAGAAAGATGAGATATTATGTCGCAGATACACACTTTGGCGATGAGAGAATTATCGGCCTATGCAACAGACCGTTCTGTTCAATCGAAGAAATGACAAAAACAATCATAGAAAATTGGAATTCGGTCGTAGATGGCAGCGATCACGTGTATGTGGTTGGTGATTATGCTTGTGGGGAATTAAGCAACCTAGGGGAGATTACTGACGCTCTCAACGGCCACATCCATCTAATACCCGGAAATCACGATATGGAATGGATTCATAACGAGAATATCCCTCGCTCCATCGATATTATGGGCACAATTGAAACCATAATGGATGATGGGGCTGAGGTTGTCCTGTGCCATTATCCCCTGTGTTCTTACGAAGGTTCTCTGAGGGGAGCAGTTCACGTGTACGGCCATGTACACAACAACATCAATGAGCCGCATTACGGTCTACTAAAATATCTGAAGAACTCCTATAATGCAGGTGTTGATGTCAATGGGTTTACACCGAAGACAATAGAACAGTTGAAGAGGGACAATTAATGAATATCTCGGTCAATTCTATAGACTTCAGGGGATCGTTCGTTGATGGCCCCGGCATCAGAACGTTGCTATTCTTACAGGGTTGCGACAGGCGTTGTAAAGGTTGTCACAACACAAGTACCTGGGATAAGGACAAGGGCTCGATTTATGAAACAAGCGAGCTTGCGCGGATCATCAAAGAAGGTTGTTACAATAGAAAGTTGACTATTACTGGGGGAGAACCGATGAATCAGAAAGAAGCACTCGAAGATCTTCTGGATGATTTAGAAGGTTTTGACATCTGCTTATACACAAGTCATTCGTTTGAGGAGATTCCGAACGAGATCCTATCTCATCTGAGTTACGTTAAAGTAGGTGCTTATGACGAGGAACTTAGGTGTTCCACTATACCGTTCATCGGTTCGTCCAATCAGAAATTCATAACATTAAGGTGAAATCATGACAAAAGATGGTGTGGTCTACGAAAACGCCTCGATGAGGAAGACGTATGTTGCCACAGTGTATGATGAGGGCGAACGTGCCGTGGAAAAGGAGGTGCTAGACAACCTGCCTGCCAAATGGTCTCTGCTTCACAAAGATGGGCACATCCACATTCATGATCTGGATGCGTATGGTCTGACGTATAACTGTCTGACTTTCGATATATTGAAGGACTTTCCGTATTCTGATTATGAAGGAATGTCTAGTACCAGAAAGATCCTGACGATTTTCAGGTTCTTTGAAAATCTCATCTCAAAAGTCGGCAATGAACAATCCGGAGGGATGGGGTTTGCAAATTTCGACAAGGATCTTGCCACGATAGTTCGTAATCTGGATATCGAGCAGAATGAAAAAAACATGGATTTGTTACGCGAGTCAATAAGTGACTTCCTTCTGTGGTGCAACGATTCCCATGAAAGAATGGGGCAGGTCAGTTACTACGTTACATTGAATATCGGATTGGCAGAGGATAGTCTATCCAGATTCGTATGTGAAAGTGTGATCGAGTCCTTCTCGAAATCTTCCGCATATGTAATCAAGCCCAATATCGTGTTCCGGGTCAAGAAGGGAATAAACCACGACCTCGGAGACCCAGGCAGATATCTTCTGGATAAAGCACTTCTTTACAGCTCGAAGAAGATGATTCCCACATACATCCTGTGTGACAGCGAGACCAATTGCAGCATAGATCCTAATAAGCTGTCTATCATGGGGTGCAGAACACGCGTTGTGAACGATCTCTTTGGTTCAATAGGTCCGGTCGGTAGAGGCAACATCGATAACATCTCAATCAACCTCCCTCGTTTGGCCTTTGAGTCAGCATCCTGCGGTGGATTGAATGAGGAACAACTCTTCACAGAGTTCAAGAGAAGATGGGCGGATGTGGCATCCACTGTTGTCGAGATACTGCTTCACAGAT
>CAYSRP010000141.1:0-2813 GCA_964433475.1 uncultured Methanomicrobiales archaeon
TCGATCGCATGCCCTCTGCAGGTTATCTGTTCCTGAGAATAGGGAAGGGGCTCACCTGCTGCGACCTGAATCTGCATTCTGACCATATCCAATCCGGTGATCAATTCTGTGACCGTGTGCTCGACCTGCAGACGGGTGTTCATCTCCATGAAATAATAATGACCTGAATCGTAGAGGAATTCTACTGTACCTGCATTTTCATAATTACAGGTTTTTGCAACAGTGATTGCCGACTGGGTCATCTGCTCACGAAGTTCGTCTGTCATAATAGGACACGGAGCCTCTTCAATGAGTTTCTGGTGACGCCTTTGAATGGAACAATCACGTTCAAACATGTGAATGGTATCACCTTTTGAATCGGCAAAAACCTGAACCTCAATATGCCGGGGTTTTGCCAGATACTTTTCAATGAAAACCGTCGGGTCCCCAAAGGCGGATGCCGCTGTTCTACTGGATTTCGCGATTGCCTCGTCAAGTTCCTCCTCATTATTGACAACGGTCATACCGATTCCGCCTCCCCCGGCAGATGCTTTCACAATAACCGGATACCCAATCGATTCGGCAAATGCTTTTGCCTCATCATGATCCGTGCTCTGGGTCCAGGGAAGAACCGGAACGCCTGCAGCGTGCATTGCATTTTTGGATTCAAGCTTGGAACCCATCATTTTCATGGTTTTTTCAGATGGACCGATGAAGGTAAGACCTGCTTTTTTTACAGCTCCGGAAAATGCTGCATTTTCGGCAAGGAATCCATAACCCGGGTGAACTGCATCGGCTCCCGCCAATTCGGCAACCTCAAGGATCCTGTCCATGTTGAGGTAACTTTTCGTCGGATGAGCGGGGCCGATCAGAAATGCTTCGTCTGCGTATTTTACATGTAACGCATTTGCATCTGCCTCAGAATAAACGGCAACCGTTTCGATTCCCATTTCACGACATGCACGCATAACGCGAATGGCAATTTCTCCACGATTTGCAACTAATATTTTGTCAAAGTATTCGTTTTCACTCATTGCACCACCACTAAGACGTCTCCACTCTGAACCACGGTCCCCGACTCCACGAATATTTCCGTAACGGTTCCGTCAATGGGACTGACAATTGGGTTTTCCATTTTCATAGCTTCAAGAACGAGGAGAGTCTCGCCGGCAGATACTTTCTGACCAGCCTGAACTTTGATATCAAGGACCATGCCCTGAATGCTGCTTTTAACACCACCCGGAATGTCCCCGCGATGGCGGGTTTCCGTCGTTGTAACTGAACTAACAACGGCCTCCCCCTCAACCGAGAGAATCCGTACAGCAAAAATTTCCCCGTCAACTTCGACTTCCATAGATCGGGGAATATCATAGTCTGCCGGTGCAACGCCACCTACTGACGCATGAGTGGTCGGGAAGGCTTCAGCTTTCTTTTCTCCTTTCAGAAATGCCGGGGCGACCGCAGGGTAGAGGATGTACGTAAGGACATCTTCCTCTTTCTTGATAAGTCCCTGAGATTCCGCGTCGGCTTTCATTTTGTCATAGATGGGCTCGAGTGTATCTGCAGGTCTGCAAGTCAGACGCGGTGTGTCGCCGATAATCAATTTGACCAGAGCGGGATCAAGTTCTTTCGGACTCTTCCCATAAAGCCCGATAACATAATCGCGAACTTCGTTTGTTGTGGTCGCATAGCGTCCCCCCATCAAAACGTTCAACACTGCCTGTGTCCCGACAATCTGTGATGTCGGCGTAACGAGTGGCGGATATCCAAGATCTTTCCTGACTTTCGGAATCTCGATAAGAACTTCCTCCATTTTGTCCAGAGCGTTCTGTTCTTTGAGCTGGGATACCAGATTGGAGATCATTCCGCCCGGAAGCTGATAGATCAATACATCGCTGTCGATTCTGACAGAAATCGGATCGATCAGGCAGTCATATTTTCCTCTGATGATTGCGGCTGCAGTTTTTATTGTCCGGAGAGTGGATAGGGAGATTTTGGTATCGCGCGGAGTTCCAATAACAGATGCTACGATACTTTCTGTTGCGGGCTGACTTGTCCCGCCGGCAAACGGGGACATGGCGGTGTCGAGGATGTCAACTCCTGCTTCGATCGCTGCCTGATAACTCATGGGTGCGATCCCGCTTGTTGAGTGGCTGTGAAGACAAACAGGGATGTCGATTTTGTCTTTTATGCCGGTGATGAGTTTTCTTGCATCCTCCGGCATGATGAGACCCGCCATATCTTTGATACAAATCGAGTTGCACCCAAGACTGTAGAGTTCCTCTGCCATTTTAACGAAACCGTCGATACTGTGGACCGGGCTGGTCGTATATGATATAGTGCCCTGAAGGTGGTTTCCAGTGTCGAGAACTGCGGTCATCGATCTCTGCATGTTTCTGATATCGTTGAGTGCATCAAAAATCCTAAAGACGCTAACCCCGTTTTCCGAGGCAGCGTAGACGAATTTGTCAACGACATCGTCAGGGTAGTGACGGTAGCCAACGAGATTCTGCCCGCGGAGGAGCATCTGGATAGGAGTCTTTACGAATATTTCGTGAAGAGACCTGAGACGCTCCCAGGGGTCATCGTTCAGATATCTGATACATGTATCGAACGTTGCCCCGCCCCATGCTTCAACAGACCAGAAACCGGCTTTTTCCATTTCACGGGCGAGACCGAGCATATCCTCTGTTCGCATACGCGTTGCAGCCAACGACTGATGTGCGTCACGAAGCGTTGTGTCGGTGATATTGAGTTTTTCCATAAAGTTCTCCCTACTCATTCGAGTTATCTAAACCTTTATTATTTTGGAGTGAAGAGTTAAAAAAGTAGTC
>CAYSRP010000142.1:0-2802 GCA_964433475.1 uncultured Methanomicrobiales archaeon
AATATGATCCGAAACGCATGGAACTTTCGACCCGTGATATTGTTTCCAGATCCATCGCCACCGAAGTTCTCGAAGGACGCGGAACAGAACACGGCGGAGTCTGGCTTGATGTGACTCATCTCCCGCGTGAACAAATCGAGGCCCGACTTCCCGTCATGCTGAACCAGTTCCTTCAGTTTGGAGTAGACATCCGAACCGAACCTATGGAGGTCGCACCAACTGCCCATCACTTTATGGGAGGGCTGAAAATCACGCCCGAGACTCTGACGACCGTGCCTCGCCTCTTTGCCGCAGGAGAAGTCGCCGGAGGGGTCCACGGTGGAAACAGACTTGGAGGAAATGCTCTTGCAGAAACTCAGGTATTTGGAAGAAGGGCAGGTCTCTCAGCAGGTAAATGCGAAAGAACAGCCAGGAATATCGATTCAAGCAGGATCAAAGCTGCCGAAGACAAACTTGATTCGTTCTACAAAGGCACGGCAAAAACATCTGACGTTCGGCATTCCATGAAGATGATTATGTGGAACAACGTAGGCATCTATAGAAACGAACTGGATCTCAAGGTTGCTGAGCGCGAAATTATAAAACTTCAGAAGACTCCGATCAAGATCTCATCACCACGCGAACTTTCCGACGCAGTCATCACAGAAAATATGCTTCAAGTGGCACATCTTGTTATTGAGGGGGCCCTTTTGAGACGGGAATCCAGAGGAGCCCACACGAGAACTGATGTGAAACAAACCTGGACAAACGAAACGTCCCCATTCGGACACACATTCTTTGTCAACGGTAAATCCGGTATCCACATTCTGGAGGAGAGATTATGAAAGTAACGATTTCCCGCTTCGACCCTGCGACAGATAAAGAGCCGCACTTTGTAGAATATGAAGTATCCGTAAATAAATCATCAAGGATCCTCAATGTTTTAGACGCAGTGAGAGACACCATTGATGCAACACTTGCTTACCGACATTGCTGCAGAGGAGGGCAGTGCGGCTCATGTGCGGTCAGGGTAAACGGCGAGCCGGTTCTTGCCTGCATGCAGGAGGCACATGAAGGTGATGTGATCGAACCACTGGACCTCCCGATTATCAGGGATCTGGTAACAGATATTGCCCCGGTTATTGCACAGATTGCCTGGATGAATGGGGGATGCGATTGTCCGCCTGTAACACAGGACGAGATTGAGGAGATAAAACCTCTTCGTGAGTGTATCGAGTGTTACTCATGTATCTCCTCCTGTCCAGCAATCTCCGCCTCAAATTACAAAGGCCCGACGATCATGCGGCAGGAACAACGACTCAATCTTGATCCAAGGGACAACGCCGACCGGATCCTTGAAGCAATAGACAAGGGACTGTTTTCCTGCACAGTCTGCCATAAATGCGTTGAGGTATGCCCGAAAGATATCGATACCCCCAGAAAAGCCATTGAAAAACTCCGGGCTGAAGCTTCGAAAAGAGGACTGTCATTACCGGCACACAAAGCACTGGCTTCTCTCATAGAAAAGACAGGTCGTTCTATCGAGCGAAAAGAACCGACATTCCTTGAGCAGGTGGCTGACGTTCTCGAACCGGATGGAGAAATCAAAGCTACGGTTGGATTTTTCGTTGGGTGCATGTTCAATGGCCGTGTGATCCAGCCGGCTCTTGATGGTGTAGAACTTCTTCGCCGAAACGGTATCAGGGTCATTATTCCAAAAGATCAAGTCTGCTGCGGTTCACCCCTTATAAGGACAGGATTCCTTGGATTTATCCCAGAACTTCAGAAACGAAACATCGACGCGTTCGTGAAAGCAAACGTGGATACCGTTGTTACCATGTGTGCCGGCTGCGGATCTACTCTGAAGAATGACTACGATACACCGTTCCGCGTTGTCGACATCACCGAATTCCTCTGCGAAATAGGATTCACGATCCCTTCCAAGGTTAAAGGCACATATACATATCATGATCCATGCCATTTGCTTCGTGGACAGGGGATCTCAGAACAACCGCGTATTCTTTTGAATTCGGTCGCAGAAAAATTCGTGGAGATGCCTGCCAGATGCTGCGGGGCAGGCGGGGGCGTGAAGTCAGGACTCCCAGAAGAAGCGGCAAAGATCGGAGCGGTTCGTGCCGAGATGGTGAAAGAGACCGGGGCTGATTACATTGTTACGGTCTGCCCGTTCTGTGAATTTCATCTGCATCAGGTCACAGGTCTTCCCGTCAAAAATATTGCAACCCTGATGATGGAAGGGTATCGAAAATAATCAAAAAAATTACTTTTTATTCTGTCCGTTCTTTGCTGCAAGGGCACTCATGTAAGCACTCACTGCCGCCGTGACCGCGATCGTTTTTTCTTTTCCCTGCTTGAGAGGGGCACCGAGTTGGTTCATACGGGTCTCGCTTTCACGCATATACCTTGCCAAATACTTAGTGATTTCCGGGTCCTGAAGGAAATGTGTATGAGTGTTTCCTGCGATGAAATCCGGATTGTTCATTACCGCATACTGAAGCGGCAGGGTCGTTTTCACGCCGATGATGACATATTCCGTAATGGCACGGCGCATACGGGCAATCGTTTCCTCACGGGTCATTGCCCTTGCGCAGAGTTTTGCGATCATCGAATCGTAATACGGCGGTATGGAATATCCGGCGTGGATAGAACTGTCGATCCTGATACCAGGTCCTCCGGGAGACCGGTAGCGGGTTATCTTTCCTGCATCCGCCTGATAGTTGTTCATCGGATCTTCTGCATTCACACGGCACTCGATCGCATGCCCTCTGCAGGTTATCTGTTCCTGAGAATAGGGAAGGGGCTCAC
>CAYSRP010000143.1:0-2721 GCA_964433475.1 uncultured Methanomicrobiales archaeon
CCGCAGTCAATTCCTGATAGGACGGATCGGTCTGCAGTTCATAGATCGCTCCTCCGCCGGCAGCTGTCATGGTACCGAGGTCGACAAAGATGATGTCAGGATCCCATGCAAGGATTTGTTCCTTCGCAACAGCCGCGTATCCTGTGCTCGTTGTCGCATTTATTACCGAGGCAACATTCATTGCATGAAGGACAGTGAATGGATAATAGGTCGGGTCGGTCCCGTCGATTCCGTGGGCACCGCTATAGGCAATTCCGCCTACGTACACAGATGGTTTATCTGCATCAGAAATCCCAGCAGTCCTGGTTTCCAGATCGGTACGCACATCAGCAAAGTATTGAATGACAGCTTCCGCACGTTCATCCGCGTGGAGAATTTCACCGATCATTCTCAGTGATGAGGCTACTTTGTCACCATTGGTAACATAATCTCCCGAGTAGAACAAAACAACAGGTATACCTGTTTTTTCCTGGATCTCGTTTGCTGACTGGATTGCCGTATCACTGTAACCCGCCATGAACAAAATATCGGGATTGATTGAAAGAAGTGTCTCTGCATCAACTACACCTTTTGCGGATCCAAGAGCCGGGAGATCTTTGATTTCCGGATGAGCAAGCATGTAAGGGCGAACGTCATTGTCAAAATTAAGAAGACTACTATCCTGATAATCAATAGCAACCAGCCGGTCGGTCACATTAAGATAGGCAAAGTAACGTGTCGAACCCGAACCACTTACAGCGATCCTTTCAGGATTGTCGGGAACGACAACTACACGTCCTCCGGAGTCGGTGATAGTGATCGTTCCATTATCGGTTTCTTCAGGTGTACTAACACATCCTGCACACAGGCAGAGAGCAACCACACACAAACAAAGTAGTATGGTCGCAGCGGATTTCAGCATAGACGTCATAGTATTACGAATTTATTATTTTGTTACATGAATTAATATAATTATCTAAGTAACATGCTTTAAGTGATTATGAATTTAAAATTAATATGATTATTATAGCTTGAATGTAACATATATTCTTATGAAAAAATTTAGCGAGGCGGTTGCTTTTCACGGTCACACCTGCGGAGGGCTTGCCATGGGTTACAAGGCATGTGAACTTGCTGTTGAAAAACTCGGACTTACTTTTTCCGAGGATGAAGAGGTCGTTTGTATTACAGAAACGGACTCCTGCACAATCGATGCGATCCAGGTCGTTCTTGGCTGTACTGCTGGAAAGGGAAACCTGATTATAAACTGCTGGGGCAAAAATGCGTTTTCATTTTACCGGCGTGATAATAATACTTCCATCCGTCTTGTTGCAAATCCGGATGCCATGCCCGTCAATCCGGAGATGGTCAGCCTCCGTCCAAAAATCAATTCAGGAAAAGCAACAGCGGCTGAAGTGGAACGGTTTCACACTCTTTCCCATAAGTTCATAGATGATATCTTAGCGGTCCCTGCTGCTAAATTGTTCATGGTCAAAGAAACGACAGAACTCTTACCCAGCCATGCAAAAATATATAATAATATCATATGTTCCGTTTGTGGTGAGCAGGTTGCCGATGCGTTCGCTCCTGTTATTAACGGAAGACGAATCTGTATCCCCTGTATGAGAAAGTAAAACACATACAGGACCCCCCTCTCATTTATATCCTATTTTGCATTATCTTAATTTAGGTTGCAGCAACACACCTATTAAAAATATTTAGTAGTAAAGCAATACTATTTGTATCAAATAGTGAATGGAGACTGAAATGGCAAAAACACTCATGATTCAGGGGACTATGTCCAATGTTGGTAAAACCACGCTTACTACCGGACTTTGCCGGATTCTGGCTCAGGAAGGATACCGTGTTGCTCCGTTCAAACCGCAGAATCTGTCGTCTACCGCTTTTGTGACCAAAGCTGGTGAACAGATAGGTATCGGACAGGCAGTCCAGGCCGAAGCCGCAGGGATCGAACCAGATGGAAGAATGAATCCGGTTCTTGTCAAACCGGATATAGATGGTGCAACGTACTGCCTGAACGGAATACAGGTTCCAGGGATCACTGAGTATGGGCAGATGGATCGGCTCATGCCCGAAGTTCTCAGATCATTTCATAGTCTTGAGAATGATTACGACATCATCATCATTGAAGGAGCCGGGGCCGCTGCAGAACTCAATTACCTGGATCATGATATTTCCAACATGGGTTTTGCCAAAGAAATCTCTACCCCTGTTCTTTTGATCGGCGACATAGAGTGTGGAGGTGTTTTTGCCTCACTCTATGGAACGGTCGAACTCTTCGATGAAGCATCCCGCAGCCTCGTTAAAGGATTCATCATCAACCGGCTCTGTGGTAATGTCAAACATCTGGGGACCGCCCCGAAAAAACTCGAAGAACTTACAGGTATTCCTGTTCTTGGTATCGTTCCAAAACTCGACATTCATTTACAAGAAGAGGATATGCCGGGTACTACGTTCCATGATAACGCTTTGCTTGAAGACAAAGCGTATCGGGAAAAACAATTTGATATTCTTGCCGATGCTCTGCGAAACACGCTGAATATGGCTGCGATCTACCGGATCTTAGGGGTGGAACAATGAAATTTGTCATTTCATACAGTTGTGGAAAAGACAGCACGCTCTCTCTCCATAAAATGATCAAAGCCGGTCACACGCCGGTCGGTCTCTTAGTCATGATGAATAAGGACGGCAGGCACTCCTGGTTCCATGATGTTGACCCCT
>CAYSRP010000144.1:0-2721 GCA_964433475.1 uncultured Methanomicrobiales archaeon
CTGGAAATAGCTTGAAAAGTCTACTTTTGTAGACGTTTTTGAGGTTGAAAAGGGATCATTGCTTAAATAGAAAATATTAAAATGATATGAAGAATGGAAAGAGAGAGTAATGAATAAAGTGAAGAATGGAGACGGCTTTTTGATAATCCGTCTCCTTATTCGAAAAAGGTTGAAATAAGGGGAAAAATATGTGACTGACATCCTGTAAGTAAAAGAAGGATATCAAGGAGTTAATGTGTCCAGAGAATGAATGAAAAGAGAATGAAAGAATATCAGGTCTTTTGGTGGAAGGCCTGATATGATGTAATGGTTAAAGAAGAAGGATTGTGACTATATTATATGAGAATGCTGAAGATGGAACATATTGAAGGGATATGATGATATAATATTCTGAGATAAGATGAGATATAGCTATAGAGTACAGAGACAAGGAACGTAGGATATTGCTCTAAAGTAATGGTTATAAATGGGTTGTAGTAATTAGGAATAGTATGTAATATAATTTGAAATGGTATGTGTGAAAGGGATATGTGAATGATATTTTGTATGATATTTGAGAAATAGATATAATATTATTATATACGGTCGTAATCACTTGGTGAATTACTGCTGACAAGATGCCTTTATCATCCTTTGTTATTTAAAAATGAGGTGCAGGATTATATGTGGAGATATTGCGTCTCTATCATCCTGCAAACCAAAAAATAATGAAAGGAATGACCATGTCGAGATTTACTAAGACGAAAGAAAAGACTTACAAAGGGTACCAACTTTATGAGGGTGCAAAGGCAGAAGAAGGGTTTTCCACTGAAATTCTGGATTCCCTTTTGCAAATTGTTACTTTTACGCTTCAACGACACAGCCAGGTTTTGATGGTATGTCTGCAGTTTAATTTCCCCGCAGTTTTAAATGTTGACGGGATTGATAACTCATGTTTTCAGAGCTTTATCGAGGCGTATAGAAGGTGCCTGGCCAACAAAGGAATGGATCCGGAATACCTCTGGGTAAGGGAAACTGGAACCATAAATGATCGTTGTCATTATCATTTGCTGCTGCTACTCGATGGGAATACAATCCGTTATTTCGGAGATCCATTTGAAGTAAGAAAATACTGGCTGAATGCCTTGAAAAATCATTTCAATTATGATAGCGAGGTAGCACCTCTTCACGTTCAGACATTACCCCAGATGCAGCATGGAATTATGATTAAACGAAGTGATCCATCGGCGTTAAGCATGGCGATTGAAATTGGATCGTATCTTGCAAAAATTGCCACAAAAACCTCTATTGGCAAATATATAAAAACATTCAGCACATCCCAGTGCTTCAGGAGGTGCAACAATGTTTGACGACTTTCAATTAAGTTTTCAGCAACAACATGTTTATAATGTGATGATGAGTGGTGAAAATGTGGCTCTGTTTGGTGAGGCTGGTACTGGCAAGAGCGTTGTAGTCAGGAAATTCCTTCAATCAAAATCCAAGGTTGGCGATACCGTTTGTTTAGCTCCAACAGGATTAGCTGCCAGAAATATTGGTGAGGCACAGACCATCCACTCATTCTTCTCCCTGGATCCGGGGTGGGTCAGTGGTCAACCTATCAAGGCAAGTTCGCAACTGCAATACATGTTACCGCATATCAGAACGGTAATCATAGATGAAATTTCTATGGTACGGAGCGACATTTTCGAGTTGATTGATCAAGGCTTACGCGCTAATCCGATCACATCAAGTCATCATCCCTTTGGAGGCCGGCAGATAATAGTCGTCGGGGATTTCAAGCAGCTCCCCCCCGTTGTGAGCGATGAAAACATTCAGATTTTCCTTGATTCGAAATATGGTGGAAACTATGCCTTTAAAACCAAGTCATGGCATGACGCCCAGTTCAAAAATTATCATTTGAACCAGATCTACAGGCAGGATGATCCACGATATATAAACATACTAAATCAATTACGAAACAACATTCAATTACAGCATGCACTGGCAACATTCAACACCAGGGTTTGTCCCTTTTTCAGTAATTCCGATTTCCAATATTCGCCAGGAATGGCTCTCTGTAGCATTAGAAAACATGCAGCCGAAATCAATATTCGTGTATTGTCAACACTGCCGGGGATGATTTATCAAAATGAAGCAAGAGTGCGTGGGGTTTTTCCTCCAAATGAGTATCCGGCAGATTTCAATCTTGAATTGAAAGTCGGTGCCAAGGTCATGCTGCTTGCGAATAAAAAAACACCTCCGATCATTTTGACCGAGGAATATGATTATGTTAATGGCGATACCGGAATAATAACTGGCTTTGATGCCAATAGCAGCGCGATTGGAGTGTTGCTGAAGTCGGGAAAAACTGTATTGGTCCATCCGTATCTTTGGTTTAACTATGAATATGCTTTGCAAGAGGAAGATGGTGAAATAAAAATTAAAGCTTTGCCTGTCGGGACTTTTGAACAATTTCCTATTGCTGTGGCATACGCATGTACCATTCATAAAGCTCAAGGGCAGACGCTCGACAATATTCACCTTATATTAGGGCGTGGGTGTTTTGTCTCGGGGCAATTATATACCGCACTTTCAAGAGTCCGCAGACTTGAAAATCTTTCGTTGGAGTCTGAGATCAAAACTACGGACGCGATCTGTGATCCGATGGTGGACGATTTTTATATGAAAATTCCGTACGAAAGAATTCTATGATGTAAGGAAACTCATGCCAACAGCTGCCCT
>CAYSRP010000145.1:0-2719 GCA_964433475.1 uncultured Methanomicrobiales archaeon
GAATGCGACCGGCTCCGATATGATCTACGAAAACGTGTTTGGCAAAGAGAAGTAAACGGGATTCCCGTTTACCCCCTCTTTTTAGAAAACCTTCTTTGCTGCTTTTAAGTGTTGTTGAAAAAACTGACACTGATTACACTGATCCGCCATATTGGCAAGACAACTCTTTTCAAAAAAAAAATAAACAGGGTTTTCATTGGTCTCACTTGAAATGAAGCTTCATGGAAGTTTTTTAGTTTTTACTGCTAATAGTACCCTGAAGATTTTACGGAGAAAAAGTATGGATAAAGAGACCTATGAGATTTTAGATACATATATGCAGGTCTGTATGGCAACGGATACTGCACATGATAAAAACCATATTTACCGCGTTCTCTATGCGGCTCTTACTATTGCAGAACACGAGGTTTCAGTAGATTATGACTGTCTGATTACAGCCTGCCTTCTTCACGACATCGGAAGAAAAGAACAGTTTGAAAATCCCAATGTCTGCCACGCCAAAGCCGGTGCAAAAAAAGCCGGAGCTTTTCTGCGTGAACATGGTTTTCCGGAACCATTTGTATCTCACGTCGGTGATTGTATTAGAACACACCGTTTTCGTGCCGGACATATTCCAGAATCTATCGAAGCAAAAATTCTGTTTGATGCAGACAAACTCGATGTGACCGGGGCCATCGGTATTGCACGAACACTTGCCTACAAAGGTCAGCACGCAACGCCGCTCTACTTCTGTGGAACGGACGGTAATATCTCAGAGAGAGAAAATGATAATACCAACTCGTTTTTCCATGAATACAGGTTCAAATTGGAAGGAATGTATGACCGGTTTTATACGCAGGCGGGAAAAGAGATGGCAGCAATCCGGAAGAAAGCTGCGGCTGATTTCTATCATTCGATGCTAACGGAAGTGCAAAAGATCACAAAAACAGGATCGGATCTTTTGGATAAACAGATTCAGGTTTAATAACATATGACCTCACACCCAATATTTAGATATAAAGAAAACATATACTATAATCACACCAAATTCACGGCGTGAACATTATGGATAAAAAAATCATCTACATGGATCATGCTGCTACGACCTACACCGCGAAAGAGGTCGTGGAAGCTATGTTGCCCTACTTCTCTGATGAGTTCGGCAACCCGTCATCTGTTTATTCCATCGGTCAGTCCAACAAAAAGGCAATTGATCATGCCAGAACACAGGTAGCAAGGGCAATCAATGCAAAACCCGAAGAAATTTACTTTACCAACGGTGGAACCGAATCTGACAACTGGGCCTTGAAAGGCGTGGCATTTGCAAACGAACGAAAAGGGAAACACATTATCACAACCTCGATCGAACACCACGCAATACTTCATTCCTGTGAATGGCTTGCATTGAGGGGGTTTGAAATTACATATCTCCCTGTTGACAAATACGGGATGGTTTCACCTGAATCAGTCGAAAAGGCAATTCGTCCTGACACGACCCTTATCTCCATCATGTATGCAAACAACGAGGTCGGCACAATCGAGCCGATTGCCGAGATTGGAAAAATCGCCAAAGCCCATGGAATTTATTTCCACACCGACGCAGTCCAGGCAGTAGGTCATGTCCCGATTGATGTCGCAGCCGACAACATCGATCTTCTGTCGCTTTCTGGTCACAAATTCTATGGACCGAAAGGAACAGGTGCTCTTTACATCAAAAAAGGGACCCGTATTCAGAACTTCATTCACGGAGGGGCTCAGGAATCAAAACGCCGGGCGGGTACAGAAAATGTGCCGGGTATTGTTGGCCTCGGAGTTGCTATCGAACGGGCAATCGCTGAAATGCCTGTGGAATCAAAACGTCTCATCACGCTCAGAGACCAACTGACCCGGGAACTTCTAAAAATTCCGGCAACACACTTAAATGGTCATCCGACAAAACGTCTTCCAAACAACACAAACATCATCTTTGAGTACATCGAAGGAGAATCAATTCTTCTGTTCCTGAATATGAAAGGCATCTGTGCATCAACAGGAAGTGCCTGCAACTCGGCATCCCTTGAACCATCACATGTCTTAACTGCGATGGGAATATCCCACGAGATCGCACACGGGTCCATTCGACTTACCGTCGGCGAACGGACAACGGAAGAAGATGTGAAATATGTGATCGCCGCACTCACAGAAACAGTGGCAAAACTCAGGGCCATGTCCCCGCTTACCCCAAAGGAGTTGAAGAATGTACAGTGAAAAAGTAATGGACCACTTCACGAACCCACGCAACGTAGGTGTGATTGAAGATGCAAATGGTATCGGGGAGGAGGGAAACCCGTCCTGCGGAGATATCATGAAAATGTACCTGAAAGTCGAAAACGACATCATTATCGATGCAAAATTCCAGACATTCGGCTGCGGTGCTGCAATCGCTTCCAGCAGTATGGCTACCGAGATGATCAAGGGTAAGACCCTGGAAGAAGCATGGACCCTTTCCAATAAAGCTGTGGCAGAAGCTTTGGACGGATTACCACCAATCAAAATGCACTGCTCGGTTCTTGCCGAGGAGACGATTCACAAGGCCATCAATGATTATCTGGTGAAATCCGGAAGGGAACCATGGGGAGAGACAGACGAATGCTCATCACGCGGGCACGACTGTGACACATGTAATGTGGAATAAGTCCACATACTTTTTTTTTAATTTTCATTCGATCCGTCACAGAAAAAAACATCGGGTAGAAATCGA
>CAYSRP010000146.1:0-2708 GCA_964433475.1 uncultured Methanomicrobiales archaeon
AACCGTTCGGTCGTCGTTTTCGAAACCTCTTCCGTCATCTTCCGGATCTTTGCTGTTCGTTTGTCCATCATCTCCCTCCTACCGCTGGTTCGCCACCTTGTTTAGATTCTTGACAATTGTTTTACCATGACGCCGTATATTGATAATAGGTTTCACGTCAACCTCCGCCTCATCGAGAAGGTCGCCAAACTTCTGCACGTCATACGCAGTCTTATTACAGGCGGCAACAATCGGACGCACCTGTTTCTTCAAGAGTTTCGTTGTATCTGCAACGGTCTCGGTAACATATTGAGAAGCCTCACCCGGCATAACACTATCACCTGCTTCCAGTTTTGGTCGAGCAGATATAAATACTCTCCGAACGATAAAAAAGAAGAATTGAGAATTATCCGTTTCGACGAGACTTTCTCGGTTTTATAGCTTTGATTACCGGGTTCCCATCTTTGTCTTCCACGATGTCATACTTCAGGTCGCCGGCTTTCACCGTATACGTTCCTTCGGTGATCCCCAGGGCCTGTAAATGAGCAATCGTATCGATCTCCAGTTGTCTGGCGATCGCATCAACCGGATATCCTTTCGGAAACCGGGCGTCCCGGATCGCAGCCGCAATTGATTTCTGGTTGATTATGATCCCCATGGTTACCGGCGCGACTTGTTTCCGGAAATGGTTCGTGGGCGTTGCGATTCCTTCTTGATGAAATTTGATAACTTTTTCCGTGTCCCAACATTCTTAAACTTCATGATAATACTCCATACTAATATACATACATTACGACGAAAATATATAATGGTTTCGCGCGCCCCATGCGCGGATCAGAAAAATTTCAGTTTTACTTCGTTTAATTTGTATTTCCCCAACCGTGCTCCACTTTTGAAGTCAATCACCTCAACCGAGATGGCATTGTCCAGGGTATCCTGAAGATCCTGTACCTTTATCAACCCGTCCGGTGTTTTGATCTTAAACACCAGCATGTTTTTGCTTGCCTTCCCGGTTTTCTCCCGCACACTGCTCATACTTGCCATACCGCGCGATGTCCGGCGGCCGCAGTCCGTTACCGTTCCATTATCTGTCATAGTTACTCCTATGCAAAACTGTTCGCTCCCCGTCCGGTCAGCCACTGGATGAACGCGAAGACAATCGGAAGGTAGAAGAACGCCTGCACCAGTGCGGCAACATAATCGCCGACAAACGGTCGCAGCATTTCATATTCAATGATCATCGTATCTTTCGCCAATCCGAACAACATCCCGATCGAATCGAGAAGGGAAGACACTTCGAACGAGAACGGAATGTTGTTGGCAGAAAAGTTCGTCTTGTTGACATCCAGATAATCGACGTTATGATAAATATCGATCGACGAGATCGAATCGCCGACCGGAACGAATTCGCCAGTGATGGTATTGAATTCCACTCCGGGATATGCAGAATGGAACATGTCGATATGAAACAAGATCGATAACGCAATCTGTATTGCCGCAGTAAAGACAATAATGGTCCATGCTCTCACAGGATCACCCCAATAGTTCGTGCCGTTTTGTTATTTGTCGATGCATTATTTCTCCATGTTGCGTATAGCATAATGGCGTCACAAACCAATATAAAGGTTTTCTGTCATCTCAATGGAAAACGGATATTTTCAAAAAAGAAGAAATTATCTCCGAGAACCACGGATCAGGATAGAAACGATGGCAACAAACCCGGCGATTCCGATCACGGCGTATGAGATGGTGGTGAACCCGAACAGGGCAAATCCGCCGGCCAGCGCCGCCAGAAGAAGACCCCCCTTGGTGCTGTGCGCGTAACTGAACAGGCCGCCCACCGCCATGATGATGAGGACGAAGATCGCGTTCTTCATATGCACGTCCAGGTCACCGAGCGGAATGTTATAGATCGACGAGGCGTGCACGATCTTTGACGTTCGGATCTGGTTCCCGGTAAACCGGACGGCGTCGAGATTGACTTTATACGCATGGTCCGGGTTGCCAGCCGCGTTGACGATCAACTGGTCGTCTCCGTACACGGTATGCTGGGTAATTACCGTTTTGGTGTTCGTATCGACAATCGTGATCGTGATCTTCTGCGCCGGTTCTTTGTCGATATAGGTTCCGGTGATAATGTGTGCCGTATCATCATACACCGCGTCGAACTTCCATTGGCCGTTGATGATCGGGGTCATTACGCTGATCGTGAGTTGGGGTGAGGTGGAAGACGCCGTATACACCGTCTCTTTTTCATTGACGGTGAGTTTATAATGCGCCCCGTTTACCGCATTCGGAATCACAACCTTCCCCTGCGCGTCTGTCTGTGTTGTCGCGTATGCAGACCACGTATACGGGTTGCTGGTCTCGCTCTTCTCGATCACCACGGGTTTGCCGACCGCAAGCCGACCGTCCTGGAACACGGTAACCTGGGCGGGGAACGTCTGGGTTTGGTCGTCGTCACCGTCGTCGCCGGCGCCGCCGACCGGGTACATCAACACCGACCCGTCCGACCGGCCTACCACCACCATTTCGCCGCGCCACGACATTGCGACACACGTGACGGAATCTTCCGAATCCGATGCATAATCCTGATACCACCCGGACGTCGCGTCTTTGCTGAAGATATAGAATTTACCGTCTGTCGATCCGGCTGTTGCCCATAACCCGTTCTTCATCGCAATATCAACACTGGTCAGACTACCGCCGGTCGTATACGTGCCGACCGG
>CAYSRP010000147.1:0-2702 GCA_964433475.1 uncultured Methanomicrobiales archaeon
CAGATCAGTGTTAATGATCCGCACAAAATATTTTAATTCTGACTCTTCAACCATTGTTTCGCCTCTCTTTTAGAGAGTATAGTCTAAATTTGAAACACACAATACATGTGTGTGTTGCGTATGTTAAGCGTAGACGGAGGGATTTGAACCCTCGAGTCCCAGTGGAACACAGGTTTAGCAAACCTGCGCCATACCAAGCTTGGCTACGTCTACAGAGAACTCCGCATCTATCCTCCTGATTTCTCAGAAGGTTGCATAAAATCTTTTTAGAGATTATACAAATCGACACTCGCAATATACAAGATACTGCTACATTAAACTGAGTGCTCTATTATGTAAGGTTTAGAGTATTATAATACTTCTCCCCTGCAGAGAGAATGCAGTAAAAAAGTATTAGTTTTTCAGACAAGTCAGAAGATCGTCGCAACGATCGATCAGATGCTGGGTTGCTTCACGGATAACCAAAAGTGGTTCCTTCGTTGATCCGGGTTTCATAGTTACAAGCAGTTCTGGATCAGAGAACTGGTATTTGATAACATACTTTGCAACATCCACTTCAGGGTCTGCAAGGATCTCGTTGGTAAGTGCATTGACCATCGTGTGCCCTTCCCCTTCGAGAACTATCCGTATTTTATCTTTCTCAAGCTCGATAATCTTCAGCTTCATTCCCTAATACATTTGCGGGACGACACTATATAATTGTGGGATAGATCAATAAAAAAAGGTTAGAGGATTTTCTGGGTGAAAGCAACCTGACCGGAAATCCTGGTAATACGGACCTTAACATTTTGCCCGGATTTTGTTCCTGCTACATACAGGATATATTTACCGATACGGGCAACACCATCACCTTTCTTACTGATGGACTCGATATGTACCTCAAGTTCTTTTCCTTCTTCAATGACAGGACCCTGAACCTCGGTCTTTGCTTTCCGCTTTCTGATTGGTCGCTTAGAACCACATGCTTCACAGAGAAGCATCAAAACCCTATCATCCTTGACGAGTTTCGTATCAGGTCTGCCGCATTCAGAACAGATGACATAATCATTGACATATGTCTGAACTATTGCTTCGAATTGAGCTGGCTCGAACTTTCCATTGAAGACCGCGCGGGGACCATCTATTTTACCCGCCGTACCAAGTTCACCTAAAATGAACTTCATGAAGTGATCCTTATCACGATTCAATGTATCAGCAATCTCGGAAAAATTCTCAAGAACAGTCGTTTTCCCCTCAACGTAGACTTTCGTCTTCGGCATGACGAACCGTTCACCTGTCTCCGTCGGCTCACCCATACCGGAGTAGGCTGTCTTTAACATATCTTCGTATGACTGCACCATAATACCTAAACGTAGGTCGTAAGAACATAAAGGTCTGATGCAGAGAGCAGGAAAAATCACCAGCCATTATCCCTAAATTCTGTGATCAGAGCAACGTTTTCCAGTAAAACTGTTTTTGATCCGCATCAGACCAGAGAGATTCCAGGTACCGTTCACCCCATCACCTCCCATAAAACTGAAAAAATATCTGCCCGCTCTGTAAGTTACATCAGCATCAGGTGACCACAGACGGAGAGAAATATCGCAGACCTGAGGTTGAAAGAGTCCCTGAAAAAATGAGTAAAAAAACAGAGTAAATTTATTCAGCCAGTTTTTTTCCAAGCCCTTGTGCTTCGGCAAGCTTTTCCGGATGTTGGGCTATTGCCTTTTTATCGTGCATCATATTCTGCCAGAGGAGCCCCGTATTCTTCCAGCCCAACATGCCGCCAAAGACATTGTTCAGAGAGTCAACAATCGGAGTGACCGTTTCCAGACCGCCGCCGCCAAGTGTAATGACCGCTGCAAACTTTTTGTCCTTTGGCAGTCTGCTGGAAAAGTCAGAATTTACCATCGCATACATGCGGTCGATAAACTGAAGGAATGGGGCATTAGGGCGGCTGAAATAGACGGGCATACCAAAAATAACCGAGTCTGACACGGCAAGTTTCTTGTAGAGATCCTGCATGCCGTCTTTCTGGGCGCAGGTTTCGTGACCGGGAGCCTTACAATAGCCACAGTCCTGACAGGGTTTAATATCAACATCTGCGAGGCGGATAAGTTCAGTCTCCGCCCCCGCCGCTTTTGCGCCGGCGAGAACATTTTCAACAATCGTCTGACCGTTTCCGCCATTTCTAGGTGAGGATACAATGCCTAATACTTTCATACAACATAATTTGATAGTATAATTAATAAAGGAGATACTATCAAAAATAATAGTATGGAGTTGACACTGTCTGGTTCGTGCCCGCTATACTGTCTTCAAAAAGCAGTCGGAGGAAAATGGAAGCCGTATCTGCTCTGCCTACTGGGTAGCAGAACTATGCGGTTCAATGCAATATATAAACTGACACCGGGTATTACTCAGGCGATGCTCACAAAGCAGCTGCGTGAACTGGAGGATTCAGGATTTGTGTTCAGGCAGGTTTACCCCGAAGTGCCCCCGAAGGTTGAGTATTCCCTGACAGAGACGGGGACGAGTTTCCTACCTGTTCTGAAAGTTATGGCGGAGTGGAGTAAGGAGCATCTTATGAGGAAGACGTAATGTCAGAGATGAATGCCCCGCAGGACACACAGATATTTTTCAAAGCAGTTAATATATTCATCATAAAATAATTATTTACATCTCTTATAACCATTTTAGAATATTGTGCATGTTCAAGGCTA
>CAYSRP010000148.1:0-2700 GCA_964433475.1 uncultured Methanomicrobiales archaeon
TTTTCCTTTTTAAATTTTTTAACAATAAAGTTCAGTTAATATTAAATCAATTTTGTAAAAAATAAATCCATAATTCAGGTTGTATTTAAACCATTTTTCAGATAATTATCATATAAGAATGTTGATATTAATTCCCAACCTCTACTTAAGGCAATGAATAATTCATTCCCTGCTGACAAGACTGAGAAAATAGTTCATACTTTTTCCCTTTCAGATGATAAAAGGAATGCATTTCTCAAAAATGCCAATGAAATTATTTATCATCATGGCGGTGATAATCCCGAAAAAATAATCAATGCAATCTCAGAATATGCTGACTGCATTGCAGACAGTAAAGGACAGGGATACAAACCAAATATTTTTCAGGATACACGTGGCGACATCACGATAACCAGAATTGATCCACCGTGCGGTAGTAATACCTATATTCTGGAAACAAAGGAAGGACTCCTTGTTGTAGACAGCGGTTATTCGTGTTTTGCAGAAGAACTGATGCAAACGATCAGATCACTTTATCCTAACTTTGACTCTATGAAAAAGGAGATGATAATCACCCATATCGATATGGATCACATGGGTGCCATACCATATTTTGACCGCGTATATCTAAATGAAACAAGTAAAGAAAATTTCATTCTGGAGAAAACAGGGAGGATAAACTACCGTACCAAGAATCCGGACCGTGCCCCGTTCTATCATGTGGTTGAAATTCTGACAGGATATACCACGCCGTCATTATCTAATATAGTGCTCTTCGATTCAATAAAACCGGACCACACACAACCTCTCTCATACATTGGCGAACTGAAGACAAACGGACTCACCTTTGCAGTGTATGAGGGATACGGGGGTCATGTAGAGGGATCAATGGTTTTTATTGAAAATGAACACGGTTTGATGATTACAGGGGATATTCTGATTAATCGTGAGGGCTACACGCCATGTCAACTTGCATACAACCGTCTTCCAGCCCTCCTTGCCGGTGGCTCTGTGAATGAGGATTCCAAAAAGGCGGTGACCGAGCGCCATGCGGTGTACGAACTGCTGAAGAAACAAAAATGGCTCATCTGCCCGGGACATGGGGCTATCTTCAACTCAGAAGAATGATTTTATTTTAATTCAGTGTTAGAAGGAAAGCTAAATCTGGTCAGTTAAAAGACGTTAGGAAAAAAATATTGAACCGGTGATTTACCGGCGGGCAGGAGTTGTGTTAACTTTGCGGGTGACGTAGCCTGCAACCCGATTCCTGATTGATTTACTTTCGATAGTGGTAATTTCACTTACAACAATCTTGTTATCTTCGAAACTTCCGTTGAAACTTTTTCCGTGCTGTTCAAGAAGGGCGATGCCAATTGATTTGATATAACTTGGTTTGATTCCCATGAGTAATCCTCAGATGTCTATATATGTAAGACGTTTTGATATGATAAGTATTCTGTTTGCAACCTCATCCGGAGTAGCCCCTAAGAGATAAATTCCACCCGGACCGCGTGACGTTTCCGGACAGGCGATGACAAGCGGCACATCTTTTTTACATATCGAGGCAACACCCCAGTCCATAGTTGAGATGCCAACAGGATATTTTGTCGGGTCATATACCTCAACATCATGTAAAGTTTCGATCGCAGCCTGGAGAATGTCATCCTCATAACGAATGCAAGCTGCAGAACGGGTTGCCGGGTCAAATCGACGGACAGTCAGAAGTGTCCGGACGATTGGTTCATCCACGCCAAACCCGACACTTGCCCCGCGGGCTATGGCGATGCCTTTCTTATCTGAGGCATCGTCGGCTGCATAGGCGATCGGGATTTCGTCACGCGGAATGATATAGCGCGAGACCTCCATGAGTTTGCCATGAGCTTTCTGCAGGTCACGGAGGATAGTTGACTGAGTAACAGCAGACATTAGTTCAATCCAAGCTCTTCTTTTATATCGGTTATTCCGATGATGGCAATTTCATACATCCTATCTCTGGGGATAAGGTTGTCGCCAAGAGCCATTCTATTCCGGTCGCATCCTGCCGCAAAGGACAACGACTTGTATTTTTTAGTAACAGTCTTCACCGTGACATCGGTGATTTTTCCGCCTTTAACGTATGCACATGCAACAATAAGACCAGATACACTGTCGGCTACTTGAAGGCATATTTCCACAGGTGTTGTGTAGTCATTACCGAATATCAGGTGATTATGGCGTTTGATCGGGAGAGCGATCTCATCTCCAATACCTGCCGACCGGAGAATTTCATATCCGGCAAGTCCGTGTTTTTCCATATTTTCATTTATTTCCTCAAAATCAATGTCATGGAGGATCCCGATAGTTTCCCAAAGGTCCTCGTCTTCCCCCAACTCTTTGGCAAGACCTTTCATGACTGCCGCAGTTGAAAGACAGTGTCCTATGAGTGACTGAGAGGTAACATGCTGCTTGAGGAGTGTTAGTGCCTCGGTTTTATTCATATGATATATATTAGATATGAAAAGGGATAATAGTCACGACGCTCAATGTACTTATATGAAAGATTGGATACTCGATGTGATTATTGGCCTCTCATCAATTATATTGTTCGCGATTTTGCTCCTTGCACTCCCGCCTGTGCTTCCGGAAGCATATGGATATGTGGTGGCATTTTTGATTTTTGTTGCTTATCTGACGATCGCAGGATTGACAGTTGTTAAAAATTCAATAAAAAAATAATATTTG
>CAYSRP010000149.1:0-2667 GCA_964433475.1 uncultured Methanomicrobiales archaeon
ATGAAATTTCCCAGGAAATCATAAAAAACAGTTACCAGCGGAGGGTAGATGACCTGCCATTTCGTATACGGCATATCATTGCTGTAGAATATGCTGTCAAAAAAATCAGAAAACGTCTTATCGGAATTTTTCCAGAGCATATGATAGATAGTTTCTCCGCCCGTGACAACACCGAGTATCAGGAACACCGCCAGGAACAGGGACGTTGCTATTGCGAACAAGGTCACTATTTCGTTCTCCTCGTACTTCTTTCTCAAAAATACGAGGAGCTCGTTCAGATACCCGGTCACCATATTCGACATATACTGTTGTCGACAGACGCTCCATACAGAAATATTTGCTGGCACACAGCGATTCAAGAGCACCTCAGCATTTTTCTGTCCGTTGTGCAAAATAGTCTTTTTAATAATCGTTAAATATGTTTGTGCCAGCAGAACATTTACTTTTTGATGCTCCCGTAGATTTCATACAGTTTGTCCATATACCCTCTGTCGGAAACATCTTTCGCGGAACCCGTTACTGATTCCCTGTATTCATTGTCGAATATCAGCCTGTGCATATTGGCTGCAAACTGCGATTCGTCGGACGAAGGCACGAAATGCGTGGTCGCCTCAGCCGGTATTTCCGCTTCTTTGAAGAACACCACCGGAGCACCGCAGGCCTGGGCTTCAAGAGCCGTCAGACCAAGACCTTCATGCATGGACGAATTCGCATAGACGGCAATATCGTTGTAAAGATCGAAAAGCTCCCGTCTGCTAAGATCTGAAGTGAAAACCACTCTTTCGGAGATCCCGAGATCCTCAGAAAGTGCCAGCAGGTCTTTCTTCAAAGGACCGTCTCCGCATATGACGAATCTGTACCCCTCCGTTCCGGGCATTTCAGTGAAGATCTTGAACGCCCTGAGGCCTGCCGCTACATTCTTCCTCTCAATCAGAGTTCCTACGAATCCGATGACCTTGTCCCGGGGTCTCCCCTCATCCCTGAACATAGGATCCGGTCCGTGCATGATCACGCGGATCTTGTTCTCCTCGGCACGGAAAACAGACATCAGTTCTTTCTTGGTCTCCTCAGACGGCACTACAATGACATCAGAGTACTTCACCGCCAGTCTGGCAGCCACTTTCCATACGGGATACAGAAAAAGCGACCTGCCCTCCCTGTCCCGGGATACATGGTGGAAGGTTACGATCTTCCTGCCTCTGATAAATGGAAAGTAAATGCAGCACAGCTCGTCAGTAGCATGATAGAGATGGCACTTTGAATTCGCAACGTCGAAGAAGGGTCTTATAAATCCTTCCGTCACGCATCTCGGGTATCCTTCCTCCGTCGTCATCCTGAAGAGTACGTCTTTGTATTCCACTCTGTCATCCTGAAAAGCAGATTCTATGGCATCGGAATAAACGCCTATGCCCGTCGTTTTCCCTTCGGTTTCGGGATACCTCCTCATAAGGATTATGTCCGGCATTCTGACACTCTATTGTCTTTTATGATATTGCCTTTTGCGTAGGATTTTTCTATATTCTGATTGAAAAAAGAGATGACAAAGAATCTTTGAAGTTTATTTGACACTCGAAGGTCTTCTCTCAAAGATCACTATGAAGAATGCCTCCCATGAATATTACAAGAAATAAACGATCTCCGAATATTCAGCATTATCATCTGATTTGTCCAGATGATTCCGAATATCACGCCTCTACTGTATCGAGTACCCCGCGTCAACCAGTATCTCCTGGCCGGTAAGATATGTATTCTTCTCGTTCCCTACAAAGAATACGGCCTCGGCTATCTCCTTGGGTTCCGCCAGCCTTCCGAGGGGTATTTTCTTCCTTATGGCGTTAAGCTGTTCTTCGCTGTTGTTCCTGATCGTCAGGTCTGTAAGAGTATATCCCGGCGATACCGTATTGACCAGTATGTTCCAGGGTGCCAATTCCGCAGATAACGTTCTGGTAGCTCCGTGAATGCCTGATTTCGTAGCAGCATAGACCGCCCTTCCGGGACTGGATACGGTGCCCAGAACCGACCCGATGTTGACTATGCGCCCAAAGCGGCGGTTCTTCATTCCCGGCACAAAACCGCCTATAAGTTTCAGGGGGGACACAAGATTCACGATCATCATCGACCGGACCGATTCATCATCCAGCTCATCTATGTTCATGATGTCGTTGATGCCTGCATTGTTGATCACTATATCGAAGTCCCTGTTGTTACGGATGAATTGCTCTACAGAATCTGGATCCTCAAGATCCAACTCTTCTCTGCCCGGAGCTGCCACGTCATATCCTTTACTCGGGTAGAGATCGCAGATGGCTTTCCCGATCCCTCTGCTTCCGCCGGTGACCAATACTCTGTACTTCATGCTCTCAGATGAGCTGAATCGAGTCCCGAGTATTGAAAATGTTCGTGCCGCCTTCACCTAGAATACAGATGTCTTCAACAGCCATCCTTTTCCAGGAATTCAGATATGGATCGGGTCATCGCGTGCAGCAGGACCACGTGGCAGTCCTCTGCCCTCTTCATGTCATGCAGCTCCACATGCACAGGATAATCTGCTAACTTCTTCAAACGGCCGCCGTCGAATCCCGTGAAGGATATCACCTTGCAGCCGACGGACTTTGCGTACTCGGCAACCTTAACCACGTTCTCCGAGTTCCCGCTGCCCGAGATACA
>CAYSRP010000150.1:0-2647 GCA_964433475.1 uncultured Methanomicrobiales archaeon
GACCGGAAAAGTCATCCACAAGGTCATCCATCACTGATATGCCTCTCTTTTCATAGGGACAGAAGAGACATACTCATCTTATTAATATCCGACACCCAATTATATACTCGTGAAGTGGGCAATTTTAGGAGGGGGGCTGACCGGGGTCACGCTCGCCCGTCTCCTCAGAGAAAAAGGACATGAAGTAATCGTTCTCGAAAAAGAACCAAAGATCGGCGGTCTCTGCAGATCAGAAAAAAGGAATGGTTTTACCTTTGACTGCGGAGGGTCGCATATCATATTTTCCCGTGACACAGACGTTCTCTCGTTCATGCAGAACGTTCTGGAGAAGAATCGGGAATTCCGAAACAGAAATACCAAAATATTCTATAAAGGTCAATACATCAAATATCCGTTCGAGAACGGACTTTCGGCTCTTCCAAAAGAAGATCTGTTTTTCTGCATCAATGAATACATCAAAAATCTGGTCGCTGTTGAAAAAGGCGAAGTTAAAGAGCCGGCGAATTTCAAAGACTGGATCTATTATACGTTCGGCAAAGGGATCGCAGAGTGTTATCTCGTTCCCTATAATGAAAAGATCTGGAACTATCCTACGGAAAAAATGTCGAAACACTGGATGGACGGACGTGTCCCCCGCCCGCCGGTGGAAGACATCATCAAGTCAGCGATCGGTATCGAGACCGAGGGGTACACCCATCAGGCGGTCTTTTCCTATCCGATCGACGGCGGTATCGAGTCTCTCGTGAATTCGATCGCCGAGCCTGTTTCTGATTCCATCAAAACAAACTATACCGTGACCTCAGTCGTGAACACGGGTGACGGCTGGGCGGTTTCGAACGGCAGGGAGATCATCTCCGCCGACCGGATCATCTCGACCTTACCCCTTCAGGTCCTTCTCCCGATGCTGACGGTCCCGGCCCCGATCAGCGAAGCATGCGATGCACTCAGATACAACTCTATCGCCTGTGTGTCGGTCGGATTCAAAGGAACCGTGCCGGATATTTCCTGGATGTACGTGCCTGAGGACAAATGGGGCGCCTTCAACCGTCTCTCTTTCCCGTCGAACTTTTCAAAGAACGTCGCACCCGAAGGCTGCTCGGCGGTTCTTGCAGAGATCACCTACAACGAAGGAGACGACGTCTCGAATATGAGTGATGAGGAACTCATCTCACGCACGATCGACGGTCTTGCCGATATGAAGATCCTGCCGTCAAAAGATGCGGTCGTTCATTCGGCAGTCGACCGGTTCAAATTCGCCTACGTTGTCTACGATCTGGAGTATCTGAAGAATATCAAAATCGTCCGTGAATATCTTGAAGGGACACTCGGGATCGACCTTGTCGGCAGATTCTCTGAATTCGAATACCTCAATATGGACGGATGCATCAGAAGCGTCATGAATTTTGTGGAGAAAAATGCATGAGAGTAAATATCCGGGTGGAAAATTTTTCAGTGTTCAAATACGTCGGCTGTGCGACCGTCGCGATGACGCTCTATGAAGGCCTGCTGAAGACCCCGGGCGTCGAGGTAGAGCTGAACAGCAAAAAGCATGACCAGGACATTACCCACTGTCATACTCTGGGTCCCGGAGCGGTCTGGTCGATGCTTCGGGCAAAGCATATCAAGATCATCACCGCCCACTCGACCCCGAGCCTCAACATCAATAATCTCGCGGGTGCCTCCCTTATCAATAAGATCTACAAGCCGATGTACGGCAGATACGATCATATCATCACGATAACGCGGGACAACGAGCGGGAGATAAATGAAATGCTGCCGGACATGCCGACGACCAGAATCCCGAGCAGTGTGAACATGGACAAATTCAAGCCTGACCCGGAAAAACGCAGGATATTCCGCGAGACCTTCGGGTTCACGGATGACGACAAGGTCATCCTTCAGGTCGCCCAGCAGACGCCGAGAAAGGGGATCTATGATTTCCTCGACCTGGCAGACGAACTTCCTGATTACAAGTTCATGTGGGTCGGCGGGTTCCCGTACGGACCGATCTCCGCCAATAAAAAGGCGGTTGAAGAACGGAAAGCAAAAGCCGGAGATAATGTCATATTCCCGGGATTCGTCCCGGATATAACCGGGGTTTACGCCGGAGCGGATGTCTTTTTGTTCCCGTCCTACGGGGATCTGATGTCGATCTCGATCATGGAGGCACTTGCAAGCGGGCTTCCGGTCATCTCCCGTGAACTGTCCGAGTATCGGGAATTGTTCCCGGGGATCGCCGGGTTCTTCAATAAAAGCGAAGAGATCGCTCCCCTGCTCGCAGACGATGCGATGCTCAGGAATGCCGCGTCCCATGCCCGTGCGTCGATCGAGCAATACAATATGTACAAAGTTGCAAAAATGCATGCAGATCTTTATGCGGAGTTGTTAGCATGATTTCAGTTGTAGTTCCATCATTCAATGAAGAGGCAGGGATCGAACCATTCCTGAAAAGTCTCTGTGACCAGACGCTGCCGCGTGATCAGTATGAGATCATCGTGGTCGACGGCGGTTCGAAAGATAAGACCCGTGAGATCGCAGAAAAATATGCCGACAAGGTGTTCATCCAGACGAGCAAAAAGGTCGGAGGTGCCCGAAACGACGGCGTTCTCGCAAGCAAATATGACCTGATCGTGACGACCGATGCAGA
>CAYSRP010000151.1:0-2631 GCA_964433475.1 uncultured Methanomicrobiales archaeon
GAATGAGGATCTTGGCGTATCATCGCTTGGGGTCGGGTTTTGATCCTGTTCTATGGAACTAATATAATCCGGCTCAGCATAAATAACTCCATTTTTCTCTTCATAATAGAGAACAGTTTCCGATATCGAATACCCTGAAGGGATACGGATCAGATAGAGGCCGGGAACAAGAGATGAATAATTGTACAGTATATCTTCTGCTGGAACAATGGAGGTGATATTTGTCAGCGATGTATCTATTTTGATCATGATCTGATTTTGTCCGTATTGTTGTTCGAAAACTGCGGTGTCTGATGCAGCAGATGATCCTGCACACACGAGAGACAGTATGAGAAGGGTAATGAGTATGTGTTTCATTTTGATCACCCGGTAAGTCCAACTAAATCATTTTCCGCATCAACATACAGCCAGTAACCGTTTCCAAGTGTCATGGAGCGTTGTGGGCTGTTTACGCCGGAACCATTGTTTATGATAGCATTTTCATATGCTCCGTCCGTCAGATTCCAGGGGATGAGTGTTTTCCATGATCCGTTGAGGCAGCGAAGTGCATTTTCTGCTGATGTGTCTCCCGCGGCCGACAGCCCGATCGCATTCCATCCGGAGTAGAGGGTTTTATTTGCAGGTTCTGTCGGGACTGACGGATAAAGCAGGGGAACTGAGGCTGACTCTTCTGCCCTGATCCAATATCCGGTTAGGGGGTGTATGATATCATCAGGTTGGATCTTGATCCACTCGCGTGCTTGTGCATCGAATCCGAGAATGCCCGCTTCGTTTATGTCTATGTCTCCAAAGACTTGTTCCGCGGTATTTGCATTCGTATCCAGAGTTTTCGGAACAGAGATAAAATTCCATCCCCGGAGTAATGAGATATGATCCATATCTGCATATGTCGCTGCATTTATCGCAGCAGATGCATTGATGATTCCGCCTGTCACGATCAAGCCGTTCAGACTCTCTTTTGAGTCAACGGTATCCAGAATGATCTGTTTTATTTCGATATTTGTCAGATCAGGATCTGCAGATTTTATAAGAGCCGCAAGACCGGAAACCATCGGTGCTGCCATGGATGTTCCGGACATATTTTTATATGCATTTCCCTGCATTTGAAACGCGGTCTCTATAGTAAAACGATAGAGCATCCCCGAACTGCGAATATCATCTGCCCGATACAGATACCCGATATAGTATGGTCCGTTGCCGATCACATCGTTCACATAGGATACATCGATGTATGGGTTTCTAAGGTCATCTGCAGTTTTCAGGATCATAACGTTGGTGTCAGTCTCGAGATCTTTTTCCACAGCAAAAACTGACAGGTACTCTTCGAAGGATGTATTTGAGATAATTACATCATAACTGTCCGGTCCATAGAGACTATATCCATAACTCAATTGTAACCCGCTGGGCTCTCCAATTAACGAGAAGGTTTTCTTTGAATAGATCAGAGAGTGTACATTTCCAGAAACCGATGCCCCTTCATTGTCGGCACCGATAAAATCCCAGCCGCCGCTCTCTCCGGAGAAATTATCAGTGAGAATACCAAACTCATCCCTCGTGGTCTCATTTAGATAAAAGCGCATTGGGGTGCTGGAGATGATCGGCACCGTTGAGTAGATATCAACACCCGGAGCTGCAACATCAACTGTTGGGCCATATGAAGCAAAATCAGCCAGATTTCCATTCTGATCAACTGCAGTGACCGAGATGATATTATAAATGTTATATGCTGCAGGATAGTTAAGCTGATCTGTGCCGGTGTTTCCTGCAGAACAGACAAACAGCATATCAGGGCAGTTAGCAATAGCCTCCAGCAATGCTACGGAGGAGGAGGTACTGCCAAATGAACAGCTCACGATATCGGCCCCTTCATTCTTAGCATAACTGATCCCTTCGATTATCGCACTGGTCGGCAGATTATAGAGATTTCCGGCACGAAGAGACATAATACTCACGTCCCATGCAACTCCGCAAACTCCAATGCTGTTATTTCCTACAGCTCCGATTATTCCTGCACAGTGGGTTCCGTGCGTGTTGTAATTTGACGGATCATTGGTGTCGTCAACGAAATTCCATCCATAGTAATCATCGATGTAACCATTTTCATCATCATCGATCTCATTGTCCGGGATTTCGTCAGGATTGATCCAGAGATTATCGATCAGGTCCGGATGGGATATATTTACCCCCATATCCAAAACTGCGACGATGACTTTTGCTGAACCCGTTGTTGTATTCCAGGCAGATACGGCATTAATACCCCCGGGTCCTGAATCCATACCCCACAAACGGTAAAAATATTCGTCATTTGGAATCGAGAAGGAGGATACATAATAGTCAGGTTCCGCATAAATGACGCCGGGCAGATTTCTATAGTAATCGAGAGCTTCTTCCACGGTCATTGTGTCGGGCAGTTTTATGACCTGGAGACCAGGCACCATATCCGATAAATTTTTGAGGATATCCTGTGCTGATTCAGAAGAGGCGGTAATGAACTGTTCTGAATCATATTTAACGATGATATGGTCAGGAGCATAACCCGAATTCTGACAGATCTCCGATACGGACGTATATTCGTCCGTTGATGCGCCAGGACCTGTTATGATACATAACAGGAGCATGGCCGCACACAAA
>CAYSRP010000152.1:0-2620 GCA_964433475.1 uncultured Methanomicrobiales archaeon
ATTATCCAACAAAAGATAGGAGAGAGAGAGAGAAAGGAATCGAAAAAGAAATCTTACAACAATCAAAAAAAAGTTATTAGATAAATGATTTTGCGGGGCAAAATGCCCCGGCATAAAAACCCGCGGTCAATCAGAAGAGACCGGATATATACCCGTCATTGTTCACATCTATAGAACATGCTGCCGGCACTGCCGGAAGTCCTGGAAGCGTCATGATGTCACCTGTCTCTGCAACGATGAACCCTGCGCCGTTACATAAACGAACCGTTACAACGCTGATTTTATAATTTTTCGGGCGACCAAGTTTGTTTGGATCGTCTGAAAGAGAATACTGGGTCTTTGCTATGCAGATAGGAAGATTGTCCCGACCAAGTTTTTCTATATCTTTGATGGATGCTTCTGCTGCAGGAGAATAGAGAACATCATCTGCGCCATAGATTTTTGTGGAAATGGCATTGATTTTTTCCTTGATCGGCTTATCCACTTCATAGATACAGTGATAGTTCTGTGGCTTTTCACAGGACATGACAACTTTTTTCGCAAGTTCGATGCCCCCGTCTCCGCCTTTAGCAAAGACTTCAGAAATAGCAAACTCTGCATTCTTCGATTTGCAGAAATCTTCGATCAGAGATAATTCCTCGTCAGTATCGGATGCAAATCTGTTGATAGCAACAACAATCGGAACGCCAAATTTCTGAAGATTATCTATGTGCGCCTCAAGATTGACCATTCCTGCTTTGAGAGCATCGGTGTTCGGGATCTTGGTATCCTCTTTCTTTACTCCTCCGTTGTATTTGAGAGCACGAACTGATGCAACGAGCACAACGGTATTTGGTGTAAGTCCGGCATAACGGCATTTAATATCGTAGAATTTCTCGGCACCAAGATCAGAACCGAAACCCGCCTCTGTGATAACATAATCAGCAAGTTTCAGTGCGAGTTTCGTTGCCCGGACTGAGTTACATCCATGAGCAATGTTGGCAAACGGTCCGCCGTGGATAAAACAGGGAGTGTGTTCCAATGTCTGAACGAGATTTGGTTTGATGGCATCTTTGAGAAGAGCCGCCATTGCCCCGGTGGCTTTAAGATCACGGGCATAAAGTGCTTTACCGCTTCTATTGTACCCGAAGATGATCTTTCCAAGACGATCTTTGAGATCGTCAATGTCGTTTGCGAGGCAAAGGATCGCCATGACTTCACTGGCAACCGTGATCATAAAGTGATCTTCACGCGGCACACCGTTTGTCTGACCACCGAGTCCGATCACAACGTTCCGGAGAGCACGATCGTTCATATCGAGACAGCGTTTGAAAATGATCCTTCTGGTATCAATATCGAGCGTGTTCCCCTGCTGAATATGGTTATCGATCATTGCACAGAGAAGATTGTTTGCACTGGTTATTGCATGAAAATCTCCGGTGAAGTGGAGATTGATGTCCTCCATGGGAACGACCTGTGAATAACCTCCGCCGGCAGCTCCGCCTTTCACACCAAAGACAGGACCTAGTGAGGGTTCACGAAGAGCGATAACAGCCTTTTTGCCGATCTTCGGCATTGCCTGACCAAGACCGACTGTAGTCGTGGTCTTGCCTTCTCCAGCGGGAGTCGGATTGATAGCAGTCACCAAAATAAGTTTGCCGTTGGATTTTTTTGCCAGACGCTTCTCAAGAGAATCAGTGAGTTTAGCTTTGTATGGACCATAGAGTTCAAGTTCATCAGGTAAAATATCAAGAGACGCTGCAATCTCGGTGATTTTTTTCATTTTGCACTGCTGTGCAATTTCTATGTCAGATAGCATATATTCCACCCCAGGTAGTTTTAGAAGATGAAAGGAAATTCATCAACTAGTATTAGTTAATATTCTTAATTTATGTTAGATAAAGGCACCTAATCAGTATACCCAAAAAAAGTTTAAAAAGATGCGCGCAGTCTGAGATTTCATTGCCTGTCGTGATGGCGAAAAAAGCATTTAGTGATGTGATTTTTATTGATGAGCGTAATCATTTTATGACATATTTTTTCAATATCATACTTATACGCAAAACCAGATAATCAACACGAAACATTCCAAAATCAAAAAGAAAGAATTAAGCCTCAGGCGAGAATTGAACTCGCGACCTGCTGATTACAAATCAGCCGCTATGCCGGGCTAAGCCACTGAGGCACGAAAAGTGCTCTTAAGTATAGGACATTATTGTTATAATAGTTTGCTAAAAGAGATTTGGGGATCGATCTATAATCCCTTGAGTTTATCAATTTCTTCTTTAACTTCGGCAGCTCCTTCTTGGTAGAAGATAGACTCCTTTGGATTAAGTTCATACAGGAGTTTAAGGAACTCGCCGGCATGAACGATCTCTTCGTTGGCAACGTCCTGAAGAACTTCGATAGCAAGTTTGTTGTCGGTGGATTCTGCCAGCTGTTGATACAACTGGACGGCTTCATATTCTGATGAGATCGTGAACCGGATAGCACGTATAAGTTCAGTTTGCGTGAGTTTACGATCGTTATGTAATCCCGAAAATGGATTTCCAAAGTCTGGCATATGATGATATGCCATTTCCAAACACATAAAGGTAAAGGTATAGGTAAAATAACGGGATCGGTGCTCAGAGAATGGAAG
>CAYSRP010000153.1:0-2616 GCA_964433475.1 uncultured Methanomicrobiales archaeon
TCATAAACCTCGGAGACCTCAATTCCCCCACCTCAGCAAAAAAATCGATGAAGTGACCAATTTTGACCGCGAAGATACGATCCTTGCCCTTCTTGAAGGATGCGATGAAGGATGTGTGCTGAAAAAACTGGCGCCATACAAAATAAAACCCGACATCATCCTGCGGACAACGGAACTCGGAGTAGTAAAACACGGAATGGATGAACCAGTATTTACTGATATAGAAAAAATCGCGGGCGAACTGAAAAAAAGTATCAGAGATCAGGAAGAGTAAAATAAACTCTGCGAATAAAATTTAAAAAAAAGATCAGAGTTCGTCTTCGCTCTCAGACGAGACGGGCTCTTTTTCCTCATTTTCGATTTCAACTTCATCTTCAGGCTGAACCACGGCGACTCCCGTGACCTTATCGCCGGAATCAACACGGATAACACGGACACCCTGTGTGCCGCGTCCCTGGATCGAGATGTTCGAGGCATGGGTCCGCATCACAACACCCGCTGCAGTCGTGATGACGACATCATCCTCGTCTGATACTGCAAGAGACGCCACTACCTTGCCGCGCTCAAAGTTTGCCACGATCGATTTCACTCCCTGAGTGCCACGACCGTGACCCATGAACACATCGAACGCGGATCTCTTACCAAATCCTTTGTCTGTGACCATCAGGAGATACTGTTCCTCGACCAACGTCAGAGCACAGACATAATCTCCCTCAAACTTGAGCCGGATACCGATAACACCCTGAGTGCCGCGACCGGTGGGACGGACTTCCTGCTCGGAGAATCTGAGTGCCTGACCAAATGCGGTCGTAAGAACGACATCAGAGTCGCCATCAGTAACGACCACATCAACAAGTTCATCGCCCTCGAGGAGAGTGATACCGATGATACCGCCTGCTCTCGGTCTGGAGAACAGGTCTTGGGTGAATTTACCCACACGACCTTTCTTTGTTGCATACAGGAGATGCTTTTCTGCATCGAAATCATGCAGGGGGATCACCGCCGAGATCTCCTCGTCGGTCAGGTTCAGCAGATTGACGATTGCCTTTCCTTTACTTATTCTGGAACTATCCGGGATCTCATATACACGGAGCCAGTACACTCTGCCTTTGTTCGTGAAGCAAAGCAGATAATCATGGGTATTTGCCATGAAGATCTTATCTACAGAATCCTCATCCTTCGTGGTCATGCCGATGACCCCTCGGCCGCCGCGTTTCTGCTGGCGATAAAGGTCGAGCGGAACTCTTTTGATATAATCCTGAGATGTGAGCATCACAAGGACCTGCTCATCAGGGATCAGATCCAGCATATTGAAGTCATTGTTTGCCGTGTAATCGATCTTGGTCCGACGTTCGTCCGCATAGGCTTCACGAACTTCGGCAGTCTCGACTTTGACAACGGCGAGGATGTTTTCCTCAGAGGATAAGATCTTCGTGAGTTTATCAATGGTGAGCTGAAGAGATGTAGTCTCATCCACGATCTTCTGCTGCTCAAGAGCAGCGAGACGACGAAGCTGCATCTTGAGAATTGCATCAGCCTGAGCGTCGGTAAAGCCAAGTTTTGAAACAAGAGCTTCCTGTGCAACAGAGACTTCGGGAGATGCACGGATCGTGGCGATCACCACATCGATCATATCAAGGGCCTTTAACAGACCTTCCAGAATATGGACACGTTCCTCAGCTTTACGCAGATCAAACTGGGACCTTCTGCGGATGACATTGACACGATGTGCGATAAAATGGCGCAGAAGCTCTGCAAGTGAAAGGATCTTCGGTTTCTTATCAACGATGGCGAGGTTGATGATGCCAAAAGAACTCTCAAGCGGGGTGTGCTTGTAGAGTAAATTCAGGACAACATTCGCCTGAGCACTCTGCTTGAGCTCGATAACGACCCGGATACCATCCTTATCCGACTCATCGCGAATGTCGCTGATCCCGTCGATCACTTTGGTTTTGACAAGATCGGCGATCTTCTCGATCATCGTTGCCTTGTTCACCTGATACGGGATCTCGGTTATGATGATCTGCTCGAATCCTTTTTTGCGTTCTTCGATCTCGGCAATACCTCGGACAACAACTTTGCCCTGACCGGTCTGATAGGCATTAACGATTCCGTCAGTGCCCATGATCTTGCCTCCGGTCGGGAAATCCGGTGCCGGCAGGATCTTCATCATCTCATCAAGCTGCATATCGGGTTTGTCGATATAAGCGTTGACCAGATCGCAGACCTCTCCGAGGTTGTGCGGCATCATGTTGGTTGCCATACCAACGGCAATACCGCTCGTTCCGTTCACAAGAAGGTTCGGGATCTTACTCGGGAGAACGTCGGGTTCCTCTGACGACTCATCGAAGTTAGGAACGAAATCAACGGTTTCCTTGTCGATATCCTCCAGAAGTGACTCGGCTGCTTTGGTAAGACGCGCCTCAGTATAACGCATTGCTGCTGCCGAATCACCGTCTATAGAACCGAAGTTACCCTGACCATCCACTAACGTATACCGATACGAGAATGGCTGGGCCATCTTGACGAGTGTTTCATAGATCGCAGAGTCACCGTGCGGGTGGTAATTACCCATGGTGGCTGCAACCGCTTTGGCGGATTTCTTGTATGCCTTAT
>CAYSRP010000154.1:0-2613 GCA_964433475.1 uncultured Methanomicrobiales archaeon
GCCAAAACCGACTCGAACGACAAGAGCCGTGTTCTGGACTGGATCAGAACCCCCATTGTATTTGGAAGCTACAACGACCTGATTGAAAATATGCAGGATTATTTAAATCGTAACTATGACCCGGAAAAAGATGCGGTTGTGAAGGCTCTTATGAAATCCTTTTCGGCGTATATTTTTGACGACGGCAGCATTCCTTCAACCCTTTTTCCCAAGAATCCGATCCTCTCTATTGCAGCGACGCCCAACTCGGGTACAACCAACTTCTGGAGATGGTTGATTAAGTATCTTGGCGAGAATGTAAAAGATCCCGAAATCATACCGACTGTTGGGGTTTGCCGTACCATAGGCAAATATACATGGAAATCAAAGGGAACACTCTGGTCGATAGAATGCGGTGGCAAAAGGGTTTACGGCGGATATAAGCCCTTGCTGCACGGAATAACACTCGGTGAGGAAGAGACACCGGCTTGCGGTGATTTTAACCAGCTTGATGAATTCGATGTAACTGAGGTTTTACCAAATAACATTACAATTTGATAGAGGGGCTACAGCCCTTACTGGCAAGGGGCTGACGCACAATGTCAAATTGTGTTCAGCCCCTAAAATTATGCCTGACGAAGAAAACACGAGCCTAAACACCAAAAAATGTTGAAAATAGGCGCACTTAAACAAGAGCTAAGCCCTTTTTGTTGAAAACTTTTCAATTTTTCCGTTGGTTAAGCCGTCATTTTTTCAAACAACTGCGAACCGGTTCGATTTTGCTGAATCTTGTGATGAAGCTTGTTAATATTGTAGCCGAACGCCATGATGAGCATTTCAGTCCGCACTTTCTTGTTGCCGCGCAGCAAAAACTGCCGGAATCCATAATCCTGCTTGATGACACCAAACGCGCCTTCAACCTGAATTGAACGGTTCATCCTCAGAAGTATACCTGTTTCCGATGTGATATTCCGAAGAGACTGATCACGCTGCCGCAGAAATGTCTTGGAAAGCTGCATTTTCCGGTTGCCTTTGGCCCGGGTGCAGTTCTTTTTGTGCGGGCAGCCTTCACAGCTCTCGCATTCGTAATACGTGATTTCTGACTCAAACCCCGATTTGGACATCCGTTTTCCGGTATATACAACCTTGAGTTTCTTCCCGTTTTGGCAGGTATATTCATCCTTTCCGGCGTCGTAAGCCATATTCTCACGCAGGCTCATATTGCTTTTGAATTTCTTCGTTTTGCTCCGCTCGTAATTCTGCGGCTTTATGTAACAGGTTTGCTGCTTGTTCTCAAAGTAGGTGTAGTTCTCTTCACTTTCATATCCCGCGTCAGCGGTCACATCCCCATATTGATGGCCGGTGTAGGACTCCATACGCTCCAGAAGTGGAATCAACGTCAACTGATCACTGCGCTCACTGGAAATATCTAGACCTGTGATATATTCTCCCTCTACGGCAAGCTGGACATTGTATCCCGGCTTCAACTGCGAGTTGCGCATATGGTCTTCCTTCATATGCATAAAAGTAGCATCCGGATCAGTCTTGGAAAAGCTGTTACGACCTTTGAAGGTATTATTATACCTCTCGTATTTCTCCTGCCGTTGCATCATGTCCACAAGCTGCTCCATATCCCGCTGCAGCTGGGTTTTCCGTTTGCCGCGTCCATGGACAAACGGCTCGGTTTGCAGTTCTGATACTAAATCCAACTATAACTATTCCATAATTATCGCTCATGGCGCGTTCTTGCCCGCAAGAACGCATCGCTCTATTCTGGAATGTTTTAAAATGGATTTAGTATGACAGACGGACATAGGCGGCCGAAGGCAGTATCTCAGCATTCATCCAACCGTAACGGCAGGACAGCTCCGCCAGATATTCCGTCATCTTTTTCTCCAGCCGTGCCTGATGTTTTCCTACGCTCTTTTTCCACACAAACGTGTATTTATTGGCGTTGGCTTCAATCTTTGTTCCGTCCACAAACAAATGCTCATACTTGATTTCGCCCATCTCCGCTAGCTTTTTCACCAGCTGGTAAAACAGATCCTCTATGACTTCCGCCAGCTGTTTGCTGCGAAAACGGTTCAAAGCATCGTGGTCTGGAGCAGGTTCATCCCCTAAAAGCCACATGTAATTAATATCCCGGCGGCAGGCACGCTCAAGCTCTCTGCCCGCGTGCCGTCCATCCATCGCGCCGTAAGCTAGTATTTTAAACATCGTGACCGGTGAAGTCTTCGGTTTTCTCCCTCTCGGGGAGTAAGCTTTGTACAGATTCGTACAGTCCAATTCCTCCACAACTTCGCTTAGAAGCCTCACCGATTCGTCACATTGCAGCAATACATCCAGCTCACTGCAAATTTTCAGTTGATAATTCCTTGGGAATTTGCTATAATCCTGTTGTGTTATTAATGTTTTCATCGACATAATTATACCAAAAAAGCCAGAGAAATGTAACTGTTTCCCTGGCCTTTTTTGTTGTTTTTCGGGGCTGATTTATGCGTCAGCCCCCTACGGGGATATATCAAAATGGTTAAGCAGGGGGGTACAATTTGGAATTGCCAAAACGCAAGAAAATGCGGTTAGACGGGTATGATTACAGCCAAAACGGCGCATATTTCATTACAATATGTACCC
>CAYSRP010000155.1:0-2537 GCA_964433475.1 uncultured Methanomicrobiales archaeon
GACAGATCTTTACAAAAAGATGATTGATGAGGCGATGGCTGCCCAGCATGCCGACGTCGAAGTACTTAAACTGAGACGTGGTAAACATTTTACGCTTAAAGACGCCCGCCCCTATGTTGATGTAGTTGAAAAGATGACTGTTGGTCCAAAACAGAGCGCTTCGGTCATCAATCTACACAAGGCATCAGTGAAGACACACTTTGACGTTCTCTCTGGTCTAACTCGTCATGTCAGACCGGAAGACGACCCGTTTGTTGAACACTATCAGACACCCGTCATTCTTGAAATTCTCAGAGATGAGGATCCCGCATTTGCAAAAAGTCTGGAGATTTTTGCCGACTCCATTAAAACCCATGAGGCAATCATTGGCAGGGAAGCAGCACGTCTCTATGCCGGATTCTATGGTCCTACATGTGTCGTTGACTTTGCTTTGATGCCAGGCTCGACAAGCAACGTTGTCAATCAGGTTCTTACGAAAACCGAGATTCCGGTTGCACACAAGCAGGCAATTCTCGCCGCCAAATCATGGGGTATGAACACTTCTTATGGTATTGGCGATCTCTTTGCAAAACGTATTGAGGCAGGAGATACTCTTGCCGAAGCATCCCGAAAGGAAGTTCATCAGCTTCAGGACCTTTACCGGAATCCGGTTGCTGCTCAGGCATCACTCATGCACAAATCCGGTATGAAATCCTTTTCAGCAAGACGTTACATGCAAAACTATCGGAAAGGCATGGAAAAACCAGTGAAAGCCGCAATCGATGATGATGTACATTATGGAAACATTGCCACCATTCCGGCATACTGTGTCGGTGATGTTGCGCATCACATTTCCCAATCAACCTACAACATGTGCAAAGATGACGTTGTCATGGCAGTAATTGATTCCGTCACGAACGTAATTGAAAAGACGCTTCGTGCAGCTGAGCCGAGTATCAAGACCCCTTATCAGTTACTCAGTGTGGCGACGGGGGCCTCAGCTGCTGCAACCGAGTATATTCTGGAGCTTGATGCATTCAATGCTCCGATGATCGTTGACCTTCTGACGAAGAGATATCACAATCTCGTAATGATCAAACCAACACGTGGCGCAGCTGCCGAATTACACAACTGTGATTTCATGGATATGATCTATCGTGGATGGAAGATTCTTGACAAAGCAGAGAGAGTGAAAAATGGTTCGGGTAAACCCCTTGTTCCGAAAATTGACGGCATTCCGGTAGATCTCTCTCCAATCCATGAAAATGAGGTTCTCATGAACCCGCAGCGCTATGCTTACCCGGCGTGTGCTATCACGGTTCGTGCGTCTGCCCTCATGCGGTTGTCTGATTATCCCTGTCTGCTGACGAGTGAGCCGATTACGGCAACTATGATGACGAACATCATCGCCCTTGATAAGAAGACCCCCGCGGCTCCAGTTCGTGGCTGTAAGAGTTGTGCTACCGCATGCCTCGTAGGATCACGCCACCAGTACTGTCAGTATCGCGAGGCTGTGTAAATGAGATGTTACATCTGTGAACAGAAAGGAATAAACAGAGAAGCGAGTGGTATTTGTATTGTCTGCGGTATGGGTCTGTGCTCTGAGCATATGATCCGTGCTGAAGTTGATATCTGGGAGGGGGGCTACCCCTTCCCGGCAAAGAAACTGAAGTACCCTATTCCAAGGATCCTTTGTCCGGAGTGTGATCGTGCCCGGCGTGGAGAAAAGTAATGGATCTTTTTAAACGTTGCCTAGCTGAACTAGTCGGGACCCTTCTTCTCGTATTCATAGGCTGCGGGTCAGTTGTGATCATGCTGATGCTTGCAGCAGGCACAACAACCTCAAGCACGTTTGATATCGGAATTGGTGCCCTTGGTGGAATGGGTGACTGGTTTGGCATTGCGGCCGCCTTTGGTCTGACAGTAGCAATAGTGATTTATGCACTTGGTACTGTTTCAGGTGCTCATATCAACCCGGCAGTGAGTGTCGCACTCTGTGCTATTCGCAAATTTCCGGTTAAGGATACAATTTGTTATATTATTGCCCAATGTATTGGTGCATTTCTAGGTGCCGCCCTTTTGTATCTCATTATCGGTCCCGACTCACTCAGTGTGGGAGGACTTGGTGCAACTGCTCCATTTCCTGGAATCTCTCTATGGCAGGCACTTCTCGCAGAAATTGTGGGGACCTTTGTATTGATGCTCGTCATCATGGGGGTTGCCGTTGACAAGAAAGCCCCGGCAGGATTTGCCGGTCTTGCGATTGGTGCGGCAGTAATTGCTGCGATAATTGCAACGGGAAATATTTCAGGCGGCTCAATCAATCCGGCAAGATCGTTTGGACCTGATCTTATGGCATTGATCGTTTCTGGATCTGATGCTCTTTGGACAACATTCCCGATTTATGTGGTAGGTCCGATCATCGGTGCGGTCCTTGCAGCGTTCTTTTATATCTTTGTTGCAGGTAAGATTGAGTAATACGGAGACACCCCATTATAATCCCCATTATTTTTATTAAAAAAGTAATTAAGACCGTTCGCCGTAAATTCTTTTGATTT
>CAYSRP010000156.1:0-2535 GCA_964433475.1 uncultured Methanomicrobiales archaeon
GGTATTCTGAAGTATGCCTGTTTTCAAAGCTACCACTCTCCTGTATAATGAATTATTCTATGTTTAAAGATGCAGACGTCATCTTTTCAGAAGAAAAAATGAATATCAATACCAGACAGATGAAAATCACCAGGAATCTCTAACTCAAAATAGAATAGGTATAAGATAACGTCTGCTATGACAATCCTAGGATCTTTATCAAGGCGAGTATACTATGAGCTACAGAAAGAGGCATCTGGGAAAAACTGTGAATCTCGACAGATACTTCGAAGTCCTGGGGGAGGAATGTTCGGATGCGATATTGCTTATTGCAACACCCGGTAATGAATCGGAATGTTTCAAAAATATCGATTTTGGGTCCTGGGCAGACGATGATATCGTGGGTCCAGAGCCGGGAGAGGTTTTCGTTGCCATTATAGACCAAACTGAGAAAAAGATCATATGGAAGCATGGAAAAGAAGTATCCGTCAATTACAAATGGGGAGAATCTGAATTCGGTGCTCACGGCAGAGGACCTGCGGACGATTCTGACAAAGGACATATAAATTTCACAATTGACAGAAACGAGATTGGATTGAAAGATAACACAGGATTGAAAATCCTTCTGTTCTCAAAATCAGAAAATCAAGTTTTGGATCTGTTCTCTGTGGATGTTTGTGTTAATCCGATGCTGATTATAGAAACAGCAGATGTAGATGTTTTTAATCTGGAACGTAGACTGTGTTTGAACGGATTAAATGATGTTATAAATTGCCCCAAGGGTGGGGAAGAGGATATCAGCAAAACAGCTGACCTGATGCGTAGGGCTTCGTATCATATTTCGGAATTGTTGGAGAATCCAAAAAGGATTGCGCCTTATGCAAAAGCCCGGCTTGCATCGTTTTACGCCGACAGAAAATTTCTGGATCCGAACTATCCTGCCGCATTAAGATGGATAAATAGTGCCATATCTTCTTCAAAAATTGATGACGGCGAATTAGAAGATAGCGCATCTGTGTATCATGCTGTTAATCAATATCTATTAAAGCGCAATTCAAACGATGTGCTGAATGAGAAGGAGCTGTATTTTTCAAACATGTCTCCGGCCGGCGGGAGACTGCGTCTGTTGCAGATGAGCACGGTAATCTTGTTGAAGATATTTGACGAAATATGTAAAAAACACTATCTGGAGTATTGGGCCATTGCAGGCACACTCCTGGGTGCTGTTCGCCATAAAGGGTTCATACCTTGGGACGATGACGTAGATGTGGGTATGTTGCGGTCAGACGTATACAAATTGAAGAGAATCCTCAAAGAGAAATATCCGGACATCAGATTTGAAAAAAGTGTTATGGTGAATAGACATGACGCATATCGTCACTATAAAATGTCCCTGAAGGATCAGGGGCCCGTCTTTATTGACATATTTGTTTTTGACATGTATGATATTCCGGTTGAGCTGCTGGAAAAAAAAATCAGATTGTATAACAGAAAAATTTACAGATATGTTGATCTGTACAAACGTGAAAACAACATTGGTGAAGAAGGGCCTTTGAACGATACTCAGAAGGCTGACATCGAAGATATACTCTCTATATTCTCCGGTGATAAAGAAACACTTCATGTGATTGATAGGAAGAGTATCGGGTACGGTGCCGATACCATGATGCCATTGTTGACCAAGGTAAATGCATATGAGGCAGAAACCATATTCCCCTGCAAAAGCATGATGTTTGAAAATGTGGAAATAAAAATTCCTTCAAATCATCATCTGTTTTTGAAAGGTTATTTCGGGGATTATTATACCACTCCTTTCAATGCGTTTATAAAAAAACACACAGAGTTGTCTGATGAAAATATACATGATCTCAAAAAAATGATTTCAAAATATTCACAATACATACTTGGGTCGGACACGGATTGAAATTGATTGGAATGGTTTGTGTTTTGGGCGGGCATAAGCCCGCCCGGTCTCCGGTCAGTCGATCCTGACCTTCCTTCCCTTAGGAGAGGATTCCCTGGAGTCCATCACGACCTCGAGTATGCCGTTGTTGTACTCCGCTCTCGCGGTCTCGGACTTCACATCGCACGGGAGCGCAACGCTCTTGGAGAACTTCTTGCTCTCCGTATCCACTGCCACCGTGAGCGTGCTGTCCGTCACCTCCAGGTCTATGTCCTCTTTCCTGACTCCGGGGAGCTCCACGGTCACGTGGACCTTATCCTCCTCCCTCGTCACATCGGTGAACGGTTCCCTCGTTCCTGCGGGAAGGGGAGCGTAGTCCCCCACCGCATTGCCGAACTCCCTGACGTGCGGGACCCCGTCAGGACCCTGGTACATCGTGTAGCCGTACGTCCTCACGTTGTCTCCTGCTTCGGAGAACATCTCCTTGAACCTCTTGTCGAAGTTCCTGAACATGCTCTCCCAATCGTCCCATATCTCTCTCATCTCTCTCACCTCACTCCGTCACGGCACTCCCTGTGCCGTATTCTCTCAGTTTGTCCCTGGACTTCGGGCCCATCTTCTCGATGGCCGCCCCGAAGTCCGCCATGGTCACC
>CAYSRP010000157.1:0-2456 GCA_964433475.1 uncultured Methanomicrobiales archaeon
ATCGAAACCAAACTCAAATTCATCGAAGAAGGCATCATCTACGACGATCTGACCGATGAGGAAAAAGAAGAATACGAAAAAGACTTCACCAGTGAAGACGGTGAAGTTCCTGAAAGCATAAACAGCGCTGCCTTAAATGAATGGATCTTCAACACCGACACCATCAGACAGGTCCTCGCTGCCGTCATGACAAACAGCCTCAAAACCGATTTCGGCAGCAACATCGGCAAAACCATCATCTTCGCGAAAAATCACCGTCATGCAGAAAAAATCTATGAAATATTCGGGAGAGAATATCCGCACTATCCCCCTAACTACTGCAGAGTCATAGACAACTACACAAATTATGCTCAGTCCCTTGTCGATGAATTTTGCGATCCAAACAAACTCCCGAGAATCGCCATATCCGTTGATATGCTGGATACCGGTCTTGACGTCCCGGAGATCCTGAATCTCGTCTTCTTCAAAAAAGTTTACAGTAAAGCAAAGTTCTGGCAGATGATCGGCAGGGGAACAAGACTCTGCCCCGGACTCATAGACGGCGTAGACAAAACCCAGTTCTATATCTTTGATTTCTGCGGAAACTTTGAGTTTTTCCGTGTCATGAAAAAAGGAAGAGAAGCCCCTCTCCAGACCAGTGTTCAGGAACGTATCTTCGATCTTGAATGCGGGATGGCATTCAAACTCCAGGCACTGGAGTATCAGACCGACGAGCTGATCCCCTTCAGACAATCGCTCGTTGATGATCTTGTCGGAAAAATCCGGGAACTCAACAGAGATAACTTCGCCGTAAAACAGCATCTCAAATATATCGACCAGTATGCTTCCAAAGAGGCATTTCGGACCCTCACTTATGAAAAGACCCTCGTGCTTGCTGACGAAATCGCCCCTCTCATTCTACCTTACGAAGATGAGGCATCCGCGGTACGATTTGACGCCTTGATGTACGGGCTTGAACTCGCCTTCCTTGCCGGAAACCAATACAAAAAAGCGACCCGTGATCTGAACAAAAAAGTGCGGGCAATCGCGGATATCTCAACCATTCCGGAAATACTCGCACAAAGAGAACTCATCCGGAAAATCCTTCATACCGATTACGTCAAAGAAGCCGGGATCAAAGAGTTTGAAAACATCAGAACAAATCTCAGGGGTCTTATGAAATACATCCTCCTGAATGAAATAACCAGATACGACACCAACTTCTCTGACAAAATATTAGGTACACGCTGGGCTGTCTCCGATCTTGATGACGGGGCACTTCAAAATTATAAAGCAAAAGCCGAATTTTATCTCAGGCAGCATCAGGATGAAGAGGTCATTGCAAAACTCAGATCCAATATCCCGCTGACGCCTGCGGATGTTAAAGAGCTGGAAAAAATTCTTTGGAAGGAGGTGGGCAGTAAGAAGGAATACGAGAAAGAGATTGGGGATAAACCGCTCGGCGTTTTTGTCCGGGAGATCATTGGTTTGGATATGCGGTCTGCGAAAGAAGCGTTTGCTAAGTATCTGAATGATACTGATCTGGATTCCCGGCAGATCTATTTTGTGAACCGGATCGTTGAGTATATTGTCAGGAATGGACTTCTGCCTGACCTTTCAGTGTTGCAGACGTCGCCTTTTACCGATAAGGGAAGTGTTGTGGAGGTCTTTACGGATCTGTCTTTGTGGAATGGGATCAGGCAGGTCATTGATACGATAAACAGTAATGCGCTGACTGCATAACCCAGTCCCGCGTTCATCCGGTGCCGGATCTTCAGTCCGGCGCTTTCCCGACCAGGCTAAAAAACTATCAGCTGCGGTAAAAGATCAGGACCCGGTATGCTCTGCTGCAGCCGGATCATACCGGCGGGCATGAAGATCACCTAATACTAATGCTAAAGAAACGGATTCAGCTCATGAAAATCCGATTTGGATCTCCAATGAGCTGAAGAGACAGAAATAACCTATAAGGAGACTCTGTCCTAATGAGATATAATGTTCGCATAGTATATGAATAATGTTTTTAGGGCACTTTTTGTATACTGGATCAATGGTGTGCAGGGAAGTATGCGGGCACCGGGGTGCTTTTGATGAGGGGGTCGGGACGGCGAAACGAAAAATGCTGGAAAACCCGCGTCGCGGGTTTTCTTCATACACGTATCCTGTAGTATCTCCTCACGTATTTTTGGTATCTGCCAATTCCATATATAGCCACATCGGGATCTTCTTCTCCAGCTTCCACACAATACTCATCGGCTTGGCTCCCTCGTGGCTCACATAATGAACCCTCCCTAAGAAAACATATGGAACCGTCTTCGTGCCCTCAGTTTTCGCCGGTCTCACGAACAACAACATCGTAATCCCCATCCCCTCATGGTGAATATATCTCTGCCCGACCACACCATCCGGCGACGTAATATTTTGTGACTGCCAATGGAAAAGCTCCTCACTAATCACATAATCCTCATACATCGTCG
>CAYSRP010000158.1:0-2440 GCA_964433475.1 uncultured Methanomicrobiales archaeon
CGCCCAGAAGCAGTTGCTGGCCCTGACCCGGTGCCTGCTGCGCCCACCCCATTGCCTGTCCATGGATGAGCCGACAACGGGTATGGATAATCTGGAGAAGATTTCGGTGATGGACAAATTACGACAGTCCTGCGCAGGGAGGACAGTGATGGTCGTTGACCACGATATCCGGTGGCTGGCGCGGTTTTGTGACTCGCTCGTTGTGATTGAGGGAGGACGGGTTGTACAGCAGGGCGAAGCCGCTGAACTTCTGCGCATGGAGGGGCTCTTCCGTGATCTTCATGAAAAAATTTCCGCTGAATAAACAGGTACGATATGCAAGACATACAATCTCAAACGTCTTACCAATAGAGTCGGCGAACGGGGTGCACCCCGGTCGCAACACCCTGAAGACCGTTGCCCTGCGGCTTCAGGCGGTTGGCGGCAAGGTATCACCAACTGGAATGCGCAGGGCGGAGAATGAGGAGGAAGAGATATGGATAACAAATCCAATGAAATATTGATTGGGACGATCCCGGACGGTCCCGTTGATGAGGATAAAGTCGTTGATTCGTTCGAAGCAATGCCCGAGGAGGTGATGACTGAAGAGGCGGCAAACGAGCAGGTTGAGGCCTACCATAGAGCCTGTCCCATATGATCTTACTTCTTGCTACGCAACAAGTTAAATTTGAAAAAAATCGGGCAAAAGCAGTCAATTTGACTGTTTTGCCCGAAATAGATGTGTTATAATTCCAATAAACAAAAACCTAATTTGGAAAACACATGAATATGATACCTTTTCAGCCTGAGTTTCGTCCAGCACTTCCTGTTGTTTTTGGTTCAAAAGATTATCACGAGTTTCGCAGTATCCTTGAGGAGATGGATCGCATCCTAATCGAAAGCGGCTTGGAAGATAACTTTATTATTCGCCATCTTGACTCGTGTCAAGAGCTTTCCAACAAACCCCGCTTGCAGTCGGTTGGTGTTATCAAGCAAGCCCTGCGCTGCTGTATCTTACTTGCTATCACAGGGGAGTCATTTCGCAAATTGTCATTGCGGATTGCTGACAGCACACTTTTTCAGTGGTTCACCGGTATGGCGCAAGTTGATGGCATCCGTTCTGTTTCTAAAAGTACACTTGAGCGGTATGAGAAAGAATTTTCCAGCGAAGAAATCGGTGTACTAATCCATGATCTTAATCGGGCTGTTAGCGATGAAAGGATAGCCAAGGAGTTACTTTTGCGTGAAACCAGGCTGCATTTAAATCGGATATTTGCTGATACTACTTGTGTGAAAGCCAATATCCACTTCCCTGTTGACTGGGTTTTATTGCGTGATGCTGTGCGCACACTTATACTGGCGATTGAACTAATCCGCTCTTACGGCATCAAACACCGGATCAGTGAGCCTGCCGTATTTTTGCGCAAGATGAACAAGCTTTGTATTGAGATGACCCATATACGTAAAAAGCCTGATGCTCCAAAGAAGCGCAAGCAGGTTTTACGCCGTATGAAGAAGCTGACAACAATAGTCCAAAAGCATGCAAAGAACTATCACCATGCACTGGAAACCAACTGGCAAAACGCTGGTATTAGTGAGGCAAAGGCACGGGTTATCCTTGATAGAATCGAAGGTATCCTGAGTCAACTTCCGCAAGCAATCAAACAAGCTCATGAGCGTATTATTGGTAGTCGTAGGGTTAAGAACTCAGAAAAGATTCTTAGTCTGTATGAGTCTGAAATACATGTGATGGTCAGGGGCAAAAGTGGAGCTGAGGTTGAGTTTGGTAACCCCCTTTACCTTGCAGAGCAGGAAGACGGATTAATTGTTGATTGGAATTTTTCTAACGAAAAACCCACTGGAGATAATAAGCTGACAGAAGAGAGTATTTCTCGGATTTCCGCTGAGTACGGAAAGCCAGAAAGCTACGCTACTGACCGTGGTTTTGACAGCCCTGACAATAGAATTGATCTGGAAGAACTTGGTATCATCAATGCAATATGTCCACGCTCGGTACTGCTGTTTAAAGAAAAATTGAAAGATGAGTTATTCTGTAGTTTGCAAAAAAGAAGAGGTGCGACGGAGGCCAGGATAGGCATCTTTAAAAATGCATATCTTGGCACCCCGCTACGCAGCAAGGGCTTCAAGAACCGACGCACTCGTATTGAATGGTGCATCTTGGCTCATAACTTGTGGAAGATTGCAACCATGGCAGCCGAGAGTCGCAAAGAGCAGAAACATCACGCAGAAAAAGCGGCGTAAGCTGCTAACAAAAGGTCATTCCCAGCAATACAACAAGAGCATTGTGTCCAAAAAAAAAGTAAAAGATAGTTTTTGCATGTCAGTTTGCCTTTTTTTCTCTATAAGCATAAAATTAATCCGAAATCCAATTACCAATCGACAGCTCGTTGCCGCAGAAAATTTGACAGCTCAAAAAACGAACATTTTGGGACAGGCTCTA
>CAYSRP010000159.1:0-2433 GCA_964433475.1 uncultured Methanomicrobiales archaeon
AGCCGGCAGACTGGATATGGTCGATGAAAATGTGATGAGAGGATGACGGTCAGAATAGGAGTAGCGCGGTTTCATCCTCAATCCAATTCTGGAAGGAGTTTGTTAGGTGTGGAAGCATGAGAAAAAACCGCGAATCGACGCAAATCCGCCCTTCGGGCGAAACGAATCGGATTTGCTTATCCTCACTTGAACACGGCGGGCCTTATCGTCCCGCCGGTTCATCCCTCATCGGGAGCGTTCGGGCAAATCCTGTCGGCGCCCCGGCGCCTCCCAACTGGTCTATGTCTTCCTCATTATGGACCACACCGAGTAAGCCGTATTCAAAAATCACAAATAAGAGATTAAAGTGGAGAGATCAACTCTCATCATGTAATCCCTCTGCTCTTACTCTATCGGAAAGGGAACATCGGTTCATTACCGGATCCCAGAGTTCACAGGCATCTTTAAAACAGATTCCGGGAACCCGATCTAATGATGCACAGTAACCGAGGGTGAAAGGACACATTTTATGATTATTATCGGCAAAGACCATACTATCTGAGATATGATCATACAGCTGAAGTCTGCCGTGTTCATCAGTCCATGTACGCATATTTCACTCCTGTTTCTTCCCGCAACTTGGGCAGAAGACATCTCCGTTTGGCACATTCGCCGAACAGTATTTACATTGTGTACTTCCTTCAGGAGCGACATTCACCACAACCGGCGCCCCCATACCCCCTGAAACAACAGTTGCCCCGGGATTTTGAGCCGTAGAACGGGCGGTCGCCGTATTTCCCATAGCATTCAGTGCAGAATTCATTACCTCCTTCATCTGCTCGGCATTCTCCTTATATTGACTCTGCATCATCATGTTGAAGGCCTGCTGATCCTTGATTCTAAATTCGTTCAGCTGCTCAACTGATTCAAGTTTGGCACGAGATGCCAATGCTTCGGCGGCTGCCTTTGGATCTTTTGCATTCATTGCAAGGATCTGTTCCGGCGTCAGGCTGTTTGCTCTCTTCGCCAGTTCAAGCTGGACAAGGGCGCCGACCTTCTGATCATCGACCAGAGAAATGAGAACTTCGACCGATGCCTCGGAAAGATTTGCGATATGCTGCCTCTCATCCTCGCGTTTGATCGCCTTGTTCTGTTTTTTGAACTCCAGAAGCTGCTCGATCTCCTTGCGGTCTTTTTCCAGTTCGTGATCATGTTTTTTAGAATCCCTGGCTAGTTCATGACCTAAGTTAGCATCAACTCTCTGGTTCCCCAGTTCCTGATCAAGGGATTTTATGGTATGGTTTGCATTGATCTGACCAACGGCATCTTCCGTTCCTGCTTCACGCAGGTAAGCTTTCTTTTCGTACTCTGCTTTCGCTTTGCCTATTTCGATCTGCAGATCCTCACGCGCCCAAAGAACCTCTTTCCAGGCCCCTTCATCAAAGCCCACACAGTTCAGATGAGAGATCTCTATACCTTTGTTTCCAAAGTTCGCATTCAGATTATTCCTGAACTCGGAACTTAGTGCCTGGCTGAGAGCTGCATTTCCATACAGCTCTTCAACAGTATATTGGGATATTTTATTCTGGACAATATTTTTCAGCTCAGAGTGGATGCTTCGTTCAATGTCTGCAATACTCACGTGCTGTTCACGTTTCAAATAGTTTTCAAGGAACGCAGCCGGATCTTTGATCTGTGCAGTAACTTTTCCTGAAGCTCCGACAGATATGGCATTCTTTGAACGTAACTCCCCTTTTGGGATCATAAATGTAAGAGGGATTTCCCCGGCATCAACAAGAATGACAGTTGTCCGTTCATCAAGTCTCAACTGACCGATGGTATCAAAGATGTTTCCAAGATTGTACACTCCTGCAGGAAGTGCTCCTTTGTAGATCCCTCCCTGAAGAAGAATGGCTTTTGTCCCCTGTTCTACGGTGAGTCGTTTTGCAAAGACACCGCGGAGATCCTGAATATCAAATCTCTGCGCGAAGTCGCCCGGCATTCTCATCCACTGACGATTTTTGCCTAATTCTTTGGAGGTGTCGGCAGTTTTGATCGTTTGCGGAGAATCCAGGAGTTTTGCTCCGCATTTCCCACAAAATGCAGCTCCCGGATCAAGTTTTGCACCACACGCGGGACATACGCCATTTGCCTGGCCTCCGAGTCTTTTACCGCACGATCCGCAAAACTGACTTCCTGCCGGGTTTTCATGACCGCAGGAACAGGTAATTTTTTTATTAAACAGCATTATAACTCCAATTCAATAAGTAATCTGTTATTAGCTCCAGGACACTTAAATTCTAGGCTCCAGAATGAGATTTTCCACCTCAATCTTTGCAGAAGCAATACTTTCATCATCTACGCTGAGTGCTTTCATAAGACCCAGAATTTTATCATATTCATCAGATGATCCATTATTTGTTGTGGCAAGGATTTCAGTGATCCGCTTTTTTT
>CAYSRP010000160.1:0-2417 GCA_964433475.1 uncultured Methanomicrobiales archaeon
GGATATCCGTCTTGTTCATCGAAACGAACGGTGTCAGAAGATTGATCGCCTTATCCGTCTGCGTTCCTATGGAGATAACCTGCTGCATGGCATGGATAAACTTCGGAGTACAGTCCGGATATCCCGTGTGATCGCCTGACTGGACCCCGATGAAAACCGCATCGCCGTCACGCGACTCACAATATGAAGTTGCGATGGAAATCAGATTTGCATTTCTGAACGGAACATACGTGTTCGGGTGGTCGGCTTTTCCGAGTACTCCCTCCTCAACTTCGATATTCATATCGGTCAGGCTGCTTGCCCCGAATTTCGTGAAGTAATCCAAGGAGATCTCGACGAAATCGACTGCATGCAGATGCTCTGCGATTTTCTTTGCACATTCACGTTCTTTTCTCTCCGTTCTCTGACCGTAATTCATATGGAGAGCGAGAATGTCGTATCCCATATCTTTTGCCACGTAGGCAAGGGTGGTCGAATCCATCCCCCCCGACATGAGGCAGACTGCTTTTTTATTCATTGAACATTCACCTGCTTATGCAGCTGCATCTGGAATTTGACCGGGAGCCGTTCCTCGATGATCGTGTCGACAAGCCATTTTGTATCGGTTCCGAAAACCGGCGTGATGCAGACGGGAGCGTTGGGTCTGTACGCTGCAAGGACCTCGACCATATACAGATAATCCGCTTCGTCGCCGATAACGAATTTCACCGAGTCTTTCTCCTGAAGATGTGCGAGAAGCGACAGATCGCTCATCTCTCCGGATGACGGGCACTTCACGTCCATACAGATGGAGGCGAATTGGGTAATGTCGTTGAAGGGAATCGTTCCGTTCGTCTCGATGTCCACGAGAATATCTGCTCCTTTCAGGATCTCAAGCAGGGGTATGAGTTCTTCTTTCTGGATAAGAGGCTCCCCTCCGGTCACGCAGACATACTGCAGTCTGGATGCTGCGATCTCTTTCACGATATCATCGGCGCTTCGTTCGGTACCGTTCTCAAAAGAGTATTTTGTGTCGCACCAGGAACATCTGAGATTGCATCCCGAAAGCCTGAGGAAAAAACAGGGCATACCCTGTCTTTCTCCCTCGCCCTGCAGACTCACAAAAGTTTCCGTGACTTTCATTCTGCGAAAACCTCGGCATAACAGCCTTCCGACTCCCACACCCGTAATTTCGATACTTTTGCGGCCATTTCGTGTTCTTTGCAGAATGAGTTGAGCCGTCTTTGGATCTCCTCTGCGAGTAATTCACTCGTCGGGTCGCCGTTTGTGAGGACAGGCGTCTGGAATCTGGAGATCGCCTCGACCATCGGATCGTCTTTATTCAATATGACCTGGTGGTCGTAGATATCGATGATGTTTTTGATGATATTGTAATCAATGAGGATCTGTGTTTTTTCATCGGGAGTGCCGTCTATCCATACCTCAACACTCCATCGGTGACCGTGCAGTCTGGAGCATTTTCCTTCGTAATGCATCAGACGGTGGGATGCATCGAAGTGGGTCTCTTTATAGATACGGGTAACCATTACAATACTTTTGCGTTTTCAAGAAGATAATACTCTTCTACCGGTGACATTTTTTTCCTCGCGAGGGCACGCATATTTTCCGGAAATTTTGGGTTTGAAATTTTTGAAGGGGTTTTCAAATCCATTGCCCGGCGAGGCACTTTCTGAAAAGTACTATTTAACTGTTCTGTTTGAAAAATTCATTTTTGGGAATTATCATTAATATCCCTTTTTTTCTCTCTCAGAGGGGATGTCCATTACGCTTATTATCCCTTAAAACTCACATGTATAGGAACATGCTGAAAGACCGTTTCTGTTACAGATCCGGTATGCCGGCTAGCATTCACAATAAAAGTACCAGACCAGTGAGGAATCATTATGGCAAATGGAAAATTCGCAGCAAGACAATTAGTTCGCAACGCCCAGCATTTCAGGTGGAGCGACTCGGTTTACGCACGCAGAGTGCTTAAACTGAAACTGAAGGCAGATCCCCTTGAGGGAGCACCAATGGGACGCGCAATCGTCCTTGAAAAGGTCGGTGTTGAAGCAAAACAGCCGAACTCGGCAATCAGAAAGTGTGTCCGTGTTCAGCTGATCAAGAACGGTCGCCAGGTTACCGCATTTGCGGTTGGCGATGGTGCTATCAATTTCATCGATGAACACGACGAAGTTACCGTTGCAGGTATGGGTGGTCGTGCAGGCCGTTCAATGGGCGATATTCCCGGAGTTCGTTTCGTTGTGACTGCGGTAAATGGTATCTCTCTTAACGAGCTTGTTATCGGACGTGCCGAGAAAGCCAGAAGGTAAATATTATGACCGAAGAAGAAGCAACCGCCAGCAAAGTCCTGCTCTTTAATAAGTGGGATATGAGCGAAGTCGTCGTCAAAGATGCAGGTCTTGTCCGTTACGTTA
>CAYSRP010000161.1:0-2406 GCA_964433475.1 uncultured Methanomicrobiales archaeon
CATTTCTTTGCTCTGATGCAGAGTCTGCAGTCCAATAAGGAAAACTGACCCGCTTTTGCGATGGGGGGGAGAGGCAGATCCCCCTCTATATTCAGCTCCGTTTTAATAACAAGCGAAATTCCTTTGCAGAGAGCAGAGGGGAGGCTTTCGTATTTTTGCGCAGGGAGATCTCTGCGGATCCTTCCCCGGAGAGATGAGCTGATGAAACACTCTTGTGTTTTTTCTTTTAATATAGCTGATTCTTCATTTACGGACTGAAAAGTAGAATTTTGGCGATGAGATCTCCTGCTGATTTATAACAAACTATAAGCTTGAGCGTTACGAACAATGGACCATTGAGCGTGGTGAGGAAACATGGCTTTGAGCTTACGTGATAAGGAAAAACAGGCAGCGGATCCGATCCAGCATACTAAAAGATGTCATCTTCTGCGGTCCGGGACAAGCTGCTGTATGAAAACGCCGGATATCCTCACATATTTTTTACAAAGATGTATGTTCACCTATTTAAAATTGGAAATGATATAATAGATATGCGGAGAGGAGAAAAAATGGAAAGGGAAAATGTCAAATGAACATTGTAAAAATCAACGATAACGACAAGACAAAATATATGGACCTGCTGCTTATTGCAGATGAACAGGTAAGTATGATAGAAAAATACGTATATCGCGGTGATATGTTCGCTTTGTATGATGATGGTGATGATGATGTTAGGGCAATTTGCGTTATTACACAAGAGCAGGCAGATACGTTTGAACTCAAGAATATTGTTACCGTTCCCAAATATCAACGGAAAGGCTATGGACAAAAACTCATTGCCTTTATTGTTGACTACTACAATAAGTCTGGCAGCGAATTATATGTTGGAACGGGCGATAGTCCTGCGATACTTCGTTTCTACGAAAAATGCGGATTTGTAAAGTCGCACATTGTTAAAAATTTTTTTGTAGATAATTACGACCATGCTATGTATGAAGACGGACAGCAGCTGATTGATATGATTTATTTGAAAAGAGATCTGTGAATGATCCTAAGACATCATGGCTGCTGTCGGCCGCATGGATCATCAGGAGTTCTCAACCGAACCGCTCTGCAGCGGAGGCATCATCCGTTTCATTGAAATCATCGGTGAAGCGGCAAAACATATCCCGGAAGAGATCCGCACCGAATATCCTGATATCCCCTGGAGAAAAATGGCCGGAATGAGAGACCGTCTGATCCATGCATATGCAAATGTCGATCTCAAATACGTCTGGGATCTTGCAGTAAACGATTATCCCGCTGTATTATATGCAGATATCTGCCCTGCGTACAGCACTTGAGTTACACGAATGATTGATTTTTTGATGCTGACATTTTTGTGTGTGCCTGAGACCCCCTCCGGCTCACCCCGCCAGCGCCTTTATTAGCTTTGACTCTTTTGTACGCTTCGTTCATGTTGTCTCTTGACAGTACCTTCTCCAATCGAACTGAAATTTGTCACTTATAACCGTTTCTCAATATTCTTCCAGCTATGAGTACTCAGACAACTTTTATCTAAATCCTTCGTCATGTTTTCCCAAAGCCTATACGGTATAGTCATTGACAAGTAGTCTTTAATAGCGGCACTTCTCTGGGAAATGTCAAAAAGGCCCATGATCGCATAAGGTTCTTCTTTATCTATCTGCTCTGCCGCATATACGATAGAATGGCACGCTGCTCCAAATGGTGCAAGAGTATTCACAGCTTTTCCATTATAGAAGCCCTGCATAGTAACAAGTGCTGACATCTGGTCTGCATTTGCAAAGATAAATACTAAATCCGGAGTGCCGACTTCTGCCCATTTACTAAGCGGTGCAAAAACAATTCGTGGATATGCCTTATCTGAATAAGGCATATTCTGCCTCCACCTCATTGCAATCTCTTCATCGCAGAAGAATCTCTCGCCTTCTCTCACCATCGGCGGAGCTCCTTGCGGCGCGCGCCCCCCTAACCCTTGAGAAAGCATTTTATGGATATTCGGATTCAATCTGGTAAAACCATCTCCAAAGCAGGCACCGACTGCTCCTCCCGGGCAGGTACAGCTGTCCTCGTTCATTGACGTGACTTTACCCTTTGCGGCGGCCAGAACAAAAGGAATTACACAATTCCTCTTTTCCGGAGAAGCTTCCAAATCACTTTTTGCATCCGTATTTCCAAAGAATATGCCTACGGGTTCTAAATCCAGATGCAGCATTTCAACTAGCTTCAAATCCATATTCTTGACCTCATTAAATTAATATTTTATCTCTCTTTATTTAATTATACCACAGTACACCTCCCCTCTAATACCAAGTGTATGAATCTGTATAGTGATACCAATTGTTGTTTTTGAGTTTGACACAGACGATACCGTCTTCAATCCATACTTTTGTCCTTCCGCCCCTG
>CAYSRP010000162.1:0-2386 GCA_964433475.1 uncultured Methanomicrobiales archaeon
AGCTTGCCCACGCCCTTCTGCAACACGCAGAAATAGGCATCGATCTGGATCTGGCCGTAGTACGAGCGTGGGGCTAGGGTTGCGTTGCTTGCAGCATCAAAGGGGTCATCGATAGGGTGTCCGTTTGTAGCCATGGTTTTTTGTATCCTTTTGCGTTACAGGGGCCTTGACGGCCTGCGGGTCTTTGGGTACAATCGCGGGGAAACGTTCTTACTCCGTGTGCGCCGTGGGTGTGCTACCACCTGCGGCGCGCTTGTTCTGTTCCGCGTACTCTCTCCGCATCACCTCCTCTCCTCTCTAGGCCGCGATCTGTGACTGCCGCTCGGCCTGCAACCGCTCGATCTCCATGTGCAGGTCCGCGTTGTCGAGCTCCATCTGGCCCAACTCGCTTTCGAGCCGACGGATTTGCCGCTGCAGCTCTTGCATCGCCCGCCGCATCGAGGCCGCTCGTTCTTCGTCGGCCTCGATGTCTGCCATGCGCAGCCGTTGTGCCGCCGTCAATCCATCGTTCTCACCGATCATGCCCTGCTCCTTTCGTATCGCACCACGTCAGAAACAAACACACCAATCCGACTGCTAGCCACCGTACCGCTTCGGCAATGCTCAAGCCGCCTCCTTTTCGATTGCTTCTACCAGTCTTTTTACCGCATCACCACCTACACCCACGATACAGCCCTCGCGGAACAAATCTGGCAGTGCAATGCACTTGAATTGGCTACTGCCGTCCCAATTGCACTGAATGTCGGCGGCGCCAATCAGGCTCGTTTTGCGCAAGCGATGAAGATCAACGAAAACCCATGCGCCGAACGTTGCGTCCGGCCTGGCCCAGGCGTAGAGATACCAGTCGCCATAGCCCCGCATGATCTTGGCCACTTCAGTCTCTTGGCCATTGGGTCGCGTGTAGCGCAGGGTGAGGTCGCCATACTGATGCCAGTAAGCCCACTTTCGGATTCTGCATGCCACATCGCCGCCAACAACTTTGATCTCATAGTCCGTGGCGAACTTGCGATCTTTCTCGCTGGAAGAGACATTGACCTTGATAATCTGCCGGGCCTGCTCACGAATCACGCGCTCGATCTCGGCCAGGTGCAAATCTGCCCAGTATTTGTCCGCGCCCCAGTCTTTCATACTTGATTGCCCCATACGGAAAAACCATCTCTCGCTTGCCGGGCAAACATCTCTAGCCGCGGCTCAGGGCTAGCTTGGCATACACGCTCATAGAACACATCGGGCTTGCGCGAATGGCCATTGATAGGTGCGGCAAAATCCAGCCGCAATCCCATTTGCAATAAGTCAAGATTGCCCGTTCGTCCAAATAGCACATGCTCTGTTGAGTACATCCACGAAAATGGGGTAAACCCTACGTTCTTGACCCAGGTCATGAGGCACTGATAGCGAATGCCCCACTTGGCGAACAACTCAAGTCCAGCAGGGACAAACTTGTGTGTGGTCCATAGGTAGACGTGGCAACCTGCCGGGTCCATCAGATCGGGGATAGGTAGAGCTTCAATCTCTTCCAGGCTCATAACGGGATAGTCCATCTCAGCCTGCCGGGGCCGTACATCGCGGATGATCTTCTCAACCGGCCACGGTGGGTCAATGACAAGTGTACAATACTTGCCACTGGGCAGCGCCACCGGCGGCAAGCTCTCCTGCCTCAACTGACGCCGCGCCTGCACCACCGTCACCGCCTCCCCCACCGCGATCTTTACCGCCACTTCCATTTGGTCTTCCGGCGCCATCTGTTCAAGCATGCGCACCTGGCGAGGGTCTTCGGCAACCGCCGTCTGCGCCACCACCTGCCGCGCTTCCGGCGTGAGCTTGGCGCCAATGTTCGCTGTGTTCATGGTGTAGGTGGTGCCGTTGCGCTCGACTATCTTCGCATTGTGCGATGATAGGCCAAGTTCGCCTTTCATCTTGCGGACGAAGCTCTCGGCCACGGCGCAGACTGTGGCAATCTTGGTGTTCGGCCAGTCGCCCCATTCTGCATCTCTCAGCAACGTCTCCACCGCCCGCCGCTTGTCCTCGTTGGTGCGGCGCATGCCGTGCGAAGCATTCGCCCCCACGCTGAACAACACCGCATCGCGGCGAGTACCCTGCCGAACATCAGCGGGGATCGTGGCCATGCCTGCCTGCTCTGCCGCCCTCACGCGGTGAAAGCCATCAGCCAGCCAGTAGTCAGTACCGTCATAGAACACAGTCACTGGGGGGAACTGGACGCCGCCTAGCATCGCTTGGGCATACTCTTCAATCGTCAGAAAGTTGAGCGCCGCGCGCGGCTGCGTACCACCGTCCAGGCGCAAGAGTTCAACCTCGATGGTTGAGGGGGAGTCCTGGGGGCTGTTGTTAGCAGCCCCCAGCAAGTTGTCAGTGGTCAGCGTTGCCG
>CAYSRP010000163.1:0-1128 GCA_964433475.1 uncultured Methanomicrobiales archaeon
GAGTTGTTTCCATATGCTAAAGAGGGTTCGGATGGATATTTGTATGAATGGGAGATTTTCATTGATCGTAGAGATATGGAGATGAGCAATAGGCTAATTATTTCTATAGTTAGCGATCCGCTTCCTTTTGAAGCGTTCTATGAGGAAATTAGGGACTGGGAGATCGAAGCTATTTTTCAGGAGCAAAGTTATATTGAAAGAGAAATCATTGAAAAACTTGAAAAGGAAGGTTATGAATTCGAGTATAGCGATGTTTCTGATTGGATTGAGGAAAATGTTCGCATCTATTTCCCTGTTGACGATATACTTAAAGAAAATGAGGTTATGCTTAATGTCTGGGTTGAAACAGGCGAAGGAAATTACGACTATACGCTAAACAATTACATCGGACATAGCGTAACATACGAGCCAATCCAAGAAGAAAGTAGCCTATTATGGCTGGCAAGACAACAGGGATACTCAAAAGAGGAATTGTTGGACGCTGTAATGAATGGCAATACGAAAGGAAGCAAATTTCTTGAAAGTGTAGTAGATGAGCAGGATAACCTCACATCGCACATGAATAGACTTGAGTTTTTTATCAGAATGTCACTTTTCGATGTGATAAAAATGAAGGAGGAGGGTATTAAAGAAGATTTTACTATCCCTAAAGAAACAAATTGCGGATTAGTAGATCATTGGATGGGTGCAGGTAGCCTTTTAGGTATTGAGTTAGAAAAAGATGTTGTTATCCCTAAAGATATGCTCAGATTTGATGTAGATGGCGAAACAGGATATGGTGTGGGTAACATATATGGCGTGAGTTATGACTTCTGGAGGTGTGTATAGAATGATTAAAAGCTTTGATGTTCACTTTCAATTGAATGGGTTTATATCTATTGAAGCGGAAAGTGTTGATGAGGCAGAAAAAATCTTTCTAGAGGTGTATGATGGTAAAAATAAAATTCTACTAATAGATTATGCTGATCTAGATGTAACGGATGTTGTCGAATATTAGCTGACAAAACCCCAGCTAGACGACTTAACAAAAACTTAACTTGACAGTTGGCTGGGGTTGTGGTATAATGGAGTTAGCGTTGGAGGAAAGCAAATTGAAAGGAAGTGTATTTATGTATTGGGTAACAATGA
>CAYSRP010000163.1:1228-2332 GCA_964433475.1 uncultured Methanomicrobiales archaeon
GATATGCCAAGATGGTTTAAGAAAGGAGCTTTTTGAATATGTACATATTAGGTGCAACTGAAGCAGGTGAATTGGTATTTGTTGAGTTTGGAATCACACATCGGAATGGGTATCCTGAATTTACCGCTAGTTTTAATGGAGTGCGTCCATTCACTGAAGAAGAAGCGATTTCACCAGAAGAATATTTTGAAATGTTAGTTGACGATATGGGCAATGACGAGAAATGGGATTTGTGTGAACAAAATGATTTAAGACCTTCCGAGCTAGCTGAATGGATAATGCAAAACAATGGGTTTGAAATTCAAGATTATATTGATTGTAGCTTATACCCAGAAATTATCGACGTGGATGGTGTTGATTATTACTTCGAATCAGTTTGGTGCGGTCAACATGACACGAGAATGGAAATGTTGTTTTACGTAGACAATAATCTTTACTATGAACTCCATGAATTATGGGACAATTACCATCTTAAACAAGTTGATGACGATGTGATCCAACGAATTGAAAAGCTACAAAAGGAATTTGAGAAAATTGACGAAGAATCATGGGTTAAGACTCTAGTTCGGTTGATAAACCACTATAAAAAGGAGGTTTATTAAATGGAAAAACTTCTCGAACTGAAAATAAAACTAGACGATGTGCGTACTTGCTCTATTGAAGATTTGGGAGGTGGAATACAGGGAATTGTGTTCCCTGATACAGATTACTTTATTACTGAAAGTGAAGTTGAGTCGAATACGTTTCACATCACGAATGGGGAGGATAACGGAGAACAGGATATTTACTTCACCTTCAATGAAGTTGTTGATATCGTCAGTAAGTGGTAGATAAAGGAGAGGGGGTACTCTTGTGAAGAAACTAATTGCGAAAACTCGCATAGGGAAGGAATTTATGTATTCTAGAGAAAGTGCTTTTTTCGCAGACAAAAACGCTGAAAAGGTAGCAGATATCCTAAACAAAAACAAGTATCAGCTAAAAGAAGGTGAATGTTGGTACGTTTATGATTACGATTTTGGACAAGACCTTTTCGTAACAAAGAAAATTTTTATAGCAAAAAACGGTTCTATAAAAGTAGCACACGTTTAGATTGATAGGCTGAAG
>CAYSRP010000164.1:0-2311 GCA_964433475.1 uncultured Methanomicrobiales archaeon
CAGGCGACTGAGGCGGGTGTTCAGTGTATCATGGAAGGTCCGGGTCACATCCCGCTCGATGAGATCAAAACCAACGTCCAGCTCGAAAAACGTGTTACCAACAACAAGCCGTTCTATATGCTCGGTCCGCTTGTGACGGATATCGCTCCGGGATATGACGACCGTGTCGCCGCTATCGGGGCCTCTGTCTCATCAGCCGCCGGTGCCGATTTCATCTGCTATGTAACCCCGGCGGAACATCTCGCTCTTCCGACCCCCGAAGAAGTCTATGAGGGAGTTATGAGTTCACGTATCGCTGCCCACGTCGGCGATATGGTGAAACTCCCAAAGACCCGTGAAGCAGATCTTGAGATGGGGCATGCAAGACGTGATCTTGACTGGGAACGTCAGTATGCTGCGTCGATCAACCCGGAGAAAGCACGTTGTATCAGAAATTCCAGAATGCCGGCAGATTCCGATGCATGTACGATGTGCGGCGATTTCTGTGCGATCAAGATCGTCCAGAAGACATTTAACTTCACCTCTTAATCTTCTTTTTTGGATCGCTGCTCTTCTATTTTCGGATGTCCGCAGGCTGCAGCATAAAGAAATACCTGATCATTGGATAGTCCGAGAACTCCATGGACCTCATCATCGTAAAATGCACCAATAGCGCAGACTCCTAACTCTTCCTGTGTTCCTGCCAGATAAAGATTCTCGCAGATATGCCCCGCATCAAGAAACAGATCCCGATAACCCCTGACTCCATATTTCCATACCGTGCGGTAAGGGGTTGCAGCAAAACAGAAAACGACCGGGGCACGTAAAACGGCCGGCTGCATCATACAGGCTTTTCCCAGGGCGGCTATGGGAGACGGACCTTCGGTAACCAGTTCCAGAAGGTGCCCGTTTGGATAATATCGCCATATCCCAATAGGAATGTCCTCGACCTTCTGAACGGCGATGTAGATATCGATCGGATGAAGAGCCCCGGCAGACGGAGCCGTTCGAAACGAGTCCGAGACTCCGCTCACACCTTGCGCTGCCCAGAGAAGATATGATAGTTGCTCTTTTGTCAGAGATCCTCCCGTGTAAATCCGAAAAGAACGGCGTTTCAGCAGTAACGTTGTGAGATCGGTTGATCGGTGTCCTGCAAGAGGGTCCGGGAGCACAATGGTTTTTCCCGAAGGCACTGGGCGGTCAGGTTCTGGAAGACCGAGCATTGCATCAGTTTTTTCCAGATCCGGGTATTTCGTCGCATTAATAAATATTTGTCCTGCTGTCTGATCCATGTCAGAAAATCTTCTCTCAAAAACTGATAAATCCATGGTTTGGGGCACATCAGATCCAGATAGCGGTTTGTTTATTCCTGGTCTTTATTCTGTTTTACTTCTTCCATCAAATCAAATCTCATTTGTGCCCCATTCAGCTGATCAGCAATCAGCGTTTCCATATATTCGACGATCATCTCCGGGGTCATATTTATTTCTCCAAGAACCCAGTTTTCGACCATACCTGCCAAAGCCATGGTGTAAAAATGCGTCAGATATTCAATATAACCCTTTGAATCCGGAATATTATGTCCATACAGCAGAATAATTTCCCGTACGGCTCCCTCCAGATCTGCCATAAATAAATCCCTCAGCGTTGCACGGCTAAGGGAATTCAGCGTACACAAACACACCTCCAGATTATCTGAGATATAAGAGAAAAGCTGCAGGATCTTATCCTGCCAGCTAAGGGTCATTTCACCCTGTACCAGCAACCTATCCATCTCTTCTTCATACATCCACCGGACCAGATCGTACACATCCCTGAAGTGATAATAAAATGTCTGGCGGTGCATCCCGCATCCTTCTGCGATTTCCTGAACGGTGATCTTATGCAGAGGCTTTTGGATCATCAGTTTTTTCAAAGATGCTACCAGTCTCCTTTTTGTTATATCACTCTGAAGAGCCGGATTATTGGACATGTGTATATACAAATGTCTGAGCTGATTCATCATATACTCTTTCCTAATGTTCTCTATTAAAATATCAGAACATTAGACACCTGTCGTAATCTGTCCAAAATTCAAGATGTTTATCTCAAATTCAGTGAGACATATTGAGACAACCGGCTTGCCGGTTACTACAACTATGATAGACATTTCCGGAACTATCCTGCAAAAAAGAAAACAGGTCATAATCATAGTCCTGCTGATCGCCGTTCTCTGCCTTATTCTGACACCTCTGGTATCCGTAAACTATAACATCATTGATTATCTCCCTGACGAGGCTCCCTCAACGATCGCTCTTGATGTGATGAACGAGGAGTTTACCCAGGGAGTGCC
>CAYSRP010000165.1:0-2293 GCA_964433475.1 uncultured Methanomicrobiales archaeon
ATCTGACTCACATTCAGGAGGCCGCAGGTTCGATCCCTGCCGCGCCCACCAAGAAAAACCCCGCAGTAGCAACACTTTGCGGGTTTTTTATTTATTTTCTGATAGGGGAATTATTCCCTATCCAAGTTGCTAAACGCTACAAAAAGTGGTGGACAGCTATAAAAAAGTGGTGGAAAAGTGGTGGATCTGTGGTGGGGGAACTAGAGGAAAAACTGCCCGTATATGTGCCAGAGCGTGACTCCAAAATATGCTGTCGTGGCAAAAATCAGCAAGCCGAGGATCGGCATATTCTTCCGGTAGCAATCGCGGGCCAGCCACAGCAAAAGACACGCCGCGGGAATTAGGTTATACCGACTTACCTTCCTTTTTAGACACCGGAAACTTGATTATTTTATCCGAGTACAGATTTTCGATTATATCGACCGTTTGTTCCTCACGCCCTTTTTGTATGTGCGTGTACACCTCCCGCATGATCGAAACGTCATGGCCCATGATTTTTGCGGCCATCATTTCGTCAACCCCTAAGTCAAAAAGTTCCGTGCAGTAGGTATGCCGTAATGTTTTATAGTGCAGCTTAAAGCGATGTTCCTCTTTATCCGGATGCCTATCGAACCACCGCGCCAGCTTGTTGTTTGCGTTTGTCTGCAAGTTGGCTAAGGTTGTTCTGCTCATTTGCCCGCCGGTGTGATGCGGGAAAACATACAGGCTTTTCACTGACTTCAGATATTCCTGCATCCAAGCGGAAAAGCCGGAAGGGATCGGGATGACCCGGACACCGCGGTCGGACTTGGTAGGGGCTTTTTTTGGCTTGCTTTTTTTGAATTGTGTTGACTCTCGAACATGGATTCTGTTGTGTTCCAGATCTAGATCGCGATTCCGGATGAGTGCAATTGCCTCTGTCGCACGCATGCCGGTATTCAGGATCGTGAAAACAAGGGGGAACACTTTCATATTTTGCAACACTTCGTATATGATTTCCCTTTGTTCCGGCGTGTAAAAATTGCGTATCGGATCGGGTGTTTCAACTCGCTCTGTGCCGACTACCGGGTTGACTGGTACGAGCCGGTCGCCGAGTGCTTTGTTGAAGATCTGATTAAGCGTTGTCTTTACCTTTGATTGCAGGGAGTGAGAGGAATTTGACGCATTGAGTAGTGCCTGTATATCTGACGTGACTATGTCTTTTATTTTTTTGTCACCCAGCGCAGGTAAAATGTGATTATTAAGTGCGTTTGCGTACATTTCCTGCGTTTTGATTGCTTTTTTCCCGCGCTTGTAGGTGTCGAACCACTGGAGGGCGTATATTTCTAGGGTGGGGTTGTCTTTGACATTGTACCCCTGCCCGGCTTTGTATCTTGCGTCTATATACTTGTCCATTACCTCCTCTTCCGAGCTGCCGTAGATTGTTTTGCCTTGAAAGGTTGTTCTGTACCCACCGTGCGCGTGCTTGCGAATTGTCGGTCCTTTTTTCGCCACTGGTATCACCTCCCATCTGATGAAAGTTTGTCGAATCGTGGCAACCTTTGTCAGTGTTCCCACAAATGGGAACGGCTATTATGGTACAATCTTTTTTGCACCCGGTATATAATCGGTATGAGGTGCACAAAAATTGATAAAGTTTTTCCGTACTAAGCGTCGAATTAGCATACGCAAACTATCAAAACTAACCGGGATTAGCACGTCACACATAAGTCGGCTGGAGGCGGGGGAAAGCGTTCCCACTATTCGCACCCTGAAAAAAATCGCTGCCGCCCTAAAAGTTCCCCCTTCCGCCCTGTATATCGAAAGGGGTAAGGGTATGAAATCTCGTGCTGGTGTTATCGGTGAATTGATTGATCTTTGCGACGGTTTAAGTATGTATAGCTTGCTCCGGTTAGTCTGGATAGCTAAACATTTCCGCAAAAAGGAAGATCGGGAGTGATTATCTCCCGATCAACTCCCGCACCAACTCCCTGAAAGCCTCTCTGTGTCTCTCAGGTAGCCTCAAGTAAGCAAGGATAATCTCAGCGTCGAGCGGGTCGACTATGTCCAGCATGGCGATGATTGATTCCGCGCTCACTTCATCCTTGAACATCTCACCCTTGCCTTCCAAGAGCCAACTTTTTCTGACACCAAAAGTTCGGCATATCAGCATTGCATTCCGCTCTGTCAGTTCCGCGACTCCCGACTCTGCCTTGCTGATTGTGCTTTTTGTCACACCTATTTTATCCCCGAAAGATTGCTGTGACATTCCCAGTTCCGCCCTTAGTTTTGCTACTCTTTTTCCTATCGTCATTGCATCTCACCCCTTACTACA
>CAYSRP010000166.1:0-2283 GCA_964433475.1 uncultured Methanomicrobiales archaeon
GTGACTACGACGATGCGCAATCACTTGTTTTGGGGTTACAACTTCGCCTCCTCCTTGGGGTACGTTTCGATACGAAGCGGGCGGTTGTCAAGGATCAAGTCCGCCACGGTGTTAGCCCTGATGTCATTAAGCGAGCTGATGAACGCGCTTCTGAACGCCGAGACCAAGAAGCACCCCTCCGAGATGACGACGAGAAACGAGTTACTGAGGTTGAAGAAGTCAAGCGGACATTCACCCATGAAAGTGAAGATGAACGCGTCACTACCGTTCGCTACCAAGTCAATGATGAGGATGAGAGCAAGTGGACGAACGTTGATCGTGATTCGACGATTGACTTTGCTGAGTTTGATGATGGTGATGTGCTTCACGTCCAAGACTCCTCCGATGATGGAACAACGTGGTCCAGAACCCGCACCTACGTCTACGACCGCACTACCGGTCAGTGGAATGAGACGACCCTTGAAGAGTGGAAGTACGATGTTCACTACTACTCCACCATCAGGGAAGATGGCGAGCCGATCGATAACGTAGCCTTCGTCTGGGATGAACAGGAACAGATGTGGGTTGAGTACGAACCAATCGAGCAACACCTCGATGTCGATCGCTACCCGTACACCACTACTCGTTCAAACATCCGTGGCCTCGAACAGAACGTGCAATTTGAGGATGTCATCGCCGGTGATGGTACGCGCCGTAGCAATGTCCCGTTCGTCTACGATGTTGAAGAAGAACGATGGGTTGAGCTCGAAGGAGCATTACCGCCAGTGTACGATGGCTATCGCAAACCTTCTGAATTCAGTGCGTTGGATATCCAATACGACTCAGTATTTGCCGACGATGGAACGCAAGATATGTGGGTTGAGTACGAAGACGGCGCTTTGGCGGAGTTCACCGCTGAATTAGACCGTGCTTCGGAAGAACTTAGAGAACTACAAATAGCCCGCGTTGCTGCCGGTGAGGCCACTGCTCGAACGACAGCGATGATCGACCGCGGAATTGAGTACTACTCCGTCATCGATGACGATGGAACCGTCCTTGAAGACGTACCGTTCGTCTACAATGAAGAGCAGGATATGTGGGTTGAGCTTGAGCTCATCCAACGCCAGCTTGAGAGTGAGCGAGCTGTTGAAGCTGCTGTGGCCGCTGAAGTCCTTGCAGCCACTGAGGCACTCCACGCTGCTGAAGAAGCAAGACTCGTCGAAGAGGCGAAACGTGCTGAAGAGACAGCCCCTGCTGTCATCATGCCAGTTACTGAAGTCAGAGCTGATCAAGAGATCCAATACTACTCTGTGATCGCCGATGATGGATCGGTCCTTGAGAACGTGCCCTTCGTCTTCGATTACGATCTTGAGATGTGGGTTGAATATGAGCCAGTTACTGAAGTCAGAGCTGATCAAGAGATCCAATACTACTCTGTAATCGCCGATGATGGATCGGTCCTTGAGAACGTACCCTTCGTCTACGATTATGACCTTGAAATGTGGGTTGAATATGAGCCAATCGTGCTCGAGCCTACCCCACTCTTCGTTGAGCGAGCTGAAGAGCCAGCCGTCCCTGAAGCGCGTATCATCCACGGTGAAGTCCAATACTTCTCCATGATCGCCGATGACGGTAGTGTCTTAGAGAACGTTGCATTTATCTGGGATTCCAGCCAACAGATGTGGGTTGAGCTTGAGCCAATCGCCGCGGAGCCTATTCCACTCTTCATCGCCAGTGCTGAAGAGCCTGTAGTTGTTGAAGCACCAGCTGTTGTTGAAACACCCGCTCCTGTTGTCCAAGCAACACCAGAGCCAGTCCAGGAAGCTGTGGTTGTTATTGAGAAAACTGAAGATGTGAAGGAGAGCGGCCTTGTTCTCACCGCTGGTGAAGAAGAAGAGCCAGGCGCTGTTGTCGTAGTAAAAGAAAAGCGAAGATGCCCGTGGTGGTGGATCCTTCTCCTCTTACTCCTCTTACTCCTGATCTTCTTTGCCTGGTATCGGTATAAGAACCGCAAGGATGAGACTCATGGCCCCGATGATCCAATCTCATCAAAGCCTGACTCCTCCACTGTTCCGACAATGGACAAGACGATTAAGACGCTTTGGCCGAATATCAGCGATGGGATTAATAAAGGAACGAAAGCAACTGCTACCTTCTTTGCCAAAGGATACCGTGGAGCCAAAGGATGGATCTTTGGCCTCGTTGCTACTGCAAAGGCTAAGCCCAAAGCTGAACCAAAGCCCAAGGCTAAGCCAGAGGTAAAGGTTGCACCAAAGGCTGAGCCAAAGGTAGCTCCAAAGGTTG
>CAYSRP010000167.1:0-2256 GCA_964433475.1 uncultured Methanomicrobiales archaeon
AAATGGCGGCGGTACTGCGTTACCACACCGAGCGACTTGTGCCGATTTAGGATACCGCTTCCCTGTATAGTCATGGTCGATGATATATTCATCCGGAAAGCCCTGCGCTCTGAATAGCTCGCGAGGCGCCAGCATCCGCATTCCGATATCTACTATCTGATAATCATGTCCTGCCACCGTAATAATACCGAACCGGTCCTTACTTGTAATAGTTCTAAGAGGTTCAGTCAATCTCTGGCCAATATCGTCACCATTGCCGTAATATGTCATTAGGAATGCCCTAACCTCTGCAAAGTGTCCCGGTGAAGTAGTGATAGTATGTAGAGGTTCTTTCAGTGATTGCCCTATCCCTGTTTTGTAAAACTTTGAAACGAACGCCGATACCAGCGCATATCTCGGGTTGCTATCCACTGTCATAAGCGGTTCGGTTAACACTTGTCCGCGTACCTCTCTTCCTGACTTCTCACCGTGGTACTGTGTAAGAAATGGGGCAACAAAAGCCCTACGTCCTAAAGATTCGAACTTTCCTCCGTGTGCCATATTTACGATATAAGGGCTCGGATTGTCGATTATAAATTTCTGAATACCTTTAGCTATTCTGCGGAGAGTGTTCTCAGCAAGCGGCTTTTTACGCTCAAAAATCGACGGGCAGGGCAATGACCAGTCAATAATTTCCGCTGCGGTTCTCCACGGTTTCAGAAGTCCGCAACGAACCATCATACTGTCAGGATCAGCATGGGTTGGCTCTGGCCACCTGATAGGATTACCATCACAGCGGGCAACAAGGAAAAATCTTTTGCGGCTTGTTGGCGCTCCGTAATCACAAGCTATAAGCTCTCGATGCTCAACCTTATATCCAAGAGATTCAAGTTGTGACTTCCATAAATTGAATGTCTGCCCCTTTTTACTCTTTATTGGCCTTCCTTTTCTAACCGGACCCCATGTCTGAAACTCCTCGACATTTTCAAGCATTATCACGCGCGGCCGGACCTTTGCAGCCCATCGAAGTACCACCCATGCAAGACCTCGGATGTTTTTATCAACCGGCTTCGCTCCCTTCGCTTTGCTAAAATGCGTGCAGTCCGGACTAAACCATGCAAGTGCAACAGGCTGTCCTTGGGTTGCTTTCACCGGATCCACTTCCCATATATTTTCACAGAATACTTTTGTATTCGGATGGTTCGTTATATACATTGCTATTGCCGCCGGATCGTGATTGATTGCTATGTCGACGTCCCGGCCTATGGCCATTTTAATCCCAAAAGAGGCTCCGCCCCCGCCGGCGAAATTATCGACTATAATTTCTTTCATATTTCACACCTCATTAATCCTTATCTTTAAGGCTGAAAATATTCGCACTCCTTAACCTCGAGGCGTCCCCAGCATCCTTCTTCCCCACATCCCTCATATAGCGCACATGCGAGGCAGATCGTATAGCCTATTTTCAGATCATCTTCTTTGGCTTTTGCTTTTTCTAAATTGTTTTCCTCAAATTTTTCCATGACAATCCTCCTTATCCCAACTCAAACAAACTCATCTGCTGCCCGAAGCATTTTTCATTCTGCAGAGGTTTAATCTCCGCAACTCGCCTTTTGTATTTCATCAAGTGCACTTTCCAGTCGTCTATATAGCAAACTTTATATCCACCTGTAGGCTGCATCCCGGAATTCATATTCAACTCATTGCATAACCTATGCGCTTCCCACCAGTACAGGCCGTCCTCAATCAGCTCCGCCTTTGGATCGCTGTCATGGTACAATCTCCAGTCAGATGCGCGGTATACGACAAATTCCGGTTGTTCCAACCTGCTTCTTTTTGCCATCATCATTCACACCTTTTTCTCAACCTTTAATTCCAGGTTCGGAAACTTCGCCTTGAATTGCTTATGCTTGAGCTTAAATATCTCTGTTTCCATGCCTTTTGTGTCTATAATCTCCGCCGTACCGTCCAAATTAAATACAATGAAGTCAGCCTTGTACATCACCGGTTTTTGTCCCGCTAATCCTTCAACGAGTATAAATTCAGGCTGTCGACAAAATCCATTTATTTCGCCTGCTTTAAGCTGTAATTTCAATTCGCAATAGTAGTCCGCCTCCAACTGGCTATCGAACAGCATGCCATCAACCCGTACGCGGCGGTTTCGGTATTTCGGCTGCTTTTCAGTTTCCGGAGTAATTCCCTTTTTCTGCAGATAATCAGCGTATTGATTTTCAGACCAACGCATTGTTTCAGCCTCCCTTTGTTAAAGATGCGTTC
>CAYSRP010000168.1:0-2217 GCA_964433475.1 uncultured Methanomicrobiales archaeon
ATTTGAATCATATGGATATTCTTAATAAAAACATTCAGAGGGCCGGTAAAGTTCTTTCGATCATTCTGCTGGTCCTTTTTATCCTTTGCCTTGTTTCGACGGGATTTGACCTCTTCTCTCTCATGAATGGACAGCCCGGAGAAGAGATCGCCCACTTCAGCGGGGAAATTCTTGGAAATCTCTTCGTCGCAGGCATGCTGTTTCTTGCCTGGATGATGTTTTGGAATATCGGACGGGAGTACACGCCGTTTTCACCAAAACACACGCTTTATCTGAGGCTCATCTCACTTTTGATGCTTGCCTATACCATCATTGTCCCGCCGGTTGAGATGTTGCTGACGGAGATACTTGCACCGGGTGTGGAGGCGTCTGCTTCGATCGAGTTGTCCGGCATTGTCTGTGCCGTTATCTTCTACTGCCTTGCCCTTATCTTTGAGTATGGCAGACTTTTGCAGAAACAGTCTGACGAGACGATGTAACATGACGATCATTTTACGACTGGACCGGATGATGGCCGACCGTAAGATCTCCCTGAACGAACTTGCGGCAAAGGTCGGTATCGCAAATGTAAATCTCTCAAACATCAAAACAGGTAAAGTAAGTGCTATCCGTTTTTCCACTCTGGATGCCATCTGTGATGTACTGGATTGCCAGCCGGGTGACATTCTGGAGTTTCAGCGGAAGAAAAAGGAGGAACCATGAAAGCTATCGTTTACGAATCAAACACAGGATTTACTCAGAAATATGCGCAGATGCTCTCGGAAAAAACCGGATTGCCTGCGTATCTTTTAGCGGTCGCAAAAAGCGAACTGAAGAAAGGCGAGGAGGTATTTTTCCTTGGATGGATATGTGCGGGTAAGATCAGCGGGTATGCCAAAGCGGCAAAGCTGTTTTCTCTGAAAGGTATTGCCGCTGTTGGAATCATGATCCGGGATGAGACCACGATTCCCCAACTAATGCAGAGCAATAAAATCCGGGACATCCCGGTATTTTATCTTCAGGGAGGGGTTGCACCGGAAAAACTGAGTAACATCAAGAGAAAAATCCTGAGCATGGTCGCATCGACCGTGGAAAAAGCCGGAGCAACGACAGAAGAGGACTGGAAACTGATCGATGTTTTGCGAATAGGCGGGGATTATGTCAAGGAGGAGAATCTGAATGAGATTCTTGCCTTTATCGGGCAGAATACCGCCTAACTTTTTTTAACGAAGAAAAAATTATACGGGTATTGACTTTATCAGCACCACTCTCCATGTCTGACCGCCGAAGGTGAGTGTGTTCCAGATGATGTTTTCCACAACATCTCCGGTTCCGGTGTCTGCCGTGTAGACATAACTCATCTCACCGGATGGATTTGCCGACACAAGAGCCGTTGTATCATGCGTGACCTCAAAATTGGAATCGGTCAGCAGATTTACTCCAGATTCTGACACATCCGGATCATATACCCGAACACCGTTTGTCTGCATCACCCAGAGATTATATCCGTCTTCGGCTACTTTCTGCTGTTCTTCACCAAAAAGGCGGTATGGATCGAAACTCAGACTAATATACCCGGCATACTCTCCATTGATTTCGACCGGTACTGAAAGAAGATATGCATCCATTCCATTTTCAAGTTGCATGAATTCTGATATATATACATCCTGATTAGCGAAATCCTCTTTTTTTGGCGGATAACTACTCAGATTTTTCCCGATCGCTTCATATATGTTGTTGGGATATACTGTCAGAACGATCCCATTTTCATCAGCAATCAGAAGGTCATGCGTTAGTGTCGTTCTCTGATAAAGTGTTGCCAAAGCCTGATGACCGTTCGCGGCAGTGGGATTTTCAGCATATGATTCTGCGGCAGATCGTACCTCGTCCGTTGTTGTGGTCAGCGTTTCGTTGAGTGATGAGATCACGTCCGCGAGGATCTCTTTCTGGGTCGGGGGATGATCCACACATCCTGCGGATAAACAGAATGCAAAAACCAGAAACATGACTAGAAGCGACAGAAGTATTTTCAGATTCATAGTAGTCCCTCATCCGCGAAGATGATAAGTATATCGTGGTCACGCTAATCTAATTTTGAAAATAATGTTCGTACAGTGCGGCTTAGTCAGGATTTCGGCGTTGGCAATATCTAACGACAATACACAAACAATCTCTCTAAAAAGCGATGCATCGACCGGGACTCGAACCCGAGTTTAGGCGTTGGCAACGCCTAGTGAT
>CAYSRP010000169.1:0-2181 GCA_964433475.1 uncultured Methanomicrobiales archaeon
GATAATTCATCCACCATATCAGCATAAAGAGTCCGATGGTAACGAGCGTAAAATGGACTCTCTGCCATACGTTCCAGAACTTCATCTTCCAGACAACGAAGGTGAAACCTGCGGTTGCAACTGATAATACTGCGCTGATCACCGGGATTGTCAGAATGGCCGTAAGGAGGAGCGGAGGTGTTTGATTCCAGAGATAGGACATGATCAATTCCTCGTTGGGTTGAACTATCGTGTAGAGACAGAACACAAAGAACATGCTGAGAACCGCGGCTATAAATGCCGTCAGGCGGGCATAGAAGGGAAGTCCTGTTTTCGATTCTCCAACACCCTGTATCCCGTATATCTTTCGGAAAAATGCCATTACCGGCCAGAGGAAAACACTGAAGAGAAGCACCATTGAAGCAGAGAGGAGCCAGGACGTAAATGCATTGACTGCATACCATGGGACCCGTTCATATGCGAGCACCGGCGTATTTTCGGAACAGAGGAACGTCACATCACCGTTCTCATTCTCCCGAAAGACCATATTTCCATACACTGACGGGGCGCCGCTTTTCTCTTGAAAGACGCCGGGTGAAACCTCGATGTATTCTGTAGAGTCGCCATCTATATTTAACACAAGGCAGGCATTATTTTCTCCCGCTTCAACCGTCATTTGCTGCGGAGGTTGAAGGAAAAATTCAAACGTCCGATAATTATGACGGTTTGACTGATAAACTCCTGTATACTTCTCAAATGATGCGGAATGTTCTATTTCCTGCGTCACCGTCTCCGTTTCTGTGAGCGGGTAGAATCGGTCGACATACTCGACAAGCAGATCATTTCGTGCACTTGTCCCTCCGGGAGCATTGTATGAGACAAAAAACCCGGTTTTTTTGTCAGGAATGATAACGAAAAGCGAATGGAAGGTATTGGTATCTCCGCCGTGGAGGATGATCCGCTCGCCATTGAGATAGTTTTCATAAAATCCAAGGCAGATGCCGCTGACCCGGGGGTCATTTGTAAATGCTCTTGCATGCATGAGTGCGGCAGCCGGTTCAGAAAGAATTTCTGCGCCGTTCACTTTTCCGTTCTGCATATGTGCGGCAAGGAAAACTGCCATATCCTCTGCTGTGGAGCTGATGGATCCGGCAGGTCCGATGACAAAAATCGTGTCGGTGATCGCTGCATTTGTCCCGCCGATATAATTATATCCCGAGGAGAGGCTGCCGGCGGATTCTGGCGGGAGGAGATAGGAAAGATGGGTATTTTTGAGATCAAGCGGGGTTAAGATATGTTCCTGGAGATACTGTTCAAACGGCATGCCGCTTACATCCTCAACAATGACGGCTGCAAGCGTTGTGCCGTAATTTGAGTAGGAGGTCACGGTTCCCGGAGGATAGACCCGTGCAGGAATATAATCCCGGCAGTAGATCCTGAATGAGAAAAGATCATCTACGTCTTCAACTGTAGCCCTCCGGATTGCGTCTTCAAATCCGGCAGTATGCGTCATCAGGTTTCGCATAGTGATCGGCTGGCCGGGGTAGGTGTCCGGAAGAGAAAAATCGGCAAGGTAGGTGTTGATGTCTGCATCCAGGTCTATTTTTCCCTCGTCCACCAGCTGCATAACACAGGTCCAGGTGAAAAGTTTAGTGACCGAACCAATATGGAAGAGTGTCGACCCAGCATCGACCGGAGTTCTGTTGGCGATATCAGCATACCCGTATCCTTTGGAAAAGATCAGTTTTCCATCATATACTGCTGCGACCGTTGCGCCGGGTATATTGTATTTTGCGAGTTCTGCCGGGATCGATGCGTCAAAAAATGCTTCGACATCAGCACTTACTGCGGGATTTGAACGAGCGTCAGGTATCGGGCCGAGATCAGAATCAGCCAAAACCGGCACGCAGACTAGACAAAAACAGAGGAGGAGGACAGCCAGACTTATGCCGGGTATCCTGACTCCTTTTAGTGTACACAGAAAACGAAGCAAAGAGATCATCTAACTGATACTATCTCACTGCTTTTTATTTGAATTTATGTTTTTTTTCGAATCAGCGGTTTTGCCGTTCACTCCCAAAACTGAGATGCGGGGTCTCGTTTTGTCGTCGGCCGGTATTATTTCCGGGTCATATCCGGGCCTGCAGAGTAGAACACGCCTCTTTTTCCCCTCTGGATATGGACCGTTCCCTCTTCAAGAAG
>CAYSRP010000170.1:0-2162 GCA_964433475.1 uncultured Methanomicrobiales archaeon
ACCGGTAATACAGGAGACTTTTACAGAGCCTTCGAAGATCGCTTATTATCGAAGGGTCACCGAAAGTCCATTTACCCTGCCCAACGGTAAGTCCATGATTTACAATCCGAAAACATTGGAAAAGTGGGAAGAGTACTATCGCAAAAGAGGCATGGACGGATTGATGCCGAGGCAACGCAGTGATTCGGGACAAACCCGGGTATTAAGCGAATCCGCCACTGCTGAGATTCACAGGCTGAAGGAAAAGTTCCCACGCATTTCGGCAACTCTGATTTACAACAAGCTTATCGAGGACGGAGTCATAAACCAAAGTGAAGTTTCCTTATCCAGCGTGCAGCGTTATGTCAAGCATAACAATCTAAAATCCGCTGTGAATCCGAATCAAAAGGATCGCAAGGCTTTTGAGGAAGAGTATCCTTGCGGTATGTTCCAAGCGGATACTTCCTATACATGCTATATCACTGAAAACGGCAAAACACGACGTACATACTTGATACAAATTGTAGATGATCACAGCCGAATGATTGTTGGCTCCCGTTTCTTTTACAACGACAATGCATACAATTTTCAGCAGGTGCTCAAGGAAGCCATATCCCGTTACGGCTTGTGTAAAAAGTTATACATTGATCTGGGGTCACCCTATTCAAACGAACAATTGACGCTGATTTGCGGTTCCCTTGGAATTGTCAAACTTCATACCCCTGTAAGGGACGGGGCTAGCAAGGCAAAAATTGAACGCAGCTTCAAAACCGTAAAAGAAGCATGGCTTAACGGTTTTGACTCTTCCGAAGTTTCATCTCTCGAAGAGCTTAATCGTCTTCTTTTAGACAAAGTACGCGAGAGGAATACATCTAGAAACAGAATGATTAATGAAACTCCTGTTGAGCGCTATCAAAGAGGTATCGACCACGTCAGAATTCCCAAGAGTAAAGAATGGTTGGATGAATGTTTTATGAATCGGGTTACCAGAAGGGTGAACCTTGATTCTACAATCTCCATCGATAAAATCTATTATGACGTACCAATGCAGTTTATCCGCTCAAAAGTCGAGATTCGTTATCTTCCCGATCGCATGGAAGATGCTTATATTTTCTTTGAAGGAGTGAAATATCCGATCCGTCTGACCAATCGTGTTGAAAACGGTCGAACAAAACGCAATAACAAGCACTCCATCGATTATTCCAAGATGGGAGGATCCGAAGATGTTTAAATCCTTCTACGGAATGACGTCGAATCCTTTTGAAAAATCATTAGCTGAAAACCAAGCTTTTAAGTCAAAGGATCATGAACAGATGCTTGCAAGGCTTGATTATCTTAAAAACACACGAGGCATAGGACTGTTTACTGCTCCGCCCGGTATGGGAAAAACCTTTGCACTGCGTTGCTTTTCCCAAAGCCTTAACCCGAATCTTTACCAGATGGCATATATTTGCCTTTCCACCGTAAGCGTTACGGAATTCTATCATCAATTTTGTCATGTACTGGGACTCGATTACGGAACCAGAAAAGCAGTAATGTTCAGAAACATACAGGAAAGGCTGCTGAATATGTTTAAGGAAAAGCGTAAGACGTTTATTCTGGCTATTGACGAGAGCCAATATCTGAACACTAATATTCTCAGAGACATCAAAATGATCACGAATACTAATTTCGATAGCCTTGACTGCTTTTCCCTGATACTCGTCGGACAACCTTATCTTTGTTCAATCCTTGAAAAACCGGTACATGAAGCGCTTAAACAGCGTATTGTGATTAACTACAGCTATGAAGGCCTTTCACCGGAAGAGGCTAAGAAATATATTTATTCAAGGCTAGATCTTGCAGGTGCTTCTCACAGTATTATTGATGAGGCCGCTGTGCATGCGGTGGCCAATTTCTGTCAAGGCACGCTGCGCATCATCAACAGCGTCATGACTAACGCCTTGATCCTCGGTGCTCAACTTAAAAAGAACACCGTCGATACCGAGATCATATTGTCAGCATGCAATAATCTTTCATTAGGCTAGACAATCATGATCATGAAATATGACGGTACAAAACCAATCGAAATTCAGTCTGAAAGTTACGAAAGGAGTACAAATCCATGGATATTCTAAGAAATCCTACTACGGTTAAATCACTGGCAAGCCAAATCATTAAGGCTTGTGACTACTACATAGAGC
>CAYSRP010000171.1:0-2128 GCA_964433475.1 uncultured Methanomicrobiales archaeon
AAGAAAGGAGGGCAGTTCTATACTCCCCGGTCTGTCGTACGTCTTTTGGTATCCATGCTGGCCCCTAAGACCGGGGCGAGGATATACGATCCCTGTTGCGGCTCCGGAGGCATGTTTGTTCAAAGTGAGGAGTTCATTGAAGCACACGGCGGAAGGATCGGCGATATCAGCATCTACGGACAGGAATCGAATCCAACCACCTGGCGTCTTGCGAAGATGAACTTGGCGATAAGAGGCATCGACAATAATCTGGGAGATACCAATGCAGACACATTCCTCAACGATAAGCATCCGGACCTCAAAGCCGATTATGTAATCGCCAATCCCCCGTTCAACATGAAGGAGTGGGGGCAGCCACAGCTCCTGGATGATAAAAGGTGGGCGTACGGCGTCCCTCCTGCAAATAATGCGAACTTCGCCTGGGTTCAGCATTTCATCCATCATTTGAATCCGAACGGTCTTGCCGGATTCGTACTAGCGAATGGAAGCCTGTCATCCAAAACATCCGGGGAAGGAGACATACGGCAACGGCTGGTGGAAGGGGGACTCGTTGACTGCATAGTATCGCTGCCGGCTCAGTTATTCTACACCACAGGGATACCTGCATGCCTATGGTTCATTTCCAGGAACAAAGGCGCCAGGAACAATAACAGTAAAAACAAAATCTTATTCATAGATGCCCGGAACATGGGCGAGATGATCAGCCGGAGGCACAAGCAACTGACGAATGAAGATGTCAGTAAAATATCTGTGACATATCTTGATTGGAAATCAGGCTCATCAAAATATGAGGATATTCTCGGTTTCTGCAAATCCGCTTCGATCGAAGAGGTTGAAAGTAACGATTTTGTATTGACGCCGGGGCGGTATGTAGGCCTTGTTGAAACAGAGGAAGATTCAGAGCTGTATGAAGAGAAAATGACTCGGTTGACATCCGAACTATCTGACCTTTTCAAAGAATCAGATAAATTGAAGGAAGAGATCAAAAAGAATCTGGGGGCACTCGGATTTGAATTGTAAGTATCCCGAAATTGGGCTATTGGAAATATCCGATGTTACTACTGGAAATTCTAATACGGTTGATGCAGTAGATAATGGAAAATATCCTTTTTACGACCGATCACGAATAATAAAACGCAGTAATAAATACCTTTTCGATGAAGAAGCGATTATCATACCGGGGGAAGGGCAGGAGTTTATACCCAAATATATCAAAGGTAAGTTTGACCTCCACCAAAGAGCGTATGCCGTATTTCCAAAAAAGTGCGTAATTGGGAAGTATTTGTATTATGCTATTATGCATAAAAAAGCACATTTTGCACAAATCGCAGTAGGGAGTACCGTAAAATCATTACGTTTGGACTCATTCAAAATTTTGAGTGTACCTTATCCGAATGTACATATACAAAAAAAGATTGCAGGCTTCCTCTCTAGGCTTGATGAACTAATTGAGAAAAACAATGCAATAAATGATTATTTAGCTCAGTTTGCAGAGATGTATTTCGAATATGAGATTGAAAAGTGTACTGATTACAAAGAGATGGCACTTACAGATATCGCAAATTATCAAAATGGACTTGCGATGCAGAAATTCAGGCCAATCGATGGCGAATCAAGTATGCCTGTTTTGAAGATTAGAGAACTTAGGATGGGACACTGTGATTCCAATTCTGATATCTGTAGAACGAATATCAAAAATGAATGTATAGTACAAGATGGGGACGTCGTATTTTCTTGGTCTGGATCATTGATGATTGATATTTGGTCGGGTGGTAAATGTGGATTGAATCAGCACCTGTTCAAAGTAACATCTGATGAATGCCCATTATGGTTTGTATTCCATTGGACAAATCACTACATGAGTTCTTTTAGAGAGATCGCGGGGGACAAAGCTACCACAATGGGACACATTTGTCGCAATCATTTGGAGGAATCAATGGTAATATGTCCTGATAATGAAACTTTTCAGATTATGGAATGTGTTCTTGGACCGATATTTGAAGAACGTAAACATTTGATAAAAGAGGTACAGGTGCTTCAGAAAATAAGAGATGAATTATTACCCAAATTGATGTCTGGAGAAATTGATGTCTCGAATCTCGATTTAGGCAGCTAAATAATCATTTAT
>CAYSRP010000172.1:0-2070 GCA_964433475.1 uncultured Methanomicrobiales archaeon
ACGGTCGTCGGTTCGTTTCCCTGCGTGAAAGGGACGGGACTTTCGTCCCTTTTTGATCCGTATAAGAAAGCCGTGCAATTCGCCGTAGCAGAGCAGATCCGGGCCGGTGTGGATATTATTTCAGACGGTCAGGTGAGAGCGGATATGGTGCAGGCATTTGTGTCGAAACTGCCGGGGATCTCGGAGAAGACGGTTCTTGGAAAGATCGGGACGGCGGATAAACCGATCACGGCGGGCGATACGAAGTATGCTCTGACGCAGACGAAGTACGTGAAGGGTATCCTCACGGGTCCGTGCACGCTCGCTTATGCTCTGCATATCTCGACACCGATCTACCGGAACAAGGAGGAGGTCGTAACGGACCTCGCTCATGCTCTGCATCAGGAGGCGAAGTTTCTTTCGGAAACGGGGGTCTCGATCATTCAGGTGGATGAGCCGATCCTTTCAACGGGGGCAATTCCGGTGGAGACGGCACGGGAGGCACTCGGGATCATTTTTGCCGGGATCAGGACCCCGTCGTGTGTGCATACCTGCGGGATGCTCGGCGGGATCGCGGATTCCTGGACGAAACTGCCGGTGGATATTCTGGATTTCGAGTATGCGGTGAGTCCGGATAATTTGTCGGTGCTGGCAAAGCAGGATCTTGGGGGGAAGAAGATCGGCTGCGGGTGTGTGAATAGTTCGGACCCGGCTCTGGAGAGTGTGGATGAGATCGAGAAGAGGATCCGATCATGCATAGATGTGTTCGGGGCGGAGAATATTCTGATCGACCCGGACTGCGGGCTGCGGATGCATACCCCGGAGACGGCGTTCGAGAAGCTCTCGCGGATGTGCGAAGCGACGCGGAATGTGCGGGCGGAACTCTGAACACATACACTGATGAGGGAGACGCGGGAAGAGAAAAACGATACGATCGCAGAGTCCTGTGAATGGACCGAAATGCCTGGTTAAGAAAGTTTATCGTGATACAAAGACCTATTCCTATGCATAGGATAACGAATGGCATTTACTGAAGATGTAATAAGAAACGCGTTCGAGAAAGTTAATGGATACTGCCAGATTTGCGGCAAAAAATTAGTCTATAATAACAGAGGTAGTACGGAAGGACGCGGAGGTTGGGAAGCAGAGCATATCAAACCGGTCAGCGAGGGAGGGAACGATACGATCAGAAACTGTATGATTTTGTGTATGGAGTGTTATAATGATCCGGTTAAATCAGCCGGACCTGTGACAGGGAGTAAGCCGTCGGGAAGGAAGGAAGGTCTGCATTTCGGCGAGAGACAGGAATAACTGTTAATTTTCCGTTTACTTTTTTAGGTTATTTTTGCTTCGCAGGAGTGGTATGATTTTTGCGGAGGAGCGCGTTTACAGCAGAACCGTTATGCCGAACAGGATGATGGGAAGGAAAAGTGCCGCCAAAAGTGCGGCAAGATAGAGATACATACGGTTTTTTGAACCGGTCGTCAGGGCGGCGCCGATCAGCCAGGTGATGAGGACCCCGTAGACAAGTCCTATCTGGTGAGCGGTATTGGGGACGGCGGGGAAGGCGTTTCGTATTTCTGCGAGCGGGAGGAGGAGAAATACCGTTGCCGAGATGAGAAGGGTCCCGATGAAGAATCGGATGCTTTCGAAATTTTTCCAGACGACAAAGGAGAGTATGACGATCGTCATCCCAAGCACGGCAGATACGATGCCGGAAAATCCGAATATATGTACCAGCTGGAGATTCGGCACGATGAGCAGGGTCGTTGAGAAGGAGAAGGGAAGGATGGTTACAAAGAGGATGCAGGCGATGAAAGGGCAGAGGTAAAACCGGCTGTCGGGTTTTCGAAATAGGGCGGTGATGATCGTCAGCGAAACTCCGAGAAGGAAGAAGGTGAAAACGTTTGTCAGGAGATGCTGCGGCATTTCATGGCAGAACGGTGCGAGATAGAGCGCCTGGAAGGGGGTGCTGCCAGAGGTGAGGGAGACGGCGTCTATGGGGATGATGCCGTCGTACAGGAGGGACCACATGCCGACGAGGACGATTCCCAAGAGAAGCCAGTATATCAGGATGAAGAGGCGAAATCT
>CAYSRP010000173.1:0-2027 GCA_964433475.1 uncultured Methanomicrobiales archaeon
TCGTCCAGCACCCGCGCGAGTTCCTTGCAGCAAAAGAGTCGTTCCGCGAATGGGGTCTCGATGTGGACAACATGGATCTTGGTATCATGGTCGAGATCCCCGCATCGGCGATCATCATCGACGAGTTCATCAAAGCAGGCATCGACTTCTGTTCCTTTGGAACGAACGACCTTGTCCAGTACACACTTGCAGTTGACCGGAACAATGGTCTGATCGGCGAGATGTACGAACCCACTCACCCGGCAGTATTACGCCTCATTGAGAACTGTATCTCTCAGTGCAGAGAAGCCGGTGTTGAGTGTTCGATCTGTGGTCAGGCAGGATCCGATCCGAAGTTCGTCAAGCAGTTAGTGCACAAAGGAATTACAAGCGTTTCGGCAAACATCGATGCCATCCAGAAGATCAGAGAAACCGTAGCAAAAACGGAAAAACAGATCATTCTGAATGCAGCACTGAAGAAAAACTAACCCATAATTTTTCAGCGTGATTATTCATGGAGGAGAAAGGATGCAAAAGGGAGGAGGTCATCTCCCTCCTATCCGCATATCGGGCAGAGGATTTGCATCACGACCATATCCTCAGTTCGATGTGTACGATTCCGCACGAAATTGCGGTTTTCGTACATGGAATGTTTAGCGAAACGAATCTTGGCGACCCGGGACTTTTCCCGGGCACAACAAAGATCGAAGACCGTCTGGTTCATTCGCTTGGTGAACTCATGCATCACCCTGACGCGGGTGGATACGCGACCTCGGGCGGGACTGAATCGAACCTTCAGGCGATCCGTATCGCAAAAAAACTGAAGCCCGAAATCAAAAAACCCAACATCGTCGTTCCGGCATCGGCACATTTTTCGTTCGACAAGACCTGCGACCTGCTCGGACTTGAGATGCGAACGGTCCCTTACGGGAAAAATTACACCGTCGACTGCGATAAGATGGCAGAGATGGTCGACAAAAATACCATATCGGTTTCAGCAATCGCCGGTACGACCGAATACGGTATGATCGATGATGTCGAGAGGATCGGAAAGATTGCTGTCGAAAACGATCTGTTCTTCCATGTTGATGCAGCATTCGGCGGAATGGTGATTCCGTTCCTGCCAAACCCGGCACCGTTCGACTTCAATGTCAAGGGCGTCTCCTCGATTTCGCTCGATCCGCACAAGATGGGCATGAGTACGATCCCCTGCGGATGTCTGCTTCTCCGTGAACCGGAACAATTCGGAACGCTCAACGTCGATACGCCGTATCTGACCGTAAAGAAGGAATGCACCCTTGCCGGAACCAGACCGGGAGCTGATGTGGCCGGCGCCTATGCCGTGATCAAACTCCTCGGACGAGAGGGATTCCGAGCAGTCGTTGCCGGCTGTATGGAAAACACCCGCCGTCTGGTCGAAGGGATGGAGGCATTCGGCTACACCCGTGCCGTCGATCCGGTGATGAATGTCGCCACGTTCGAAGAAGGGCCGGTGCCAAAAGGATGGATCGTTTCACATACCCGTGCAGGACATCTCAGATTTGTCGTGATGCCCCACGTGACCCGTGACGTCATTGAAAATTTCCTCAACGACGTCGCAAAAATCCACTAATTTTTTTACAACTCTTCTTTTACGAGATCCGATCCGTCCCAGACAAACACCGTCGCCTTCCCTGTTTTCAGAAATGCCCGGACCCGGGCATCATGATCCTTTCTCACAAATCGAATGCCTTCGTCGGAAAACTTCTGCAGAACGGCTTTGTGAAACGCGATCTCCTGTTCAAGAAACGCGGTCTCGTATGAAATCGTCTCCCGGGCGATTTCGGAACATTCCTCATCGGATATTGGACAGTCATACGTTCCGTGCTCGTCGAGACCCGAGATCTGCCGCCAGTCGATTTTACCTCTGGCGTCGGGTTCGCGGTGAAGCATATACGGATACACCCGGCAGATGGCAAACCGCTGATCATAGATTTTGCATCGTCTCTTTTCATCCAGAAACACGCAGTCTCCATTTTCCTGTGTTTTAAGAGCATATCCCGACACAT
>CAYSRP010000174.1:0-1995 GCA_964433475.1 uncultured Methanomicrobiales archaeon
AGATAAATGCCGATTTAGATGCATTATTGAAATCACTTTTCAAGAAATTGATTTTAGATGATTCTCATACAAAATATGACAAATTGGGCAATTATTGTGATGTTCAAAAAGGATTATCATATAAAGGAGAGGGGTTGAGCGATGTAGGCATACCATTGATAAATCTAGGCAATGTGAGACCAGGCGGAGGATATCGTTTCGATAAAAATAAGGCATATGTTGGAGAATATAAAGAAAAAAATACTGTGAAGCCAGGGGACATTATCATAGCTAATACCGATATGACTTATGATCGTGTCATTCTTGGCAGCCCAATTATTGTTCCTGATTATGATGGCGATATTCTATTTTCCCACCATTTGTTTGCTTTTAGAAATGTAAAGGTGCCGCGTTCATTCCTCTATTATTATTTGCGTACTGAGGAATTTCACGGAATATGTGAATCATCAGCGAACGGCACTACTGTATTGTCAATATCCAAAGAAGATGTGCTAGATGCTCCAATGCCGGTGCCTGATGTGAAACATATGGATATGTTCACATCAGTTGCCGATCCAATACTAGACTTTTCTGAAAAAATTACGGATCAATCCAATTCTTTAGTCGAAATGAGAAATAATCTGCTTCCAAGATTAATGTCAGGGGAAGTAGATCTTTCAAATATCCAATTACTTAACTAAACAATCATTTAACCTGGAGAAGATGAAGAATGTTCAACGAAGAAAATCTTGAGAATTTGTTTATGAAACTCTTCGAAGAAAGAGGGTATGAACATATTCTTGGGACAACTATCGAAAGAGATCCTAGGCAGATCCTCCTCACTTCGGATTTCCAATCCTATTTGAAGAACAGATATCCGGATTTAGACGAGGGAGAATTATACTACATCCAGGCGACGTTTGCTACACTTGACCAAGGGGATTACGTAAACAACCGTCAGACCTTCCGGAAGATCTGCAACGGAATCGATATGAAAAGGATGCAGGAAGGCAAGAAACCGCTGCATGTCGATTTCATCGATTTCCAGCATCCAGACAATAATATCTTCAAAATCATCAATCAATACAGCATCCAAGGACCGAAGGAAACCCGCAGGCCGGATGCATTGGTATTCGTCAACGGAATTCCTCTAGTGATCATCGAGTTCAAGTCTGCCACCAATGAGAACGCTACGCTTTACAATGCCTATGAACAGATATGCGAACGCTATGTCCGTGATATCAGTGATCTTTTTGCGTATAATGCGTTCTGCGTCATCAGCGACGGTGTGAATTCCCGCATAGGAACGCATTTTTCTAATTACGAGAACTTTTACTCCTGGAACAAGGCGAACAGCAAAGATGCGGCGAGTGAAGGGATCGACAACATCGAGATCTTAATGGACGGGGTCTTCGAAAAGAAGAGGTTCCTGTCCATAATCAAGGACTTCATCTATTTCCCGGACGACTCGGGAAACAATCTGAAGATCGTATGCCGGTATCCTCAGTACTTCGGTGCCAATGCCCTTTATGAAAACATCCGGAAGCATATGAAGCCCGAGGGGGATGGAAAAGGGGGAACGTACTTCGGCACGACCGGCTGCGGTAAGAGCTACACCATGCTGTTCCTCTCCCGTCTTCTGATGACCTCCAAAGAGATGAAGAATCCCACAATCGTTGTCATCACTGACCGCAACAACCTGGATATCCAGCTGCATAGCCAGTTCGTTAAATCCAAGAGATTTCTGATGGATGACAACATCGTCTCCATCTCCTCCAGAGAGGATCTGAAGAACAAACTTTCCGGATGCAGATCGGGAGGAGTTTACCTTACTACCATCCAGAAATTCTCAGATGGCGACGAGGCCCTGTCGGACAGGAACAACATCATCGTCATCTCAGATGAGGCCCACCGTTCCCAGCTCAATCTGGAGGATGCTGACAAGATGGTGAACGGGGTCAGAACCCATGTCACTCCTTTCGCGCTGATGATTCATAAGGCCCTGCCTAATGCTAC
>CAYSRP010000175.1:0-1986 GCA_964433475.1 uncultured Methanomicrobiales archaeon
GTTCCGGCCATCCTGTTCACCTCTTAAAAATTCAGCATAACTATAGACCTTTTTTGCGTTTTCGTCTGTTAATTTCTTTAATAATTCCTGACATCTCTCTATTATATCGCTATTCCTTATATTGCTTTCACCGATAAGGTAATCTATTGACACATCAAAGAATGTAGACAGCGTTCTAAGTGTAGACATGTACGGGTCTTTCTTATTTCCTCTTTCGTAGTCGCTTACTGTGGAATAATTAAGCCCAGTTTTTTCACCTAGTTCAGTTTGGGTAAGTCCTTTTTCAGTTCTTAATTCCTTTAAACGGCTTGCAAAATCCATGTTTCCTACTTCCCTTCTTGTACTTTTACGACATTATACACTCTATATAATACATTGTCAATAATTATTTTACCGTAAAAGAAAAAAATAATTGAAAATTTCCCTTGACGGCTAAAAATTAAAGTGCTATAATTTAGTCACAAGGTAAAATTTGAATTAGGGGGGAAACAAATGGCAAAGGGAAGCAACAAAAAATTTCCAAGACAGGACAAGCTGGCAGGGAAATTGAGACAACACGACATCACGTATGAAGAACTGTCCCGATATATAGGCATTTCACCGTCTGCGATCTGCTCAATCATCGTTGGAAATGTTGATTTCAAGCTGTCTGTCGCAAGGAAAATTCGGGCGTACATTCAAATGAAATCCGGGGCAGAACTGTCTCTATCGGAAATACTTGACTAATTTTTTTAATCTTAAATTTAGTCATTTGACTAAAAAGGAGGACAAGCCATGAACGAATTAATTATTTCAACGAAACCTATCACATCAATGCAAATAGCAGAAACGACAGGAAAACAACACGCACACATCATGCGAGATATTCGGGACGAGGCAGAAAAACTTAAAATAGGTGGCGTTTCTTACGAATCCAAATTTGGATTGGTTGAATACACCGATGCTAAAGGCGAAAAAAGGCCATGTTACCAGTTATCAAAAGAGGGCGTTTTGCAACTTGCCGCTAGATATGATGCCGTAATCAGGGCAAGGCTTATTGAGCTTGCTATGAGACAGGACAAGCCCCAATCCATTGAGGACTTAATCATCATGCAGGCCCAATCAATGAAAGAACTAAAAGGACAAGTCCATCAACTTACCGGAACCATCGGGAACATCAAAGAGGCCGTCATTTCCGAACCGGATAATTGGAGAGCGGATATTAACCGCAAGCTAAACAGAATATCACAAGCAATAGGCTACAACAAATATCAAGAGATCCGTGCTGAATCTTACAAAATATTAGAGCAAAGGGCGGGGGTATTACTCGAAAGGCGGCTAGATAACAAACGGTCAAGAATGCTTAAAGAGGGCATGAGTGCAACAGCCATAAAGAAAGCCAACAAAATGGACATCATAGACAGCGACAAGAAACTCCGTGAAATTTACGGAAAGATTGTATCTGAATATCTAATCAAATATGTAGCGTGAAAGGAGAATAACCCATGGAAAAAGATACGCTAGATACAGCTATATCTTTACTATGTGAGCTACACAGCATGGGCTGCACCGAGGACGACATCAAGGAAGTAATCATCCAAATGTGGCGGCTAGCGCACACCGACGAGCCACTGAGCATCAGCGACATTAACGAGCAAGATACTTACGACATTAAAGGCCGAATTAAGGAACTGGACAAGCTCATCGACAAAGCGCTTGAAGCTAGGGACAGAAAGGCATTTACAAAGTACACCAGAGAGCGAAATATGCTCAAGTTGGAATTGTAAGGGGGACAAATGAAAACCAACAGCGACAGAAGAAACGCCAACCGGCGAGGGCACGCCAACGAGCGCATGAAAACAAGCTTTAGAAACGGCGGCAGAATAGCGGGAATGGGAATCCTGTATGACGATTACAGCGAAGAAGCTTTTCCAAGTGTAAATACAGACCCACGCTATTGTCCAGACCCAAAGCTTGGCATACCGCTCACCGAAGAAGAAAAGAAAT
>CAYSRP010000176.1:0-1966 GCA_964433475.1 uncultured Methanomicrobiales archaeon
AGAGTAAGACCTTGCCAAAATCCTGCTCGGAAGGCGAGACCACAAACAAGGGTTCATCACTGAGAGGAGTCATGATGAAGGTGGCTTTGGGGAAGGTGCCAGACAGAGTGCCGGCTGCAGAAGGCGCCATAGGATCATAATCTATAGTATCGCTATTCAGCTTACGGGCACGGTTCGTACCTACAGTCTGGGCTTTGAAATCATCGCTGGAGCTATGATACTGTGTATCCAGCGGCCGATTTGCATAGAGCACCAGATTGCCGCCGGCATAGGTATAGGGGACCTGCAGCGGGATCATGATGGTATTTTCTCCCGAGGGGAAATTCATGGTGCCATTATAAACCTGAGTGAGAGTGGTGGGATCTATCCAGCCCGCAGAAAGGTCTTCTGCGGTGGTAGAGCCCAGCCAGAGCTTGATCGGTTTATCGGTAAGAGAATTCGTAAAGTTGTTGTAAAAACTCAAGGCGGTAATGCTGCCAAACATGCTCATTTCAGCCTGATAATACAGAGTCTGAAAGAGACTGCATTTGTAGAAGAATTCCCAGGGTACACCTTCATTGCGATCACCTTCGCCGATGGTGACGCTAAAGACGCCTTCGGGCTGTACCGAGATTGCCATCTGGGGAGTTTCATCATTGAGGGCATTCACATCGCCGGCCAGGACCACTTTGCCATATATGATCGCTGGACCTTCCTGGGTGGGAGTCCAGGAAATAGTGATGGGGAGAGTGTCTCCGGGCAAAATCGCAGGTCCAGGTACAGAAGCAAGCTCTACCCCTTCGCCGTTCATCAGCTTTACGGTGTAGGTATTTTGAGAGGCAGTACCATTATTAAAGACATCTACTGTGAAATTTGCGGGAGCATTCACGCTGGGAGTAGCGTTTCCTGAAATAGTCACAGCGGCCAGATCGTTCGGAGCGATCAGCTCAAAGCTAAGATCATCCACATAGACGCTGCGGGAGGTGGCACCCAGACCGTGCCTGAAAGCGATATAGCGCCCTGCTGCAGTGTGGGAGGTGAGATTTATCACATATTCATTCCAGTTGGATACCACCGCAAGGTCCTGAGCCAGAGCAAAGGTGGCGGGATCGGTGGGATTGCTCATGGTGCCTACTTGCAAAGAGTAGTTTGCGCCGCCTTTGGCCATGACTTTAATGCGGATAGTGCTCATATCGATAGCATTTGCGAAAGGCGGAGAGACCAAATAGAGCTGCGCATCAGCATCGCTGGGGTTGTAAAAGCGCACGCTATTGGGGGCGCTGTTTGGTGAGGAAGCATAGGTCGCCACCAGGGCTCCCGCATTTGTAGAGTTTACGATCTTGCTCCAGTCAAAAGGCAGATTGGGCACGGTGACATCATCCCAAGTCTGCGTGTAAGGCAAAGCAGTGATAGAAGGATCGGCATGCGTGCTAAAACTCCAGATGGGGCAATTCGTAGCATTACCAAAGGTATTATATGGGATTATCTGCCAGTAGTAAGTGGTATTATAAGCCAGGATAGGATCTGGAGTGTAGCTGGTAGCAGCTTGTAGATCCAGGTTGTTTTCGATATTACTGGGCGGATTGTTTGTGCCAAAGCTCAGTTTGTAGCCAGAAGGGGCACCACCACCGCTATTCCAATTCAGGGTAGTGAAGGGCGTAATGCCGATAGCTCCGTTGCTGGGGCTACTTATTACTGCGGGGTTAGGAGCAGTATCGGCCGCAAAAGTAGTATAGGTGATTGTTACATTGGGGCGGTTTGCAGCTACAGTGCCATTGGTGGTGGGAGGGTTATTATCGGCATTCCAGGTAAGGTGGCCGCCAGGGGTAGCGGTGGAGTGGATACCACCGCCGGCAGAGCTGCCGCCGGCTGTGCTGGCACCGCTGCCACCAAAATTCCTTTCTACCAGAATTATGAGGTTATCGCCTTGATCTACATCAAAGGCGCCAGCGAGGGTGAATAGATTCCATCCATTACCCGCGAGCCC
>CAYSRP010000177.1:0-1952 GCA_964433475.1 uncultured Methanomicrobiales archaeon
CAAATTCCTTGGCCATATCTTTCAGCATCATCACGGTCGCGAGCCCCCGTCCGTTCACCGTCAGGGAAACCGGCTGCTCATCCAATAAACCATGTTGAAATGCTGTCATCGTATGGTAAAATATAGGTTTGGTACATTAAAAAGAATGGCGTGTGTGAGATCGTAGTTTTTCTCCAAAGAGAGTATTCAGGATCAGAACAGTGAATTGGTAAAACTATAAAACGTCCTCTCTCATACTATTATTCATGACATTACAGGGACGCAGCATTGCAAAAGGGATCGGGACGGGTGAACTCCTCATAACAGACGCACCGATATCATTTCTGGGCGGTGTCGACCCGAGGACCGGCGTCGTCATCGATAAATCCCACCCGCTCTTCGGCAAATCAGTCGCCGGCAAAGTCCTCGTCTTCCCGTATGGAAAAGGTTCGACCGTCGGCTCCTATGTATTATATGCTCTGATGAAGAACAATGTCGCCCCGGCGGCGATAATCAATACCGAGTGCGAAACGATCATCGCGATCGGGGCAATAATCTCGGAGATCCCGACGGTTGACCGTCTGGACGGAACCCTTCCGTCAAAGGGAACCGCCACCGTTGACGGATCTCTTGGGACCGTGATCATCGAAGAAAATCTTCCAAACAACTAACCTTTTTTCGCGGTGAACGGTATCCTGCGGCCGCCATTCTGTTTACGCCGGCTTCTCATGTCGTTACCGAGAACGTCAGTTCATCGGGTGACAAGTATGTCCAGTAGGCTTTATGCAGACCGTCTTCGTACTGTTCGCGGATCGTCACGTCCTTTATTTCGAATGCGTCCGCGTACTTGGCCGCGTGATACTCTCTGACGGCGGCGAGTGCTTCTTCGCTCTTCGCTTTCCAGTCATCCTGCGGGATGGCTCCTTCGTTAAAATTGATTCCGTAGATTATTTTACCTTCAGTCTCGACGATGTACTCCCACATGACGAAGTCATCGTAGGCGTACATGTTGAAGACCCCGCCGATCTCCGGCGTCGCTGATGTGTATGGTTCTTTGTCAGTATCGAGATGTATGACCTGAGTCGTGCATCCGGCAGTTGAAATAACGGCGATGATCAGAATAATCACCAGCAAAAACACATCTTTCTTCATAGTAACGAAATTGTTGTCCCGGTCCATAAAATTATCGCAAAATGTTGTCTGCTAAAAAAAGAAGCTCACACCATTTTTTCAGGTGCAGCCTGCATGAATTCCCGTGCGACCGTTGTGGCGTAATGACCGGGCGGGAGAATGAAGTCCAGTTCCACATCGTTTCCGTTGACGGATGTTGTCACTTCGGTCGCGAGCGAGATCTTTCTGTGAGCTCCGTCGAAGTTGGTTTTGACAAATTCCGCTGCTTCGGCAAAACTCTGCATGGAGATGCCGTCTTTTTCCATCTGGGCGGTCATGGTCTCCTCAAGTGGTCCGGGAGCGACGGGGAGGGTCTTTCCCGGCATCCAGCCGACGACGAAGCATCTTCCGCGTTTCATGTGCTGGCGGGCGGTCTGGATATTCTTTTCCGTGACGGTGTCGATCCGGTCATTGGTGAAGATCAGGTGTTCGCCGATCTGCGGTTCGTTGAGTGCCATGCCGTTTTCGCACCGTTTGGAAAGGGCTATGTTGAAGAGCCAGGACTGATAGGCGGATACGAACATGGAGAGGAGTTTGGGGGGGAGTGCCTGGAGTGCAGCTCCGTAATCTCCGGGTTTTCCCATGAGGGAATCAAGCATGATCCGTTCGTAGGACATCCAGACCGGAAGGGCATACAGAGCGGTTTTTGCATCTCCGGTTTCGGCGAATGCTTTGCGGGAGTTTTGTATTTCTTCGGATTCGTGGGGGAAGCATCCGCCGACGTAGAGGTCAACGGCTTCTTTGAATTCGTGCCGGAGAATGTGGTATCCCATTTTGTGGGTGACGGGTTTGAGGGCGCCGAA
>CAYSRP010000178.1:0-1945 GCA_964433475.1 uncultured Methanomicrobiales archaeon
ACGTATTGGTTCTGATAAATCCGGTCATTGGGAGATTCTCATCAATATGCCGGGGAAAAAACAATAATACATGTCACGGTAAATGTCACGGTAAATATTCTAAAAAGGATAACTGATGATAAAAGTATCAATACTGATATGGGTTCCACAACAGTTCTACGCAGCTCAGATAATTGCCGTACTGATTTGGCGAACAGGAATTTTGGATACCTGATACATGCCGGCAGAGGTGTGTTCACCTCTGCCCTGCAAGGAAGCTCGCAAATCAAAGATTTGCTTGGCTAAGGGACCTAAAGGTCCCCGCCTCATCAACGAGTTTGCCAAAGAGCATAATCAGAAAACCGAGGAACAGGAGTATGAGTTTCCTGAGCCGGCTGGAGATCTGCATCTCCGACCCGCAATCGCAAATCAAAGATTTGCTCACAAGGCTTTGCCTGCCAACCGGTCACGGGGCAGGTATTTCAGACGCCCGGCGTTGTGTCATAGCACAGTACAGCATTAAGAGATGGACATTACAACACAAAATGGAAACTGTTTTTCTCATCCTGACAGTGCAAATACCTCTCACTCTATGATACCCATGATCTTTGAAATAGCTATTTGATGCCATAAAACCAATAGAGTATACAACGAAAGCAGCACCTGAATGCCTGCATGCTGCCGGGTCTTTTTCTGTGATCACCATGACGGATATCTTTGAAAAATGCAGATATTATAAAAAACGTATAGACGCATTACGTCCGTTTCCCCCGGAAACACTCGCTTCATTAAAGGAATACTTCCGTGTGGGTCTCACCTACACCAGCAATGCCATAGAAGGAAACAGTCTTACCGAATCGGAAACTAAGGTCATCATAGAAGATGGACTCACCGTCAGCGGCAGACCGCTGCGTGATGTCTATGAAGCACTGGGTCATGCCAAAGCATACGGATACATCTACGACATCCTTTCGACCAAAACAATAACCGAAGAACATATCAAAACACTGCACCGGTTGTTCTATGACCAGATAGACAAAGACAATGCAGGTGTCTACAGGACAGAGCTTGTTGTTGTGACCGGAAGCCATTACCCTTTACCAAAACCGGATCGGATCCCGGATAAAATGAGGGAATACATCGATTGGTTCAATGAAAATGAAAAAAACATGGACCCGGTTCGATTTGCAGCACTCTCTCATCAGAGATTCGTCTTCATCCATCCGTTCATCGATGGTAACGGACGGGTCGCGAGACTCATCATGAACCTGGCATTATTACGTGCAGGATATCAGATCTGCATCATCCCGCCGATACTGCGGCATGAATATGTCGAATCCCTGGAACTTGCTCATAAAGATACACGACCCTTCATCGAATTCATCGCCGACAGGATCGCCGAAACTGAGAAGGATGTCCTGAGACTGTTTGGGGAGTCAACAGCACTGCATGAAGGAGTAAATACACAAAATGAAGGTGTAACTCTGAAGAGCAGTAAAGAGAATGAAGGGGTAAATGCAGTATTCAGACTGATTACTGATCAGCCGGGTCTCAATACTGGGAAATTATCAGAGATGACGGGTAAGAGCAGGTCCAGTGTTGAACGGTATATTCGTGTTCTCAAAGCAAACGGCAGAGTCGAGTTTCGGGGGGCTGCAAAGAACGGCGGGTATTACCCGCTGATCCGTGAGTAACCGGACGCGAAATTTTGGTGTACTTTGGTTTCGTTTAAGGGATGCTTTTGGACGGATGCATCCATCACACAAAAACGAAAAATATCAGGCAGGCGGGACACGATCTTAAAGGGGATCGGAAGGTGTGCAACCGTGTTTGATCAAGAAGAGAAGATACTACTGTTTTTCGAGTTCAGCTCCTGCAGAGTTCAGGCAAAAGATATATGTGAGTTTGAATCTTAATTGATATATATAGATCAGGAGGTGCAAAATATGATACGAAGAGGTAAAGC
>CAYSRP010000179.1:0-1943 GCA_964433475.1 uncultured Methanomicrobiales archaeon
TCTCGACCATGCGGTTCTCAAGGGCACGTCCGTCCTCGTCCATCTCCTTGAATCCCGCAGTGATAACGATAGCCATCTTCACGCCTTTCAGACCGCACTCGCCCATGATCCCGGGAACGAGCTGGGCAGGAACGGTGATGGCTACCATATCAATGGATCCCGGGATATCAGCAAGGGTCGGATAGCATCTGACGCCCTGGATCTCGAAACGTTTATTATTTACCGGATATACTTTGCCCGGGAACTGCAGAAGGTTGCGGAACACCGCATATCCCATTTTGGTCGGGTCATCCGATGCACCTATCACCGCAACACTACTTGGTTTATAGTAGTCGAGCGGGACGATCTTTGCCGGGTCATAGTGTGCCGGCATTACTACCGGTTCATCCTGAACAATAACCCGTGCATCGACAGCGCACCCTCCTTTCTCGTAGAGTCGGAGAGGGTTGATATCAAACTCAACAACGTTTTCGTTCTTCTCGAAGAACTCACAGGCATTCTTTAATGTCTGGAACAAAAATTCTTCATCTTTCGGTGTCTCGCCTCGATATCCTTTGATAAGTGTATATCCCTTTATCTGGCGGATCAGACTTCGGATATCCTCATCACTGCAGGGAAGAAGCCGTATACCTACATCTTTAAAGAACTCGACCAGCGTTCCGCCAAGTCCAAATGTGAGGACACGACCAAATGCCGGATCGATTTTTCCGCCGATGATGAGCTCAAGTCCGGGCTTTGCCATCTCTTCGACGATGACCCCTTTGATTTCTGCCGTCTTATCAAATTTTTTAACGGAAGTTACGATTTTATCGAATGCGTCTTTTGCTTCGGCATCCGTTTTGATCCCAACGATTACCCCGCCTGCATCACTTTTGTGGATGATCTGGGGTGATACGATTTTCATTACTACGGGATAACCGATTTTTGTTGCGGCTTTTGCTGCATCATCCGGGTTCTGGATGATTTCAAAAGTCGGCGCAGGTACATTAAACTGACGCAGAAGGTCATACCCATCTGCTTCAGAGAGCATTTTCGTTGCTTTGACTGACATGTCGGTACTCCTGTATTTGTCTCATTTGCAGACTGAAATCCTGCAAATCTTAATTATACATTATTTATCATGTAGAATTATTATAAACCTGTGGTTCGTTATTCAAATTATGTTATTGCCTAAAGGGCGGTTCTGTGTTTGTCGAAGTTACGCGCATAAATTTACGACATCAACACGGGAATTACCATGATCCGTATTTTTATTTTTGTGTCTCTTATCCCGGGATATTGCCGCTTTCCAGTCTCTTTCTGTATGCTTTGAGGGCAGATGCATACTCTTCGGATTCCTGAAAGCCCCTGAGAAATTCATCTGTAATGAGGCTGGATCTAATGTCATCATTCTGTTCATCAATGACTTCATCCATCAGGTTTTCAATAGCATTCTGATTAGCAATATAATTGCTCATGGATATGCAGTGATTTATGAGGGTTTCTTCAGCCTGTTTTTCCTTGAGTTCTTTCAGGGTTTTCTTTGAAGCTTTTATTTTCAGGTCATTTTTTTTCGAAGATTTCTTTTTCGATGTTTTGCTTTTGGCGCCGGATCTTTTCTTATTTGTATCAGCAGTTGCTATCAGAGTTTTTGTATCTTCTTTTGATTCTTTGGATGTCATCCGATCTCACAACCCACAGAGTATAATTTGGATTGCACAAATAATAGCGTTTGGATAGTAAATGATTTGACCCGGGAATTTTCATAAAATTATAAAAATATCCCGGTCATATGCCTCTATTTTGATTGTATGGATCACTTTCCCGCCTGATAACAGAGGGTGCGGCAGAAATCACTTGTGCCCGGTCTGTATATAAGGGATCAGCGTCGGGGTAATAAACGGTCCGGGAAATTACCTTTCGGCAGTCATGTCAATCAGAAATCACCGGAATCACGCAGATAT
>CAYSRP010000180.1:0-1905 GCA_964433475.1 uncultured Methanomicrobiales archaeon
GGCTGAAGCAATGCGTGATCTTTTCAAACCGGATACTGAGATCAAATCCATCGGCATCCGTGAAGGTGAAAAGATGCATGAGACTCTAGTCACAAAAGAGGAGCTCATGAAAGCGGTGGAGTATGATGATTACTACCGGATTAGAAATCTGGAGAAGATTGATTACGACCAATACTACTCGAAAGGACAGGAAGTACCTATCCCGACTGAAGACTATAACTCGGCTAACACTCGGCGTCTGAGCCTGCAGGAAACGAAAGACCTTCTTCTCTCGCTTCGTGAAATACAGAACGCTCTCAAATATCCTCTCGTATAATACCCATGACACTTCGCATTGGCATCACCGGTCAGAATGGATTTATCGGCTATCATCTCCTGCAAAATATTCTGCTTAAGAGAGATCAATATGAGATAATTCCCTTTGAGAAAAAATATTTTGCCGATCCTACAAAACTTCAGGAGTTTGTTCGGAACTGTGATGTAATCGTTCATCTTGCAGCTATGAACCGTGGTTCCAACGAAGAAATTTATGCAATCAATATCTCCCTGGTGGAAAAACTGATTTCTGCCATGGAAACCGCCAATGTTTCTCCCCACATCATCTTTTCCTCTTCGACGCAGGAGGCATTGGAGAATCCATACGGCAGATCCAAGAAACTTGGAGCCTCCTTATTCGAAGAATGGGCAGAGATACATAATGCTGTTTTCACCCATCTCATTATTCCCAACGTTTTTGGTCCGTTTGGAAAACCTTATTATAACTCAGTCGTAGCGACATTCTGTCATCAGCTAACTCATGGCGAGGAACCGCAAATCAATGTTGATGCAGCCATGAAACTGATTTATGTTGGTGATTTGGCTAAGGCGATCATCAAAGAGTTTTCTGCTGAAAAATCTGCAACCGTATCTCCGGACCCTGTAACAAAGATTACGGTTACTGGTCTCCTTGCTAAGCTCAGGGAATACAAATCCATGTATTTTGAGCAGGGCATGATTCCAAAACTTGCCAATGTTTTTGATGTGGCACTGTTCAATACTTTTCGCTCGTTTTGTATGAATAGATACCCCATGTATCCCGAACTCCATACCGATGCCCGGGGGGCATTTGTCGAAGTAATGAAAGAGATGACTGGGGGACAGACATCATTTTCTACAACCGTGCCCGGCATAACCCGGGGCAACCATTATCACCTGCGAAAGATTGAGCGATTCTGTGTGGTAAAAGGCGAAGCCATCATTCAGATGCGCCGGGTTGGAACTGATGTGGTGCATGAATATCATGTGAGCGGTACCAAACCGGCATATATTGATATGCCGATATATTACACACATAACATAAAAAATGTTGGAAACGAAGAACTTCTCACCCTTTTCTGGATCAATGAGTTCTTCGATGCAAATGACCCGGATACCTATTATGAGGAAGTATGATGCATAAGAGTTCTTTGAAAGTAATGACGATTCTGGGCACCCGTCCGGAGATTATACGCGTGGCTTGTGTCACGCAGGAGCTGGACAAATATGTGAACCAGATTATTGTCCACACCGGTCAGAATTATGATTATGAACTGAATGAGATTTTCTTTAAGGAGCTCGGCATCAGAAAACCCGATTACTTCCTGAATGTTAATACCACCTCTCTCGGTCATGTTCTGGGTGAGATCCTAATTAAAGCAGAAGAAGTTATGAAAGAAGTAAAACCGGATGCTGTTCTGATTCTCGGGGATACCAACAGCAGTATTGCAGGCATCATTGCAAAGCGGCTGAAGATTCCGATCTATCATATGGAAGCCGGGAATAGATGTTTTGACCAGAACGTTCCTGAAGAGATCAACCGGAAAATCATTGATCATATTGCCGACTTCAATCTGGTCTACACCGAGCATGCAAGGCGGCATCTGTTAT
>CAYSRP010000181.1:0-1904 GCA_964433475.1 uncultured Methanomicrobiales archaeon
AGACCTGATGATGGAGTACACAAACAAAGCCGGGGCAACAAACTACGTCAAAAACCCTCTCGCAATAGAATTAACCAAGACAGTACAAACGCTAAACAATCTTTTGAAATCATTAGGCTTAACTGCTGCCCAACGTAAAGAAGCGGTAGGCGGTGGTAAAGATGGCGAAGAAAACGAAAAAGACGACTTCGAGGCTTATTAAAACAACTCAATACGCAAAAGACGTACTAAACGGTAAAATAACCGCCAGTAAAAAGGTAAAACTAGCCTGCCAACGTCATCTAAACGACCTAAAAAGAGCCGGCACAGATGAATTTCCGTATATATTTGATGAAGATAAAGCCTATCGCGTTATCGGCTTCATGGAGAAATTCTGCAAACCGTCACAAGGTAGATTCAAGCAGCTCAAACTTGAACCCTGGGATCACTTCTGGATTGGCTCAATATTCGGATGGGTGCACAAAGATACTCGCCTACGTAGATTCAGAGAAGCACTCATTTTTGTGGCCAGAAAGCAAGGAAAATCAGTAAAATCATCAGCTATTGCAAACTATGCCTGCTCTAAAGACGGCGAAAGAGGGGCATTTGTTTATTTATTAGCCAACAGCATGAAGCAGGCTAGAGTGATATTCGACGAGTGTAAGGCTATGATAAATATGTCGCCTTTACTCAAAAAACACTTTCGACCTTTGCGGGATGCCATTTACTTTGATGCAACAAACTCAAAAATCGAGCCACAAGCAAGCGATTCAGAGAAACTAGACGGACTGAACTCTCATCTCTCGATATTTGATGAAATTCACGAATTCCGGAACTACAAGATGATAAATGTCATTAAAAACAGCACCGCTTCACGTGAGCAGCCCCTAATAATCTATATAACAACAGCAGGCTATCAACTAGATGGCCCGCTCATGGATATGTACGAAAAAGGCGCAGACGTACTTGAAGGTGTAATCCAAGACGAGCGCACCTTTTATTATATGGCCGAGCTTGACGAGGATGACGACATTGAGAATCCTGATAATTGGATAAAAGCCAACCCGAATATGGGCGTATCTGTCCAGCTTGAAGATATGATCGAGGAATGGAACTCACGCAAACACATTCCTGCCGAACGTAACGACTTTATTACCAAACGGCTTAACCTATTCGTGCAAGCAGATGAGCAATCTTTTGTATCACTAGAGGTCTTAAAACGCAACAATGCCCACATAGACCCCGAATCCCTACTAGGCCATGTTTGTGTCGGCGGCTATGACCTATCATCAAGCGAGGACTTCACTTCCTCATGCCTAGAATTTCCCCTTGATGATGGGCGAGTATTTGTCTTATCACACTCATTCATTCCAGAGAAAAAACTATTACTCGATAATGAAAATATGGCAGACAACCTGCGAGAATGGGCAAAAGAAGGACTTTTGACTATCTGCAAAGGTGATTACGTCACTAAAGAAGATGTTTACGATTGGTTTATCAAAATGTCGAAGAAATACGCAATCGCTTGTATTGGCTATGACCCTGCTAATGCTTACAGACTGAATCAAGATTTAGCGGCTTACGGCGGTCCTGATTGGACTATCCCTGTCAGGCAAGGTGCATTAACCTTATCGCCAGCACTTAAAGACTTAAAAGAACTTTTGCTTGACGGCAAGGTAGTACACAATGAGAATCGCCTATTACGGTGGTATATAAACAACGTCAAATTAGTTATTGCTGATAGAAATGGTAACTGGTTGCCGTCAAAGCAGGGTAAATACAGGAAGATCGACGGATTCGCTGCTCTATTAACAGCACATACCGAAACAATGAAGCTAATGACTAAGCCGCAGGAAGTAACAGGTGACAGCTTTTCATTCGTATCAGCGAAAGAATTAAGGGGGAGGTGATTGATTGAGCCTTAT
>CAYSRP010000182.1:0-1893 GCA_964433475.1 uncultured Methanomicrobiales archaeon
CTGGGAGCAAGCCAAAGGCTTGCGGGATTCGCGCCGATTCGCGGTTGGTTTTTCTCTTGTGTCAAAACGAATGCCGTACACGAACTCGAAGTACATCTCATTAGTAAAGCAGTTTTTCTCGTTCAATATCACAACACCGCGTAACTCCTATTGAAAAAAACCCTGCCCTCACATAATCCCCCTCTATCCAACCATTTATCCCTGCGGGGATACGATATTTTCAATAACATGGCGCATGATCCCCGCCCTCTCATCTACCTGAACAATGCTGCCACCAGCTGGCCGAAACCTCCCGCAGTCAGTGAAGCGATCTCGCGATCCCTCTCTCTTCCGGTATTTGGATCCGGGCGAACCACGGGAACACAGGGAGAGGACTATAGTACGCAGGCAAGAGAAGAACTCTCTACGCTTTTTGGAGCCGGCGATCCGGAAAACATCATCTTCACCCACAATGCGACAGATTCCTTAAACCTCCTCATATCCGGGTTCCTTGCGGGTCAGAAACAGACCTGCGGTGTTCTCGCAACGGCGCTGGACCACAACTCGGTTCTCAGACCCCTCCACGAATATCAACGGATGGCCCGCATCGGGCTTTCTATTCTTCCCTTCGAACAAGGAATGATCAGCCCTGAATCGGTCGAAGATGCCATACAGAAGGACACCCGGCTCATGGTAATGACGCACGCCAGCAATGTTCTCGGCTCCGTCCAGAACATTACCGCGATCGGTGATATCCTCCATGACCACGGCATATATTTCATCGTGGACGGAGCACAGACTGCCGGCCATATTCCCATTGATCTCCGTCACCTGCCGGTCGATGCCTTTGTATTCACCGGTCACAAAGCACTATTCGGTGTTCCCGGGACCGGAGGATTTTATGTGAGGGATCCATCGGCGATCTCTCCGGTGAAATTCGGCGGGACAGGCACGAACTCCCAGTCGTTATTTCACCCTCGGGATATGCCGGAAAGGTTTGAAGCAGGAACACAAAACTATCCGGGCCTTGCCGCTCTCACCGCCGGCGTACGGTTCATCAAAGAAAAAGGGATCCCGGCGATCAGAGACAAAGCGGAACAACAGTCCGCATATATTATCCGGGAACTCAAAAAAGAGGAAAAGATCACCGTCTACCATGAAACCCCTCAAGTCCCGGTCATTGCTTTCAACATTCGCGGACTCCCAAACGATGATGCGGGATTCATCCTTGCCAGAGCATATAATATCATTACCCGTACTGGTCTTCACTGCGCCCCGCTGGCACACAAGATCATAGATGACGGGCAGGGCTGCATCCGTATGAGTCTTTCCTGTCTGACAACAGATGAAGAATGCCGTCTCGCAGTTGAGGCCGTAAGAGAGATCGCCCAAAATGCGGATTAAACAGTCGATCCAGCATAAATACTGTGCCGACGGCTCGTTCATGAAGGAGTTTCTCCTTGACTCTCCCTTAACGAAGGAATTTTTTCTCTATCTGGGAAACTTCGGGAGCATCGAACAGGTCCCTAACCTCGGCGGAGGATTTTACAAATTCGATAAACCCGACTGGTTTTCCATCAAGGGATTTGCCGGCGACACCACCGTTGAAGTGAGGTTCAAAAAAGAAACGATGGATATCACCGTTGATTTTCTGTATCTTCTCTTCTCCTCCTATCATGACGGCCCTGTCGACCTGACCGTCCTGAAGAAAAAAGAAACGTTCCGTGCAGCCCGGGTCAGCAAACATCTCTACGGGAAATGAGATGACCGTTTTTCCGCCGCCGGTCACTCTTCGACGATCTTTTGAATAAGTCTCGTCACGCTCGGCTTTATCTGCCTCTTCACCCGTGAGACCCTGCTCACCGGTGCTGCATTCATCTCGTCGTTCAGCCGTGTTGTGATCTCATCGAAGAT
>CAYSRP010000183.1:0-1885 GCA_964433475.1 uncultured Methanomicrobiales archaeon
AGCACATCGCCTGCGGATCTCTTTACATTGAAGTACCCCAAGATCGCTCTTTCCGGATATCTAAACAATACATCGATCCCGATTTCCGGTCGAAACCTCCTGAAGAATCAGACGATCGATTTCAACGTTTCAGGTGATAACGGGCTGTATTATGCACTTAAACTTGTATCGCAGGACGGCAATAGGACATCCATCGTTGACTCATACAATATCACAAAGAATCCCGATATTCTAAGTAATATTCCCCTCACAAATGCCACTCCCGGCATATGGAAAATATATGCCGTATTTTACGATTCACCAGATTCACAGTTTACTTTGAACACATACACCCCCTCAGTATACAAATGCTCAGAGATTATCAAGTTCAATGTATGTACAGCCGAACCCTGGCTATTTACCGCAACCCCGGATTCATTAAATGTCCAAAAAGGTGATGAGGTCGTAATTACTGGAACTGCAGAAAATACCGGAGGTTATCTCCGTTATTACGCATTCACTGACCACTATACCATATCACGCCTTTTCAACATCAATGCGGATGGCACCTATAAAATTAACTTCTCAACCGAGCGTTTTTCAGCTGATTCCTGCTTCGTGATAATTCAACACCCGATGTATGACGGCATATTCAATATTGCCCCCGTTCGAATTGAGACCATGAATAACCGCGTCTACATCCTCCAAAACAACACCGCAAAACCAACCGGAGGAGATGGAGATATATTCCTCGTCAATACATCGAATACCTCAGGTTTCCCGGCATTTGAGAAGGTCATCAAAGCTCTTGATGATACGGCCAACGATGACAGGGAGTTGAATTTGACATTCAGGATCACCGGCAAAACGAATGACACAACGCTTCCTCTCAAACAGGGATGGAACTTCATCGCCGTTCCAAAAACGCTGAACGCAACCAAAAACACCGCCGGATCACTCTTCGGCAGTGTAGACACCGGCGGCAAAAACATCCTTGGCTACAACTCCCAGACCGAAATGTGGACTCCGGTAACCGCAGCAGAGATCATCAGTCCGCTAAACGGCTACTGGATCTATGCAGCAGCCGGAACCGACATTACCCTCTCATATCCATCATATCCGGCTTCCACTGCTGATAAAATCCTCTATCCCGGATGGAACGCCGTAGGTTACTCTGCTGATGAACAAAAAACAGCAGAAACAGCGCTTGCCTGTCTCAACGGCTCCTGGAAAACCATGATCCCATGGAACCTGGCGGCCGGAATGTACGATCCTGCAATTATCAACGGAGGAACCGGCACATACGGCCCTGAGCGGTTAATGACCTTTGGAAACGGCTATTGGATCTACGTTGATTCGGAAAGCACCCTGAAAGGATGCACGGCGTGATTATCGCGGGAAACTTCCCCTCACCTTTTTTTCTCACGCGTATTCAGGCAAACGAAGCGCTTCGGAGAGCATATCGCTGCATAGGAAATGCCCCCATCCCAAAACCCCCGTACACAAAACCCGGGCAGACACACAATCGACTCAATGAACGCGGATACGGATAAAAGTCCGGGTCAAAAGATAGCAACTCCCCTTCTCTGCGAGTGGAGAAAATCGAAACGCTTAAATGCAACATAAGCATTAACCGGTGTTCCGGAGAGTAAAAAAGAAACACACCAAAATCCTCTCACTTTCCACTCGAAAACCGCCATTTCGATTCCAGTTTGATCGATTTCAAACCAATTTTCACCCAAATTTTTTGATGAATATTAGTGTGCAAAATAAAAATACGCCCAATCCTGCCGATTTGAGAAAAAAACACACTCATCATATATAAACCATGCACACGTGCGATAAATAAATGATACGTCCGGAAAAATATCGTCCTTACGGACGGAAAATATTATATACCACTTCT
>CAYSRP010000184.1:0-1878 GCA_964433475.1 uncultured Methanomicrobiales archaeon
ATGAGCGGGTCAATGTCCAGAAGAAGACGCCAATCACCGTTATAATGAGTAATCCTCCGTATTCTGCAGGTCAGAGATCAGCGAATGACAATGCACAGAATCTGAAGTATCCTAAACTGGATAAACGTGTTGAGGATACGTATGTAAAGGATTCAGTAGCCACAAATAAAAATTCATTATATGATTCGTATATTAAGGCATTCAGATGGTCAACCGACAGGCTGAGTGCCGAGTCGGGCGGAATCATCTGTTTTGTATCGAACGGAAGCTGGATCGATGGAAATGCTACGGACGGATTTCGGAAACATTTAGAACAGGAATTTTTCTCGATATATGTTTTCAATTTGCGTGGAAATGCAAGAACATCCGGAGAATTAAGGCAAAAAGAAAAGGATAATGTATTTGGTCAGGGAACAAGAACGCCGGTTACCATTACTTTGCTCGTGAAGAAACACCAATCGGAAAATCAGAAAGCCGTCATATATTACAATGACATTGGCGATTATCTGAAACGTGAGGAGAAACTTACTATTATCAAGAACTTTGGAAGTGTGGGTAATCCGGAGATGAAATGGGTCATCCTTCATCCAAATGCAGATGGTGACTGGATCAATCCAAGAAACCCGATTTTTGACACTTTTATCCCAATTGGTGACAAAAAAGGCGATGAAGCAGATACGTCGTTCTTTGTTCCATATTATTCGAATGGATTAAAAACAAATCGTGATTCGTGGTGTTATAATTCATCTAAAGAAAAATTAATTCAGAATATAAAATCATCTATTGATTTTTACAATTCACAGGTAGATGGATTTAGAATAGCCAAAGCCAAAAAACAAAATATTGTTGCTAAAGATTTTATTAAATATGATTCAACTAAATTCAACTGGGCAAGACAGCAAATAAAAGACGTAGAGAACAGTATGCAATATGTATTTAATGAGGAATCTATTCAACTTGCTCAATACAGACCCTACTTCAAACAAAATGCATTCTTTAATCGTCAGTTGAATGATATGATATATCTTCTTCCAAAAATATTTCCTACCCCTGATAAGGAGAACATAGTAATTTGTGTGCCTGGTCTCGGCTCTACTAAAGATTACAGTGTTTTGATAAGTAATATAATCCCTGATTTAGGATTCTGTGATGCCTCCCAATGCTTCCCACTTTACTATTACGAAGAAAAAGGAAACAGCGGTGTAAGGATCCAGGATGCAGCCCAGACTCCGTTGTTCGCTGCCGCGGAAGAGGAGACTTCTTATTATCAGAGAAAGGACGGCGTCTCTGATTTCATCCTCAACAAAGCACAAACACAGTATAAAGATACGGAGATCACCAAAGAGGACATCTTCTATTACGTATATGGCATTCTTCACAGCAAAGAGTACCGGTCAACATTCTCCAATGATCTGAAAAAGATGCTTGCACGAATTCCCTTGGTTGAAAAGAAAGAGGAATTCTTCGCATTCAGTGCGGCAGGACGCAAACTTGCTGACCTGCATCTCCATTACGAGGAGGTCTTGCCGTATTCTGATGTGGAGATAAGCGGCGCCGAGTTTGAGAATTTCCGCGTTACCCAGATGAAATTTGTGAAAAAGGGTGACAAGAGCAGAATCGTCTATAACAGTTCTATCACGCTTTCCAATATCCCTGAGAAGGCATACGCGTATATTGTCAATGGAAAGAGTGCGATCGAGTGGATCATGGAACGATACTGCGTACGTGTGGATAAAGACAGCGGCATCAAAAACGATGCAAACGACTGGGCGGATGAAGTCGGCAACCCGCGATATATCCTGGATCTCCTGCTGAGTGTCATCAATGTCAGTGTTCAGACGGTCGATATCGTTGATTCGCTGCCGAAATTACAATTTG
>CAYSRP010000185.1:0-1875 GCA_964433475.1 uncultured Methanomicrobiales archaeon
TACTCAGGCAGTCGCGCACAATGGCAAGGCAGCACGCCTTGAACAGGAAATTGCAGCCTACAAACGTGTCATAGAGGTTATGGGGATCGACCCGGATAGCGATGTTGCCCAGCGGGTAATGTCGGGAGTTGTCAGCAAAGACGACCTGATGAGGCAGATTGGGGCTCAGCAGCCCGCAGAACAGCCTCAGCAGCCGGCCAGTGCCCATGCCAGATTACAGCAGCTTGTAGAGCGTGTCAACAACGATGAGCCCACGCAAGACGATTTTAAGGAATCTTTGCGGATTATCGCCGACTTGGTAAACGAACAAAGCCAGGCTACTGAGCAGCAAAAAGTGCAAACTACGCTACAAAGTTGTGCTCAGGCCGTTACTGATGTTCTTCACCAAGACCCTGTTCATAGCCAAATGCCGGACCAATTGAGGGCCGCAGAAGAGCAGATGTTTTTGGCTGCCACCGATTTTCTGGTTGGCGCAGAAGCAAGAAAAGCAGGAAACCCGCAGGCCTTTTTGAACCCGCGAGTCTACGGCTTTTACGCAAACAAGGCGGCAGAACAGCTCGGAGAGCTCCGAGAGTACTACATGTCACAGGGCAGGCAGCCAATGAAGCCTCCCACAACAAAACCCGTACAAGTAAATCCGATTGCGCCTTCCCAGGGAGGGCAGCCGGTTCAAGGCCCACCGCCCGAGATGATCACCGTAAAGAATATGCGGCAGGCTGCGAACCGATACCTCCAGGGATTTCGCGGTCAAGTATAAAAGGATATTAAAACATGGCTATGCCTACTAATGCATCTGCCCGCGTCGATATGAACGCTGGGGCAGTAACCGCCGGAACCAATGCGCCCGGCACCGCTTCCTTAGACGCCCTCAGTGGCCTGCTCAAGGAAGTTTATCTCCCCGGCGTGACGAACACGCTGTATTTTGACAATAAGTTTACCCGCCTTATCCAGAGCCAGACAGGAACCTTGGACGCAACGGGCCGGCGCATTATCAATGCGTTTGAGACTCAGCGTTCCGCAGGCGTGGGGCCCATGGAAGAGGGCGGAGCGTTCCGTCGATCGGTGCCTATTGACGGGTTCCAGGGCTGGGAATGGATGAAATACTCCAATATGTATGTGGAGTTCACCGGACCGGCCATTGCAACCGTCCAAGCCGGACAGGGTTCCTTTGTGGACCTTGTTGAATCCCATATCACCAGCCTGACCAAGTCAGCACAGCTCGACCTTGAGCGTATCCTGGTTGGGTGCGGTGACGGTCGTGTAGGCAAGGTGGGCGCAGGCTCAACGGTTAAGTTAGGGTCTGTATTGAAGGTTGACGGCCCCGGCTTCTTTGACACTCAGTTCATTGAAGACGGGATGTATATTGAGGCAATTGCTCCAATTACAACGTCGGCCCCAAATCGCACTCTCCGTGAATACGCATCGGACCTGAGCGTCATGCAGGTAGACTCGCACACCACAGGCAACCGCAGAGCGGCCACCAAGGGGACAATTACCATTGGCCAGACAATGACAGATGATTCTACCATCATTGAGGGCGACTGGCTGACGCGTGAAGGGGCCTACGGAGAAGTGAACCGTGAGTCCACCCGCAACTACTGCCTTGAGCAGAATGGTCTCTGCAATCTCGTGTCGGACGGCCTGACAAGCGCTGCCCGTGGGTTTTATGACGTAAATGGCTGGTTGCCTGAAAACGAAACCACGGACAACTATTTGTTGAGCTGGAACGTGTCCCGCGCAACACAACCGGCACTCAAGAGCATCTCGTACAACGTCAATGACGAGTTGGACGAAGAGAACCTCTTGACAATCCTCATTGAAGCCGAAAACCAGTACCAGGCTGACCCGAATCTTCTAATGGTCTCTCCGCGAGCC
>CAYSRP010000186.1:0-1871 GCA_964433475.1 uncultured Methanomicrobiales archaeon
CCATTTTTTACCGTCTGGGCGCTTGATAAAAAATCTAATATAGCCAGTGCGCTGCTGCTGACTGTCTATGTCGCCGCCAATCTGCTTATGCTCAGCTTGGTGCCAGGAGTCGGTATATGGCTGGCGGGGCACTGGTTTTGGCTGGTGCTGGTTGCGGCATTCTGCGCCGGATATAATCACTGGGTCTGCGAGACTATCGCCGCCAAAAATCGTTAGCACAGCAAAAGGAAAGTAATCATGGAATACTGCTGTTCTTGTGGAGTATCACTGCCCAACCGCTATGCGGTGGCCGGGCGCTGTCAGAAAGATAATTGCCAGGCGCAGTTCTGCGCCTTATGCTGGAGGAACGGCAACCAATGCTGCCCCGCGCACGGCGGGCAACAAAAAGCTAGCGTCTCCCCGTCGCCGTCGCCTCAGCTGGATCCGATTAACATCGTTAGTCCAGAGGATGCAACCCCTCCACAAACTGCTCTTGAGGATAACAAAAGGGCCGCTTCCGCCTTGAACAAGGAGAAAGCTCTCCGAGCCATGAAATGGACGGTCGAGGCGGTGACCAAGCTGGGCAAGGGTGCCTTGGCGCTAGCCGGAAGATTGCGCAAGGACAATTCTCCCCAGGCGATGATCGCCACCCTTGAGGCCAGCCTCGAGGCGCTGACACCTAAGCGCGAACATACCGCCGCCGAGCTGGAAAAACTTTATCAGCAAATCGCCCTCGGCAAGCAAAACTTGGCCAGCGCCGCGCCGGCGAGGAAAAGAATCGTCGAAGCCGAGTTGACCGCGCTGCTGGCGCAGTATCGAGGACTGGAGCGACAGTACCGTATCATCCTGGACAATGAACGCCATGTGCATGCGGTGCGTAATCGTCTCGAGGAAATGACCCTCTATGGCATGGCCACGGTCGATGAGGCGCTGGTGGATAATATCACCGACGATATCGAAGAGGCCGCCAGCGATGCCGAAGAACGTGAGGACGCTGTCCGGGACCTTGAACGAGCTGGAAAAAGACGCGACGGCGACACGGAGAGTCTCCAACAGCAACTTGATGAGTTTTCTCTGCCGGAGCAGCAACCCGACTTCGAACGCCAGCAGCAAGAGAGCAGCCCCGCAACATTGTCAGCCGATCCCCAGCCTATGGCGGATGACAGTTTTGAATTGCCGGTGCCACCGGCAGCGCTAAAGATTAAAAAGGCGCAACCGGAAAAGGAGGAGTAACTGCATGGCCTTTCTTAATGACCAGTTGCGCGAGTACGGCGACCGTTGCGCAAAGGCCAGGCAGGCTGGCGATTTCACCGCGGCGGCCATATATGCCGCAAAGGCAGCCCGGGCAGCTTTCGACTTGGCCGAACAGTGCAGCGGGCAAGTCGCTCAAAGTTATCTCGAGGAGGCGGAAGGCTGGCTAGAGCGCGCCGAATCAATGCACCGCAAGCCAGCTCGCCCCGCGGCAGTCGAGAATGCCGCGGAAGCAAACGATGCAAAGAGCGGCACCTGGGCACCAATGCCGAACCCCGGGGTTCGCTTCGCCGACATCGCCGGCATGGAGGACGCCAAGCAGGCCATCCAAGATATGATTATAACACCGCTGGCTGCGGTGGAAAATGCCCGCATACTTGGAGTGAAGGCCGGCGGCGGGGTGCTTTTCTTCGGACCGCCCGGCAATGGCAAAACCATGATTGCCCGCGCCATTGCCGGCGAACTTGAGGCTCCCTTCTACTACGCCACCGGTGCCGAAATCCGCTCCAAATGGCACGGCGAGTCAGAACAACGCCTGCGCTCCCTCCTGCATACTGCAAGGACCAACCCCATTGCGGTGCTCTTCCTTGATGAGATAGAAGCCATTTTTCCTAAACGCGGGGGCAGCTCCGCAGTCGATA
>CAYSRP010000187.1:0-1846 GCA_964433475.1 uncultured Methanomicrobiales archaeon
AGTTCACCGAACCTTTAGCTCTTGGCGGCGGCGGGGTTTTATTATCTCCAGTCCGCTCAAGCGGAACAGTGGAGATAGAAAATACCAGTATCGGTTCGGTGAAAATAGGCTCATCCGACTCAATTGACATCAGCACGGTAAATATAACCTATACTCCCTCATACTCATCATGGGAACTCCAAGGTTTCAAGTATGAAAATGGTGTTGTATGGATTACCAAAGGGAATAAAACCACTCCTTCAAGTCTTTCACTTTATACTATAGCTGATGGAGAAAAACGGGAAAATACAACACTTTCACAATGGCTTTCAAATATATATGTTCAGACCGATGGAACGGGAAACGCCACAGTAATAATTCCAACTATGTATGCAAGTGAGGCAAACAGCGTTACCGGAAATGCGAATGCCATCCTGCGGGTTAATGCAAGTATCTCTGATGAATCGATGGACTTACCGGATGGGTCAAAACTTGTCATTCTCGATTCAAATGGAATACCAAAAAAGGATCCATATACATTTTCGGGCAAGACAAATCTGACAGTCCAATGGCTTGCAATCAGGGTGAGTGTTGAATGAAGGAGAACGGAGTTTCTGCGGTTGTCGGCGTAATGCTGCTTCTGGCTCTTACCATTATCATCGCAGCCGTATTATCGGCATTCGCAGGAGGTGTCGCAGATGAAACCAAATCAGTGCCTTCTGCTGACCTGGATGTATACACATCCGGATCCGGAGACAGATTCTCATTAGTATTCGAACATAAAGGCGGAGATATTCTGCAATTTTCTGATGTCAAAATCACGACCCTTCTAAAAAACCCGGACGGTGAGGATTGGTCCGGTTCATTCCTGCTATCTGAACTGGATAGAGGAATATGGGAAACAGGAGAAATTGTGACAACATCTGATATTTCAAAGACTGCAACCCTGCTTGGAGTGACAGAAAAACAATTAAAAGATGCCCTGAATCTCTCTACCCCTGTCGATATCCGGATATACCATGTTCCAACGTCGACGATTATGTATCGATCCACAATTCTTTTGGAGGAAACATGAACTATAAAAAAAATAACGCAGTATCCGAGGTTGTCGGCGTGCTGCTGATGCTTACGGTAACGATCATATTGGTAAGTCTGGTTGCCGTTGTAATGAATGGGACAATAGATGAAACTGAAACGCCCATTACGGCAAATATTGTTGGATCATATGATAATGGAAACATCATTATGGAGAATATTGCCGGAGATTCATTTTCTCTGAATCAAATCGAAGTTCGTCTGGGAATTCGTGAAGATCCAACCAGGTATGCTATTCTCAGAAATGGAGAGTCAACATATCTCGTAAGTTTTACCGGAGATAATATTATCGCTCTTGGTGACCGGTTCAAGATCGTAGGGACTCAGGAAGCTGATGGGATCTCCTGGGGCAGTTTCAATGTGAGCAAAGGAGATCATCTGACATACAGGTTTTATGATGCATCTGGAAAACCGATATCATCTGGAGAAATTATGATTCCATATGTCTAGAAACTCCAGACATCTGGGTAAACACGGGCATCCCTCCAATGTTCAGAAATAAGAGTTTTCCGGCATCTTCCTTTACTAGGGCATTTTCAAGATGGATCATCAGCTTGAAGATTCAACAATCATTATCCGACATCTGGATTTTGCGAACGGCATGGCAAGTATTCCGGGACCGGCCCCAATATCAAAAACAGTCGGGTCCGGGAAAATCGAAAAACTTCAACTATCCTTTGACATGGGAAAGCCCAATTATAGTCTGTATCATTTTCCGGCAAATTATTGAATGAATAAAATTCTGTACTTGATTTTGGCTCGTTCATAACAT
>CAYSRP010000188.1:0-1833 GCA_964433475.1 uncultured Methanomicrobiales archaeon
AAAATACAAGACTTCGTAAATTTTCAGATTAGTAAATTGTCAATTAGTGGGATGATTGGGGGCCTGGGTCCAAAAACAATCTATAAAAAATCACAGAAACACTGTTATAATAACCCTTCAATAAAAGCAACTTTCCAATTAAACAGGCGCTTATTGGAATATCAGCACTATTGTCTTTGCATCACCGATTCAAATCTAAACATGATCTTTTCATCATGTCTACAATACAACATTAGACCAGATTTCATTTTATGTACCGATATGGAATGTAACTTCCCCTTTGCTAAAACAATCCGCGAAGAAGATGTTGTAAATTCAAAATTTACAGCGTTTATAACCACCAGCGACAACATCCCATACGGGATTGAGGATACGGATATTTTTCTCGTAGACCATGTAGATAAACAATCTAGCTTTCTTTCTTCTAATGATAAATGTAACGATGTGGGTTGCAAGATTGTAATTAAGGATAAACAACCATTTGAGAACAACAAATACGCAGATTATTCGGAAGCTAACAAATCCGGTCACCTGGTCGTTTTGCGTGATCATGGTTTTATATTAATCAAGCCTGAAGATTTAATAGAAAAATACCAAATCGGTGCGAAGATTTACGAATCTCTCCAGCCAGATATAAAGTGGGTATTCTCCAGATGGGATAACATAGGGGATGTTTTTAAAATCGCATCTTTGATCAAGGAATTTAAGATACATACGCATAACAAGTCTGTAGGAGTTATAGTTAGAGATAGATTGGCAGGCATTTCGTCGTTGTTCCACTCAATTGATGAAGAATTGAATTTAGGCAGTAAAAATTATGACGCGTTGAAACTGTACATTGAATATAACCTTGCATACAACGACAAACTATGGTATTGCTCTCCAGAGTGGTCTCCATTTTTTGGTTATACACGCACAGTTCCAGGCACATATCTAATCCAAAGACCTAGAGAATCGTATGATTTGAGAAAAGAATCCGATCGCTTTAAAAAGTGGATGAACGTCCCATCGAGTTCTCTTTTCGAAAAAATTCATACTGTCGACGATGGCGATTCAGGAAAAATACTTTTGAATCCATTTGGTGGTTGGATATATCACAATTTCAAATCAATAAAAGATGAAGTTTGGGATTTATTTAACGAGATATCGTCAAGATGTGTTGAAGAGGGACTATCAGTTTACACAAATTATAACAAGGAAGGTAAAGTACTGAGGGAATCTACAATGTATGAGGGTTCCATCATCGATCTGGCGAAAGAAATTAGAGCGTTTTCAGACATAGTTTCTGTTTGTACCGGGCTCACAGACGTGGTTGCATTAACTGACTGTAACCTACACATAATCTATCCAGATGAGGGGTGGGCCAAGGAGTTTTCTAAGAAAAACCTATATGAAAGAGAAAACATATTTGAGTACACGCTCGGCCAGGGACTGAGTGATTCAGAATTAATTATATCTAACATTGTGGAAAAACTAATAAGAAATAACTGATGGAACACCATTCAGATTAACAAATTATACTAAAGATTGTATTCTGCAATATCTGGGATTAGCTACAATTAAAAACTGGATACACCCTAACCCCACTCGAGTATGAAGTTAAGCGTCATCATTCCAGTATACAATGTTGCCCCGTATCTAGATAATTGTCTGTCCAGCGTTTTGAATCAAGATTTGGATGATTTCGAAGTGATATGCATAGACGACGCTTCAACGGACTATTCTTTAGAGGTTTTGCGCCGTTATGAGAGGGCGCACTCCAAATTAAAAGTCTATGTGAACGAAATCAATCGTACAGCATCCTATTGTAGGAAATTTGGGGTATCTGTCGCC
>CAYSRP010000189.1:0-1809 GCA_964433475.1 uncultured Methanomicrobiales archaeon
ATTTACTAATAAAATTCGTTTTATGCGGTCTTCTCTATGCTGGAGGGACAAAAAAGAGAATGACTGAAATCAGGTGGATTTGGTTGCCTGAGGCAATGGGGGATGTTGAGAATGGTACATTTTTAACGAATTTAAAAGCAGAATTCCCAGATGTAAAATTTGTTCTTGAACCAATTCTTTATTCTGCGTTTCCTGATAGGTTTCCAGTGATGATTGCTGCAGGGGATGTCCCTGATATCTTCCAAGCAAATACTCAGTATATACCACAACTGGTAGAAGCAGATTTAATTTATTCGCTCGATGAAGTATTAGAAAAATTTGGTCCGGATATTTTAGGAAATGCACGCGATGGACAGCTTAAATATGCTCAGTATGGTGGAAAGCAATATGGTATTCCAGCTAGTTATTCATTAAAATATTTTGCTCAAAACATTAGAATGGATTGGTTGGACAACCTTGGTCTAGATGTCCCCGTGACACTGGAAGAGTTTAGAGAAGTTGCTAGAGCGTTTGTTAACGAAGATCCTAATCAGAATGGTAAAAAAGATACTTACGGTACTGCATTTAGAAAGAATGTAAACTTTATTGACAGTTTCTTTTTAGCTTTTGGGGTAGCGCCGAACCACCACCAAAATGGTATGTGGCAAATACGTGATGGGAAACATACCTTTGACTGGGTGCAGCCTGAGATGAAGGATGCCTTACTCGAACTAGCCTCTTGGTATGAAGAAGGACTTATTCAGCCTGAATCTTTAACATTTGAATGGAATGACTGGTGGAATGCTTATCTTCGAGATACAGTGGGTATGTGGTACCATCAGCCAAGAAGACTCCCAGAGATGAATTCGGCTTTACGTCAAGCGGGTGTAGCAGATGCAAATATGTATCCAATTGCTCCTCCTGTTGGTCCAAATGGACATCAAGGGACCGCTGATGAAGGTCAACCTTGGGCTTTATTCTTTGGTAAAAATGGAAATCTTGAAAAAAGTGTCGAGATTATCAACCATGTTTACACTCAGGACTTCTTCTTAGCCACCGGTGGTCAAATTGACCATTACTATCCAGTACAAAAAGAACCTAACGAAAAAGGGTGGCCAGTATTCTATACATTCGAAGATATGATGGAAGACCCAGATTATGAAGCAGCAAGAACTCAACAACTCTATGATTTGATTTGGACTGGTTGGTGTATTGAAAATCCGAATATGACAAACACTTGGCCTAATCGGGAATTAGCCGAACATGTGAAGGGTCAGTTCCAAAAGACTCTATCGCCGGTTGCTGTAGAAGGTAATAGATTAGCTGACAAGTACGCTGTTTCTTCGTCAAAACCAGTTCCGGTGCCTGCTGATGCAAAATATTTCTCAAGACTGCAAGATAAGTTTAGAGAAATTGCTTCGCAGATAGTGGCTGGTAAAGGCAATCCAGATAAGATTTGGAATGAATGGCTTGCTTATTACAAAGCAAATGGAGGACCGGAAATTGAGAAACAGGTCAACGAGCTCAATCCTATAAAATAATCGTTGATTGATGTATTGATAAGTTTGTAAGCATGGTGGAACAGCTGTTCCATCATGCTTAAAATATTACAAGTAAGTTGCTTGAAGAAAAGTATTAATTTTGTAATATATGTATTATTGTTTATGGATCTAACTACAATATGTTTATAAGAAAATCAATGTTTGAAATTAATTCTTAATTTGTAACGATTGATCTTTGAACTTCTTTATAGAAGTTTATTTAAAAGAATAGCTTCAATATAAACATTTTATTTGAATATTGAACTATAAGAAATTGAGAGTGCTAGCT
>CAYSRP010000190.1:0-1809 GCA_964433475.1 uncultured Methanomicrobiales archaeon
TTCCGGTGTCACGTGCAAGCTCAAGAGCTTCAAGTGCTTTGTTCTGAAGTTCTTCGGGAACTTCAAACATCTGGTATATTTTTGCCATAATTACTCACTTCACTCGAGAGGATTTATCCTCTGTCATCACTCATCAGCGGTCAAACTGGTAGGTACAAAACAGTCTCAGGAAAAAATCCTGATTTGTTCCCCCCGTACGGGGTAACCGTTGCTGGCGTAACTATATTTATGGGTGTGATTTTGAGATAAACATATGGGATGATAAACCCCTTGAGGGTTCAGTTCACTTTTTGATATCTTCTCAGGATACTCAGACGGCAGGCGAGTTTCAGAACCCCCCAGCCCATTGAAATAATGTCTTTTTGCCTGATGCTGGTCTTTTTACCCTGTTTCCATACGACAGGTATTTCAGATATGGTGTAATGACAGCGTTCAGCCAGACTCAGGACCTCGGTATCCCATGTCCAGCCCCGCGCTTTGATATATGGCATGAGCGCCTCAAGTTTTTCTTTTTTAAATGCCTTGAATCCGCACTGGTGATCGGTTATTTTGCTACCAAGTACGATTTTTATTAGTGTATTATAACCCTTGCTTGTTAGTTCCCGTTTATCGGATCTGACAACATCACTACCCTTGATCATGCGTGAACCGATCACGACATCATCCCCGTTCCTGATTCGTGAAATCATCTCAGCAAGATGTTTCAAATCAGTTGATAGATCTACATCGTAAAAACAGAATATCTCTCCGTGTGAATCTGTGAATGCATCAGAAAGAGCACCTCCTTTCCCTCTTCTTGCCTCACTGTGATTTACTCGAATGCGGGTATCTTCTCTTGCAAAATCGTTTGCGGTATCCAGACTTCCATCAGTGCTTGCATCCTCAACGATGAGTATCTCAAAAGAATATCCAAGACGTTCCAGTACACGTATCGATTCAGGTATGGCACGTTTTAACCCCTCCGCATCATTGTAGACAGGGATCACAACACTGATGAACGGTATATCTACCAATATCTTATAAGGTATTACCTGATTTGATAAATAGCTACACCGTCTGATGAAAATACCTTCACGAGGCTATCTTCAGGCAGGTCTACCGTGTACATCTCATTTTCCAGTTCTCCAACAAACAGATATGTTGCATTATATTTTTTCATCAAAGTCGCTGTCTGTGATGGGTCTTCGTAGATTGTTTTTACATCTGCCACCCGTGTAGATATAGATATATTCCCTATCCCGGCTCTCCATCCGGATTCATGCCCGGACCAGCCTATAATGGTGGTCAATCCTGTCATTACAGAAACACGCGATCCGTAGGTATAGGATGTTCCTGCAGCTTCGACAACAACATCCGAAGGACCTGCAGCACTCTGAAGATATTCTATTCCCAGATAATCTGCAGGATGTGCTGTTTCAAGCCAGGCTTCTCCATCCAGTGTTCCTCCCGGATATCCTAGGTTGATACCTCCCACGACAAAAACACCTGCAAGACAGACGAACACGACACATGTCATCGCCCATGCATGTTTTGGATTTACCTTCGTAAACGTATTTCTGAGCCATCCTCCAATAATTAAAAGTGCGGATGTTCCAAGTAAGAACCAAGCACAAAATCCAAACTTGAAGACAGTATTCATCCGGTAATACGTATCACCCATGTAATCCTTGAGATAGAATATTTCCATAAAAATCAGAATGGAAAGTCCGATCACCCCAAATACGATTTCCGGCAGCCACTCTTTCTTTGCGAGCAAGAGAACCATGCAGAATAAAGCTATTCCTAACGACGCATAGCCGACCAGCCCGA
>CAYSRP010000191.1:0-1808 GCA_964433475.1 uncultured Methanomicrobiales archaeon
CCAATCGGAGTTGTAGTTCCCCAATTAACATCATGCTCATCAAAAAACGATGTCAATTCTTGTCTCATTGCTATTAACGATTTCTACTGCATATGCAACTGGTGCTTCTTCTAATTTAATAGAAAAGCTAATACAAACTGCGAGAGCAACGACGCAAATAAGCCCCAATATTATTGTTTCCATTACAATTCTTGTTTTTCTCATAATAATTATTTCTCCTTTTAGATTTTGTTAATGTTGTATTCTGTATTTATTCTCAATTGCCGATTCAAAGTTAGAACGCAAGTAGTTCATTTCCTCTTCATCGAATTCTTCGGGAGCTTCAATTAATTTGAAACGATAAGAGTAATTTTCTAATTCAACAGAACAAATCGGCACTCCTTTTTTGTTGTTTCTGAATGTTGGATATTTAAAATGATTTGCATCAACACAAACACGGTATGTCTGATTTTTATTATCGTCGCAAATAGTAAAACTCATCGAGTAGTGAAAGTATACATATCCGTCGTCTCGTGACGGTGTGACCGATTTATTTGATTTCCTACGCACTGCTGAAAACTCTGCATTGCTAAAAACTGCGTTTTCAAACTCAAAATAGTAAAATTCGTCATGCAATGCCACTTGCATTTCTTCTAAACTATTAAAAGTGTCAATCTTATTATTACTACACGCCGTCAAAACAAAACCCATTAGCAGCATTACCGCTACGACCTCCATTCCTATGCTTTTTCTTGCCATAATCTTATTTCTCCATAATTTTTGATTTTATTGTTTCCAAACAATTATTCTGTTTGGATTTGTATAATGAAAAAGCACACCCGCTATAGTTTCGTTAATATCGAGATCCTCTGCAGGGTATTCGTGGTAAGGGTCGTTAATCATTAGCGCAACACTACCGTTATAAACGCCGTAGTATCTAATTATTGAAAAATCAGCTGCCTTTGCGTCCTCGACTGGAGTCAACTCGCTTTCACGCATATTCTTTGTCGCAAGTTCTTTAATAGCGCTCGCTATTTCTGTGCTTAACTCACCCGCAGGCGATGTGCCGTTTGCGTGGTAATTTGCTATTGTTTGTAAATCCTGTGCCGTCAGCAAGCCCTCATCATATGCCTCTTGTAAAGTGCGAAACATCCCTATGTTCTCCTTTTTCACCTCGTCAATCACGTTCTTGGCATCATTGTACGCCGTTGTGACCGCAGGTTTGCTCTTTGCCGCCTCAATCGCTGCCTTGCCGTCTGTGACTGCATTGCAAATTGCAGCCCAACCACTTTCGCAGTAATTACTTTGTTCCTTAGCGTCCGCATAGTCTTGTAGCTCGGTTATCTTAGCTGCCTTGTAATCAGCAAGGTTTTGAGTGCATGCCGTTAACCCGAAAATCCCGAATAGCATTATTGCTATGACTGCTATTCCTATCAGTTTTTTACCCATACTAAACCTCCATTATTACATCAGTTTGCAACCTTGTTATTGGTGGCAAATCTAAAGCTTTCCAGTATATTATATTAACGCACTCATAAAAGAGTAAAAGAATACTATTTTACATATCTCATTATAGAGTCTGCAAACCGCAAACGAAATCTCTCGTTTCTAGAAATTTCATATGCAGAGCAATCCATCATATCCTCGACTTTAACTTCAGTTAGCTCTTGCACCAAGTGAAATACTTTCCCAGATTGCATAATCATTAGTTCTTTCCAAGTGAATTTATCTATAACGTATTATGAAATTCTTTCCCTCAATTTGATTATAGCACTATAAAATTATTTGTCAATACTTTTTTTAAAAAAATATTAATTTAATTTAATTAA
>CAYSRP010000192.1:0-1765 GCA_964433475.1 uncultured Methanomicrobiales archaeon
GATCCATGAATGGCAACAGGAGAATAAGCAATCAATACTTAATCGGGGATTAGTGGATTCCTAATGCCCATATTATTTTAAAACGGCACATCTCTAGCGAAGTTGCTCCAAATGCCTTCTACAGGGTTATCCGGGAGCACGCTCAACACTACGCAGATGACCCGGACTGGACACACTGTGCTTATCATCAGGGTTGTCGTCACCATGGAGTACGCAACGTTGGAAATTTGCAGTACCGTGTTTTAGGTCAGTTCAAGCAACCATCCACGAGAATTCCCAGCAGAGCATGGCGATAAAGAGATGCTCATCGGTATTCTCGCAGATCGTCCGTTTCATATCAGGAGACTCAAGGGGTGACTCACCAACGACTGGAATCGTGATACCAAGAGCATGTGACCGCATACATCGTCAAGAAGCAGTTTCAGGAAGTTGAGATTGGTAACGTAACACAAATTAACCGACATCAGACAATTCGAAACACTAGAGCGAAGGGATAAGAAAAGAATACCTTTATTTTAACTAACCTTCAAATCCCCTTCTTATATTGTGTGATCAAAATGCCATTCGATTCAACCGATTTTGGAGATAGCGGATATGACTACGATGGCATTAAGACGAGAAAATGTAATGTGATTCCTTTCGTGATCGAAAGTGATAGCATAAAGGTGTACCAAGCGCCTCATGAGGTCATATCAGAGATCGGACTGGACCTATCTGGAGATAACGCCCCTGATAAAGCCCTGAAGCAGTGGTTTAAAGATAGGATCCAAACGCTATGCGGGAAAAGAATCAGTTTTCTTGTTGAAAACACTACCATCACGGATCAGGAATCTGATAAATTCGGGTACTGGCGATTTCGCCTCAATCCTCAGCACCCCTCATTTGATGATTACAGTTACAATGGATACTCCCTCATACTTGATTGCACCAGAAAAAAAGGGCGATTAAAGATCACCAGGGCGTTTCTGCATTTGGTCTCTCGCCGACCATATGAAACTGAAGGTATTATCGAGGGGAATACTCTGATCGTCTGTGATAGCGATGATCGGGATGCTGGTTCATTTCTAAGTCCGGATGATTTCAATTGGTTACTTAACCTGCCTGAGAGGCAGAAAAACCTTAAACAGCGTCTCCATGAGTGGGAGGAATATCTTGAAGAATATCGAAAAGTGGTGCAGAACAAAGTCGGATGGATTGCTTATAGGGGCCTTCGTCGCCTTAGTCAAACTCAAGCAGAAGTAAAAATTTCCGCGGAGCATTTCTCAGATAATGCGGCAAAATCATTTTTCCCAGAGGAAGAGGTCCAGATTTTTCCTAGAGAAGTCCCAGACGACAAATGCTGGCGTCCAAGAGAGGATGCCGATGAACCACTACGGTTCGGAAGTATCTCCAAAGACTCTCGATTAAAAGGTATCTTCTCGGAAACGGCAGGTAATAGTAAAGGTGGGAAGCAGAGAGACGAATGGATTCCAATTACCATTGATCTCATCGATAGTTTGGTCTTCGTCGAACCTGAAGAAGTAGATAATTCTGTGAAGCAAAAATCCATCTTTCGAGATCCTCTTGAACGTCTGCCGAACTCCGGTCTTCTGGTAAACTCCGTTTTTTATGACGAATTGCCCTTGAATCTCCAGAAAAGAGCAATATCTCGCCTGAAAGATAAGAATGCCGCGAATCCTCGTCTTGAAGACTTTGTTTTTAACATCCATGAAGCCAGAGTTCCAATCCGGGACGAGGATATAGACAAAGACTCCCTTGTCGAGAA
>CAYSRP010000193.1:0-1757 GCA_964433475.1 uncultured Methanomicrobiales archaeon
AATCATTTCTGGCCAAATACCTTTAGACGTTTTAAAGTCCACCAAGTAGCGATGGCCGTTGACATTGGCTATAGCATCGAACCTTCCAGCATAGCCAATAATAGTAGAGAAAACTTGCACCTCGCTTTCTAACCACTCAACATGGTTTTTCTCTTCCCACGATAAGAAGGCTTGGAAGCCTCTGATTGCGTTCTGCTTAATTTCCTCGTCTTCGTTCTCCAAAATAGAGAGGTAGTCTTCATTTTTGATGTAGGCCTCGATGGCATCGTGTGTCATCGTTCCAGCATCAGCGGCTGCATCCCTTTTGGCTGTGTAAGCTTTCCTAGCCTCTTCGAGTACAGCCTCAACTTGGTGAACATTACTTAAAGGGTCTCTGACTGTCTCTAAGTTCTCAAATACATGATCTACAGCGCAGTTAGCCGCCCACCCTAAAAGGGCAGGCTTTTCCAACATGCCTGTAATTTGTGTAACAGATGGATATTGTATTCCGTTTAATTCATAAGCCATTTAATTTTCTCCTAAACTAGCTTTAGCTCGATCTATAATATTTTGCGCTTCGGCAAAACTTATTGGACTGTTAGCCTTAGCCTGTAAATAAGCCTTAGCATTAGCATCGGCCATTCTTTCGGCTAAGCTAAACATCTCTGTGCTTTGGGTTTTGGTGATAGTCTCACTCGTTGGCCCTGCTGGTGGTGGTGTAGGTTGAGTAGGCGGAGGAGTTGGGGCTGGAGTGGGTTGTGCTTTAGGAGCGCCCATAGATGCCATTAAATCGTCCCACCCAGTAAGCTCGCCAACATCAACGATAGTCGGTACTCTTCCAGTTCGGTCTTTACTGTCAAACAGTCCCCCCTGTGCGGGAGTGTATAAAGCTCTCTTATAGTCATCCCCATGCTTTTGAACTGCCAAGTAAGAGATCACGTCAACCATGTTGGGTATTTCATCGGCCAACCCTGTAGCTACTTGGATGCGCTTTTCTAAACCCTGCTCGGTTTTAACCTCTGAAACGTGGCTAACGATTATTACATGCTTTCCACTATCTCTTAAAAACTTGATGAAGTTACGCATTTGACGTTTTACCTCACCCCATCCGCTCATTGTTAAAGACCCATCGCCTTGGCGGTATTGCTTACCTTTAATGTGCGGGGACTCTATGAGCTTATCCATAGCTTCTCCCAAAGGGTCAATAATGACAGTATCGTGGTTATTGAGAAGGCCAGTTAAAGTGTGCATATCTTGCCCACTTAACCAATTCTTCATTCTAATAACATCAACATCGATGCCCCTCTCTCCTAGGTACTTAGTTCCGTTTTCGAAGTCTAAGATAAGAGGCCTAGGAGCAGAAGCAGCAAAGGTTGTTTTCCCCGCTCCAGCCTTACCATAAACTATCATTACCAAGTTCCCTTCTGGCTTAATGTGCATAGTTTTTTCCACTATCATTCATTACCCCCTACGCTTAAGTTTGCCCGAAGGTTTTTAAGCTCTTTTTCAAGCTCATTGTTTCGAGCTAATTGTTCGTGCCACCTTTTTTTGTAGTTAGACTTTTCAAGCATTAAGTCATTAAATTTAGCCTCGAAGATACTTAAATTGTTTTCGTAGTCTTCTAGCTCAATCTTCAAAGACTCAACCTCAATGCTAGACTCTTTTTCTAGATCTTGAAACTCTTCTTTTGTCTGCAAAAAGATAGCTGTGCTTTGGGAGGCCATTTGTGCCACCCAACTTTTAAACATCTCGTCACTTTTTTTCATTCGTAACTCCTT
>CAYSRP010000194.1:0-1733 GCA_964433475.1 uncultured Methanomicrobiales archaeon
AATGAAGGATGGGCAATTAGTCGATTCATATTATACTTTGATTAACCCCGCTTCGGTATTTGTCAATCTAGTTTTCGCCCTCTTTTTGATTTTTGTTAATCAAACTCCCACTGTCAATGGCCGGTAGGTCGTCTTCACTACAGGCAACTCATATTTTCTTGTCCGGTCAGTGCTCCAACGCAAAGGATTTCTCTCCCTTGCTGCCAGGATCGTTTCATTTCGTTCAGAAAACAACTCTTCAGCTTCACCTGTCCTTGCTTGCATTGGAGTAACATAGGCCAAACCCGAATGTTGGTGGTGGGTGTTATACCAATGGACAAAATCAGCATACCAGATTCGTGCAGCTTCGGCACTCTCAAAATTTCTGGGATATCCCACCGAATATTTTAAGGTCTTATGCCACGATTCGATGAATGCGTTGTCATTGCTGCATCTCGGCCGTGAGTAACTACGGTTTATAAACAGGGAGTCCAGGAAGACTGCAAGGGTCATTCCTCTCATGGGATGGCCGTTGTCGGCCATGATAATAGTAGGTACAACCTTCATATCCCTAGTGATCCTTGCAAACAAAAGCATGGAAAGCTCATCCGATTCATAGGTCTCTATGCACCATCCCACTATGGTCCGGTCATACAGGTCTATGACGGTATAGGCATACAGGAAGATGCCCCGCACTGGGGTTTTCAGCCAAGTAATATCCCAAGCCCAGACTTGATTAGGGCCTGTCACAGTGAGCTCAGTGCTCTCCCTGGTGACACTGGGCTTTCTGGACTCACGACGATGGGCCAGTGCATTGCGCTTACGAAGGACTCGGTACATGCTGGATACACTGGCAATGTAAACACCTTCCTGGGCTAGTGTTGCTACAATCTGCTCAGGCGTATGGTCCTTGAATTTCTTGCTGGTTGCCTCTTTAAATAGGGCGTCCCACTCCTCTGGCGTGAGGGCAAGCCTGCTGGTGGGGCGGGAGCTACCTTTCCTCTTGTCGCGCAGCCCCTTGCTCCTCCAGTTCTGGATTGTCCGTGCAGTGATACCGAGAAAACCACAAGTAGCCTTTTCAGCCACACCCAAAGATCTAGCCTCAGTAACAAAGGAAAGGATTTCCTGTTTCTCTGTTTCTGAGGTCAGTTCTCCTCGTCGTCCTGAAACAGGCTCCGATGTTTTTTTTTAAGAGTCAGCAACACAGCAACATCTGCAAGAGCCTTCTCTTTTATGGCCAGCTCCCGTTCCTTGGCACGAAGATCCTTCTCCAGCTGCTTCTTTTCTTTCTTGAGATTTGTATTTTCAGTCTTTAATGCGTTCTGCTTGTCCTGTACCATACCGGCTAACTCCTGCTCCCATAAAGGAAGGTGTTCGGAGTGCAATCCCTGCCGCCTGAGCCATTCACCGCGACTATCATCGCCCAGTGTCTTGCTTTCCAGCAACAGTGCAAGCTTCTCTCCGGGGCCCCTCTGTGATGGTGTAAGGTCATCAGAAGAATCCAAGACCAGCTTACCAGCTTTGTGTTTCTGCATCCAGTTGTTGATAGTAGCAGAACTGATTCCCGTCTCTTTGGAAACCTGGTATACGCTCTTCTCTCCTCGATTAACTACTCTACGAACTATTGAGCTCTTGAATCCTTTGGAATATTTCATCTGTTTTCACTCTCTCCCTAGCGAAAACTATTGTGACATCTACTGGCTTCGACTTATTTTTCACCTATGAATATTTCGATTCATGGTATTAGACCCAAC
>CAYSRP010000195.1:0-1731 GCA_964433475.1 uncultured Methanomicrobiales archaeon
TCACAGTCTCATAGTTTATATCATCACGTTTTATCTGGATGTCAGTGTTTGCGGGTAAATCGCCTATTGTATGCGTTACGGACTGCTGTGTTTCAGATGAGAGAGTCCAGACTTTTTGATTAGTTGTCCACTTCGAAACGGTTACATTTACAATTCCACTCGAATATGTTATATCGAATGGTACTTTCGAAATAATGTATGAACCTGCATCTTGTTCGGTGAAACTCTCACTGCCACTGGTTTTAAATATCGATTCCGTAATACCATTTTTAGTCTTGAGCACCCATCCATCCAACGAGGATACGACATGTAGATTTGTTGGATAACCCGTAGTGATGAGATCATACTTTATTGCATTTTCATCGTTTTGAATGATAGAGATAACCGCATCTTTCTGATTAGTATTACGTTTATAATACTCTTCATACCCGACTACAGTTACATTATTTGCATGATACCCGTCAATGTAGGCGTGAAATTCTGTAGGTGTCATACTGTATGCAACTGCCGGATCTATATCAACTTGGTGCGTAAACGCTGGGTATAATATTCCTCTCGAATAGATTTCTGCCCACCATGGCATAGTACCCGAATGGATATTACCAACATTTGTCAGAAAACCAATACCTGCGTGTCCATTTCTCCACAACGCCCCGTAATGTTCGTATACGTATGCCGCATGAGATTCATTGTCTGCGTTTTGTAACGCACACCATGACGTAGGGTAACGTCCAAAAACATTATACATTTGCGTCATTTCAGTATCAATGTCTACACATGCGGCCTCGAATGATTTGTCAATAAGCCTGTATTTAAAGTGTACTCCAAGTTCCCACCCTTGATCATCAATCAATGACTTTGTATAGTCAATATAACCAATGTCATTAAAAAATTTTATATCTGCCCATGCTGTACCCCTATAACCTAGATTATTCATATATGCTGTACCGTTAGCATCTAAATCAGGACGTGGATAATCAAGCCCAAACCCTGTATAATTTGAATAACCATAGGCAGTAACAGTTTTAAGTGGTATAGTCTGCTCTATTGAATATATTTTTGTAGTTATATTTGAGTCTGTAGTCGTATATGGACTAATCCACATTATAGGAGCTATTAATGGCGTATAAGCTAAGTTTTTCATTGATGGGCCAAAGTATGCTGTTATAACCGACTGTCCGTTACACTCAACTACATTAGTTCTGCTTGTACTATTAGATGTTATATTTACTGTAATCTTATCATCAGTTACATTTTCTGCGGTAACCGTAAAATAGGTCGAGTTTGACGCGTTAGTATCGTCAGTATAATAACTTGTTATTTTATAATTACCTGAAGTATACCTCTGCACAATCACCCTAGCATGTGATAAGGTAAATTCTACATTATTATTTGATGCTGGGCTTACAATACTAAGATTTATAGCATATTTAGTATCCACTGCGGGTACAAATCCACCACAAAATACTTTCCCAGTTAACGAGGAATCTTTATAGATATCTGTGCATGATTGTGTTTCGTTATAATTCAGAAGTAAACCAGAGACATAAGGGATTGTATCTGTAACACTACACATTGTACCTGGAATTCCTTGTGTAGCATCAATATACGCAACTTGCATATCACCTACTATATCATTAGTTGCACTAGCACCCGAACACATTAACACAAGCCCTAAGATTATAAATATTCCTAATTTTAATCGCATATATTCACATCCTTATTGGAATC
>CAYSRP010000196.1:0-1722 GCA_964433475.1 uncultured Methanomicrobiales archaeon
TGTTTTATTTCACTTGAAAATTCGAATAATATTTTACTCATCTCCTTTGTCAACAGTTTCAGACGAACTGGGGAAGTATTGCCCTTTTTCAGCAATAAACTTATAGATGCAATGGTCGTCGCCTGGAACGCCTTTGGCATAGATTTGCCTCATCAGTAATCTATTTGATGGTTGGGGCGAAGCAGGATAGTATGACGATCGATACAATTACGCCGCCCATATCAGCAGTTATATGAGATAATCTACAATATATAAGAATAATATGCAGTATTTGGGAGATGTACGATGAGCGTTAACGATTCGATGATCCAGGACAATGTCTCGCTTATGAAAGAAAGACGTGTGGGAAGTATGACTGCCGAGGGGGTAGCTCTCATGAGGGCGGGAGAAGCAGGCAAGCCTGCTGATGAGCGGATATGTTACGATCCCCTGGCAATACGTTTTATCCGCCCTGAACTGATCGCTCACTTCAATAATCTTTCCAATGCAGAAGAACTGGAGAAAAAACGCACTGAATTCGATCAGATCCTGCCCGGACACCGGAACTCAATCCTAACGAGGGTCCGGTATTTTGACGATTTCATCAGGGGAAAAATTGTCGACGGCGTTTCACAGTTCGTCATAATCGGTGCCGGGTATGACTCCCGTCCCTACAGACTTGAGGGTATCGAAGAAACACAGGTCTTTGAAATAGACCTGGAAGAAACCCAGACTACGAAAAAACGTATTATTCAAACCATATTCGGCAAACTCCCCTCCCATGTCTCCTACCTGCCCCTTGACATTACTGCAGGGGATATGTATTCTTCATTGATCGAATCCGGGTTTCACGGATCAAAACCTGCGTTGTTCATTATGGAAGGTCTCCTCTGCTACCTGCCCCCCGAAATCGTATTACAGGTACTGCGAAATATCGGGCAAAATGCGGCTCCAGGCAGCAGCATACTTTTCGATACAATTCCGCAGTCACTGATCGACGGCACCAACCCCTCGGTTGTGGCGGGACGTCTCCGGCAGCATGTGACGGATATGGGAGAACCGTTCCTCTTTGGGATCCGGGATGGAGAAGAAGAACGATTCCTGACGGATCTTGGCTTTTCCGCTGTTAAAATAGTGATCGATCGCGAGTATCTAAACAAATTGTTCTCTGGAAAAATACCTGAGAAGAAAGCGACCGGTCTTCTGGTCTTCTGCTCTGCAGAGATTTTTCCGGAAGGTCAGAATCGCGCTGCTTGAAAACAGGCTTCAAAATAATTTTTGCTAAGCCTGTTTACCCGGATAGCCGGTTCACGAACAGTGATCCCGGATAATCAAATCTGCCTGGATAGGAAGCTCTTTTGCTTTCAGTGGTGAAGGTGATACCATGACGATCTACGTAACAACGCTGGATAAAACTCCGATATCGGAGAATCCGCATAATGTGGATGTCCGCAAAGTCCACGGCTCACCAAGTACGGATGTGGTGGTCATTACCCTTCAGCCGGGGGAGACGCTGAAGAGGCATATGACGCCGGTCGACGTGCTGTTTTATGTTCTCGAAGGGAAAGGGCTGGTGATTATCGGCGATGAGCAGGTGAACGTGGAGAAGGATTTTCTGGTGGAGAGCCCGAAGAACGTGCCGCATCTGCTGATCAACGACAGTGACGACGTGTTCCGGGTGATGGTGATCAAGAAGCTGACCACCGGCGACGGGAAGGATATGAAAACCAGACTGCTGTGATA
>CAYSRP010000197.1:0-1712 GCA_964433475.1 uncultured Methanomicrobiales archaeon
CCCTTCACCTCGATCATCGAACAAAATGCCAAAGTCTATGCTGATATTTTTGGTCGGAACAATATCGTTGAACACCACTCAAACTTCGTTCTTCCGACAGGTGTAAAAGTAGAGCCTGACTCCCCGGATGGAGAAAACAGGAACCTCGCTCTTGCCGCAGCAAACTGGGATGCCCCGCTGATCCTCACCACGAATGTTCAGTTTTTTGAATCGCTCTTTACCTCTCACTCTTCCCGATCCAGAAAAGTCCACAACATTGCAAATAGTGTTATAATCTTAGATGAGGTCCAGGCCCTTCCCAACGAATTTCTCCTTCCCTGCATGTATGCCCTCTCGGAACTCGTGAAAAATTATCACTGCACCGTTGTTCTCTGCACAGCGACCCAGCCTGACTTCGTAGAGAATAATGTTTTCCCAAATGATACCTCAGTCAAGGACATTATTCGAAATTACCAAGAACTGGCAGATAAAATGAAACGGGCGAAAGCACACAACCTTGGTTATAAAACAATAGACGAAATCGCTTCCTGCCTCAAATCAGAAAAGCAGGTCCTTTGCATCGTTAATACAAAAAAGCATGCAAAAGACCTCTACTCTCTTGTGAAAGAAGCGGGAGATACACTTCATTTAAGCACAAATATGTGCCCAAAGCATAGAAAACAGGTCATCGAAACAATACGAGAAAAACTCAAAAACAAAGAGCCCTGCCGTGTCATATCGACCCAGCTCATTGAAGCAGGAGTCGATATTGATTTCCCGATCGTCTATCGTTCTTTGGCAGGCGTTGATTCAATAAATCAGGCTGCCGGAAGATGTAATCGTGAAGGAAAACTCCCCTGCGGAAAAGTTTACATCTTTATTCCTGAACAGAAATATTCCGGTGTCGGGTATGTGAAACAGACAGCAGAAATTTCCCACACGATCCAGACTGATGATTATCTTTCTCTGGATACAATTGCGAAATACTTCTCTAAATTATTCGATATCCGAAAAGACCAACTCGACAACAAAGGAGTATTGGGTCTTTGCCGGCAGGGAATCACAACTTCGGAAACTGCATTTCCCTTTGCCGACATTTCTGATAAATTCAAACTCATTTCGGATAGCGGGTGTGCGGTTATCATCCCATTCGATGATGAAGCGGAAAAACTTATCAAAAATTATTCCCCGGAAACTACCCGCAGTTTTGTTAGAAAAATCTCTCCCTATTGTGTGAACGTGAGAAAATCCGATCTTGATTATCTGTATGATGAGGGCGCAGTGTCATTATTGGGCGAGAGTTTTGTTGTTTTGGAAAAACAGGATGAATTCTATGCAAAAGACACGGGGATCTACATATCCGGAAAACCGGATATGTTTGATTACATCCTCTGATTTTTGAAATAGTTCAGGAACCTTTACGAGCTATCAGCATGAATTAAACAACTAATGAATAAAATCTGTTTTTATTCGATATTATCAAGGAGGTGATACTATCTACGGAATTACGTTACGAGTATGGGGAGATTACGCATGTTTTACCCGACCTGAAATGAAGGTCGAACGAGTAAGTTATGATGTGATCACTCCATCAGCAGCACGGGGGATCCTGGAGGCAATCCATTGGAAACCCGCCATCCGCTGGGTGATCGATGAGATTCAGGTAATGCAGCCAATTGCATTTTCCAATATCAGACGAAATGAAGTCTCCTCTATCATGAAAAGTCCGGGTC
>CAYSRP010000198.1:0-1682 GCA_964433475.1 uncultured Methanomicrobiales archaeon
TCAACATCGACAACGCGTCCGTCGATTTCCGGGATTGCATGCATAATGCCGTCCTTCAGGATAAGACCGCGGCATTCGATGTGACCTTTTGTCTTTGGAACCTCTGCGATAATTGCTCCGCGGGAAATTATTGTCCCGCCATTAGTGATGGCGCGGGTCGTCAGTTCGGCACTGGTGTTCGGTGCCTGAAGAACTGCTCTGGATCCAGCATCGATATATGATCCGGTGTTTGCCACGATCACGCTTGAGAACCGGGCAACGGCCCCCTCGCCTTTAAGATAAGCAGTAGGATACATCTGGACCATTTTGGTCGGGCGCATACAGACATAGTTCGAGAGGAATGTCCCCCCTTCTTCAACGGTCGTTGTCGTACGCGGATAAACTTCGATCCCTTCACCCCACGTATGGATCATCGTTGAGGTGACTTTGGCATTTTTGCCAACGTAAATCTCATTGATTCCATAGTGGGCTCCCTCTTTGGTTTTCAGGGAACTTGCACAGCCTGCAATCAGGTGGACCTCGGAATCTTCCTCTGCGATGACAATGTTATGAACAGTCTGGATGTTGTCTCCTTGGAGAAACATACAACTTTGCAGCGGGAACGTAGTCTTTGTTCCTTTGTGGGCAATGATGACATATCCCCTTTGCGGGTGTTCGGCAACATATTTTGTATACTGGTCTTTGTCTGCCGGGACATTTTTCCAGAAGTAATCCTTGAGCCACTCATATTTTTCGAGTGCCTTGTCTATCATCAAAATCTCCACACCTTCTGCATTTGAGCCGGCGTGAAGTATGTGATCATTTACCAGAAGGAAACTGCCTGCGCGTCCTTCCATGGAATCTGTATGAATACCGGTCAAAGCAAGGCGTTCTTTATCCTCCTTGCTTATCTCAGAGAATCCTTTCATTTCCGGCATGCCATACACTCCTTGTATCCTGATTCTTTCACACTTTTAAGAATTTCACGCGGGTTCCCGCTGCACTGCAGATATCCGTCGATCAAAACATAACCAACATCCGCCTCGAGGTAATCAAGGATATATCCTGTGTGGGTAATGATCAAACCTGATTTAGTACGGACTTTCATATGCATGTCCTTTTCAAGAAGAGTTGCTGCGGCTTTTCCAAGAAGTGCCATATTTTCCACATCGACTCCGCTTTCCGGTTCATCCAGCATGACAAACGAAGGATTCTGTACGAGAAGCTGCAGGATTTCACTGCGTTTGATTTCTCCTCCAGAGAATCCCGCGTTGACATCTCTGTCGAGGAATTCAGTCATGTGCATTTTTTCAACGAGTTCCGGTATGCGTGCTTCATCAATATTATTCGTTACGTTGATGAATTTGCCGAGTTTCAGACCGGAAACAGTAGGGGGACGCTGAAACATGATCCCCATTCCAAGTTTTGCACGTTCATCAACCGATTTATTTGTAACGTCAACTCCATTGAACACTATTTTTCCGTCGGTTACTTTGGAGGAACCAAATCCCATAATCGTACGCAGAAGGGTGGTTTTTCCCGACCCGTTTGGGCCGAGGAGAACGTGTGTCTGTCCATCTGGTATGGTAAGGGAAATACCATGCAGAATTTCACGTTCGCCAACTTCCGCATGCAGGTTTTCAATCTCAAGCATGAAAAATCAATTAATTATTTGGTTGTCGTTAATTGTAAAGATGTGTATT
>CAYSRP010000199.1:0-1680 GCA_964433475.1 uncultured Methanomicrobiales archaeon
GGTATGTGTAAAAGAGACGCTATTTAGTTTTTATGTCCAAATCGTCCAACTGAACAGGAACAGTTGGGTGATGTGGACATAATCCATTAATAAAACAAAGTTAAAAGCATGGTGTGTAACATCGAAAAGATGTTGCACGGGGTCCACCCGAACAGATTAAGAATGGTTGAACCCCACGCGTGCCCGGAGGCAAAACTGCATTGGCCTTAGAACTACTTGAAAGCTTCGCCTTTTTACCTCCGGGTACATGAAAAACGGAGGAAAAAGTATGAAACTGAAAAACATCAAAAGTGTGCGATCGGTGTTTTTTTTCGCAGTTCTGCTGGGAGTGAAGGAAGATGCGATTTGAGGTATTGATTGTGACTCTTGTTGTGGTTGGAGTGATCATAACTGGTATGACCATCCTCTGCGGAACCGGATCAGAATGTCAGGACTCTCAACCCCCTTTATCACTTTTTGGTGTATATAACAATGACGATGTACCGCATGAAGTTAACATAACAGTATTCGGCATAAACGGCACTCGCAACAACACCCATGTCTGCTCGGAGATCCATTTGCTGGAGGCAGGCGGCCACGAAAAATCGTCAATCAAGAACGATGGAGGAGGAGAATTCCGATTTGAGATCTCGATCGATGATGGAGTTCCGCAGGAGTTTTCGTTCGGTTTTCAGCGTTGTAGCTCTCTTGCGATCTCCGTCCAGAGTGAGCATGACGTTTGGGCGCACATCATTGAGCGTTGAGAGCAATTTCTTCGTTACCGCTGCAGAAGCGAAAGATACACAGCCCATCAATATCAATGCAATCCCGTTTTTTTCAACATTTAATCACTCCGGCATAACAGCCACACAGGTATATGAGTAGCCATAGTGATCTGTGTGAAAGGGACGCTATTTCGTTTTTCTGTCCCCGTCGTCCAACTGAATGGGAACGGTTGTATGACGTGTAAATGATTGGCCCATAAGACGTTAATGAAGTGAAGTCAAAAGTCTGGTATGCCAATCGGAAAGATGTATTACATCCCTGAGACTATCCCCGATTTCTTACAGGTACTCTAAAAATGTCAAACAATATTATTCTCTTTGGATTGGTATTCATACTGGTATACCCGTTTATTCTCGATAAACTGTTCACATTGCTCAGAGAAAAGAGCCGCATTCCCGTTTACGTAGTCATCACATCTCTTGCAATACTTCTGAGTATTGGCGGGATGACGCTTTCCCCTGCTCCGCCACCGAATCTGTTGTTGTCATACACCCTCCTTGCCTTACTGGTGACCATATCGGCCATGGCCGTAGTCATGCCCTACATATGCTTCACCCGGTTACTCTTCACACCGGCAATTTCCGGGAGAATGAAAACTCTTTCCATCTTAACCGGGTCGATGTTCCAGATCCCGTTCCTGGCTGCACTGCTCATAAATCCAGACTCTTGAGCAGGTGCTCCGTCGCCCCTCCTCGCGGATCGGCTCCCCGGAATGGGACATATCTTCGATGCAGTTGCAACAGCACTCGGCATCGTAGGGCAGGCAGGATATGATATGATCTTCAGAATAAGTGCGATTCTCGGTTTTTACATCGAGGTGGCGACTGTATCTACGGTATTCTGGGGGATCTTTTCAATCTTTTCAAAATATGAATGATTCTGCAATCAAATCATTCTGTTTTTTGGATCTGTTGG
>CAYSRP010000200.1:0-1674 GCA_964433475.1 uncultured Methanomicrobiales archaeon
CCGCGGTGTTTCCAAAAACATCGGTGACCACAAGCGTGATGCTGGTATTACCCGGTGTTGTCGGATACTGAGCGAGGACCCATGGGTAAGGATCCAGCGGCGTGATTTTTTCCTCACCGTAGCTCGTTGACCTGACGAAGACATCGGCGATCTCATTTTTCGACGAGATGAACGCACGAACGACTCCCCACGGCGGAACGACATCCCCGTAGGAGGCTTCGCCGCCTTCGGCCGGGAAGAAGATGTTGACGGAGATAGTTTCGTCTCCTGCGGATACTGCGTAGCGCGGAGCGAGCCACGCAAGAGTTTGTGAGAGGTTTTCGCCAAAGTCATACACGTACTTTGCAGGAATCATGACACGCTCCGGCGGTGTGTGCGAGATCAACGAAACATACTCATCATAATCCATCACGATAAGGATAACAGGATCGTCCTGTTTCAGCGTTTTCGCCACAGATACAGAAGGGTCCCCCGGGTTCCCCGCCAGGATCATATACTCTTGCGGGATGATCGAGCCCGGAAAAGAGACGGTCAGATAATTTTCATTTTTCATCTCATCGATCACCGACGCCGGCAGAATAAGCGTTTCCCCTGCATCCGTTCCTTCATCACCGGTTGTTAAGAGGAAAACACAACATGCGGATAGAAGTATTGCGATAATTCCGAGTGACAGCAGGATTCGTAGTATGCCCTTCGTGCCGGAACTGTTTTTTACCGACCGAATCAGAAACACTGCCGTTAGAACGCCCAGGACTGCCCATATCAGATAAAGAAGGATCATGAGTACGGGTGAATAAAGAGGCGGGTTGGAAAACGGAGGGACATCACTGCCGCCTATAGATGCAGCTATCTCATAAACGAGGAAAACAAGTCCGGCAATGAGGAATCCAAGGGATATCCGGCGTTCCCGGATACCTGCTTCGCGAATACCGAATACGACAAATCCAAAGAACAGGGCTGCGATCGGAAAAATAGTGATGGGCATGAAATTATAATGCGTGACAATGTTCAGGGGTCTCACCGGATTTTCGGGGGTAGTCAGAATACAGAAAAGAATGAGAAGGACCGCTCCGATATCAAAGAGAATAAATACTGCCCAGTTCGAGGGTTTTTCTTTTATCTGATAGCGTATCGATCCGATAATGGAGAGAAGAACTGCCATGCCCGATAACACGGCTGCGAGAACGAAGATCGCGATGAAAATGACCGGTGTAGTATCGGGGTTTGAGTTCAGACGATAAAGCCCTATAGGGAGGATGAGAAGAGCAGGGATGAGGTAGATAAGGGCTATGAGGATGATGTTGGGATTTTTTGTGTCAGGCAATGGTCTACCTCTTTTATGGTTAGTGGTATGTGGTCATTGAGGTGTCTTAAATATATTGAGCATAGTATCCAATTGTCCGCGGAGGAGGAGGTTTGGATGGAGGGTGAAAATGGCCAGGGAATAGCAAGAAACAAAGCGAAATAGTTTCAGGACGAACCATATAAAAACACTGAATAGTAACGTGTACCATCCAAAAATCAGGTGGAGGAATATCCATGCTATTATATAGGTGCGAATGAGAGACACAAGGAAGATGGAGGAAAATATATGTTTACAATCTATGTTTACGTTCTTGATACGTTAGCCGACTGGGAACCGGGGCATGTTACTTCTGAGCTGAATTCCGGGCG
>CAYSRP010000201.1:0-1670 GCA_964433475.1 uncultured Methanomicrobiales archaeon
GCGGGTTGTCCGCTGCTTTGAAGAATTTTACTGCGAACGCTTCGCCTTCGGAACAGAGAGATCTGGTATGCGTCCTGGTCGGATCTGAAATCATAGAGGATAGGGGATTCGTGATTTTCGATCTGAAAGTCTGCACGACATTGCCTGTTTATAGAGGTATATATACAGACGGGGAAGAATACTCAACCATAACAGGGATACGTATGACACAGAAAAAAGATCAGGCATACACAAAAAAAGAGGGAGCCTCCGTGATTTATTTTGCCGGCGGCTGTTTTTGGGGACTGGAGAAACTTATGCAGTCCATCCCGGGGGTGATCAGGACGACGGTCGGCTATGCCAACGGGAGATCAGATCTTGTTCCGGATTACCAGATCGTCTCAACCGGGCGGTCAGGATACCGCGAGACGGTGCGTGTCGAGTATGATTCCACAAAAATCAGCCTTGATGCCCTGCTTTTTTCGTATTTCCGGGTGATTGATCCCACCCTTGAAAACAGACAGGGAAACGACCGGGGCACCCAGTATCAGACAGGCATCTACTATGTCGATGACTCGTCGAAAGAGACGGTTATGCGGATAGCAGAGATCGAACGGGAGAGGCATCCGGCGTTCAAAGTGGAGATCGGTCCGCTGACTTCTTTTTATGAGGCAGAAGAGTATCATCAGAAGTATCTGGATAAAAATCCCGGAGGGTACTGTCATATAGGGGCAGACGAGTTTAAGGAGGCGACCGAAATGATTGTCGATCCGGGAAAGTATCCGCGTCCAAAGAGCGAAAAGATCGCTGAGATTTTAGACGAGACCGCGTTTTCCGTGACGCAGAAAGGCAATACCGAACCGGCGTTTCAGAATGCATTCTGGGACCGGCATGAAAAAGGGATCTATGTGGATGTCGTGACCGGCGAACCGCTGTTTGCCTCATCCGACAAGTATCAAAGCTCGTGCGGATGGCCGGCATTCTCGAAAAGTATCGATGAAAACACGGTCATCTCGCGGGAAGACAACTCGTTTGGGATGAAACGGACCGAAGTGAAGAGCAGGGCAGGGAACTCTCATCTCGGGCATGTATTTTCGGGGGACCGTGAATCCCCGAGCGGCACACGGTATTGTATTAATAGTGCATCACTTCGCTTCATCCCGTATGCTGAGATGGAAAAGGAGGGATACGGGTACCTGAAGAGTAAGGTGGGGTAGGGTAAGATTGGGAATGCGTGTTCCGGCAAGCCAGGCGTCTCTGTTTCTTTCCATGGATTTTGGGAGGATTGCTGCCGGCTCTTTTTTTGTACATCCACCCCTTTTCTCAAAATCACCCTCAAAAGAGAAATACGGAGAATCCTGCCGTATTTTCCCTTCGACACTCTCATCCTATATAAATGAATAACATCAAATTGCTCTTTTTTTAAAATACTTTTTAATTCTGATGCATAAGTGCTTACTGTATTTAAATTTCTTCCTCTAATATCTATCTCTATATCAAGATCATGATATTGTTTATATAAAATATAATAAAGGATATTACATTCGTAAAGTGTCTTACTATAGTCTTTCCATGTCCTCTCTACGTTTTCCCAAAATTTATCCATTTAAATTATCTCCCTTATATCTTTAATCTAAATGATTTAATAACTTGTTCTAACTCATAATTATATCGGCATAAACGACAGTAAA
>CAYSRP010000202.1:0-1666 GCA_964433475.1 uncultured Methanomicrobiales archaeon
AAAGAGATTCTGAGATGAGAACTATGTAGCTCGTTATCGAAGTCGCAAGAGGCACTATGCCATAAGCGGCCACTCCTAATGACCCGATATAATATGGAACTAAGAATATACCTATTAAGGCATTCACTGCCACGAAAAGAAGATTGGCGAACAGATTGGGTGCTGCCTGTTTTGAAAAAGATTTGTTTTTATCATCCACACACCTTCATTGCAGATTCAATATAAACGGTTTACAGAATCCAAATATTGATTCATTTGGACAGGATGGTCTGTTTTGTACGACACGATATTTAACTACGATGTAGTTTGCATGAACGATGACAGCGCCGGTCATGTTATTCACCTACTCCAGGCCAGACCACACTAAAGAGGTCATAGAAGCTCTTTCTCGGAATCACCTTGCCAAAGATACGGAGGTTTTCGCATATATATGCAAACCAAAAAATGCGGAACATCAGAAATGCGTCTCTGACACCCTAAAGATCTTGAATTCCTACAGGGGGAGTGTTGCTTTCAAAAACTTTACTGTGGTCGAGAAAAAAACTTATGTTCCTCTCGGCCCGGCAATGGTGGATGCCGTATCTGAAGTGATCTCCGAATACGGTAAAATAATAGTTCTAGAAGACGACATAGTGACCTCGGAAGATTTTCTAGATTTCATGAATGATGCACTGAGTTTTTATGAAAGCTCGACCGACATCTACATGGTGAGCGGGTATTCTTTTGGGATGAAGGATATAAAAAGATTGAAAAACGACGTCTATGCTGTGCACAGAACATGCCCCTGGGGTTGGGCAACCTGGCAGGATCGGTGGGACAAATATGTCTATGATCCCCGGAATGAGTACGCAGCCATATCTCTTGACAGAAATTATCGTCGCAAAATGTTATCATGGTCCCGGGATCTGCCCATAACCATGGATGGGTTGATTTACGGGGAATCAAACATGGATATGAATTGGGAACAGCAAATGTGCTATTGTCAATTCAAAAACAACATGAACACCTTGTGCCCAAAAATATCTAAAGTTCGAAACATAGGTTTCAAAAACGGAACCCATGATGAGCCGATCGGGCTTGACGAGTATTTCGTACCTGAAGGATCCGGATATGTTCTGGAAAAACCTGAATTGAATGATAAATTCCAGAAAAAATACAACATGAAATTCATATTCGGTCTGAGGCATAAACTCATGCATTACGCATCGGAAACTCTTTTCCTATTAAGTCCGAAAATATATCGTCTTGTGGCCAAGCACCATTTCCGTAACAAGAATTGAATATGAAACTCAGATTCCACACTTGCATGAGATGATTGATCCATTGTATACCGTTTACCTTTACATTTCGCAGAGCTCGTGTTTCTATTTGACGCTTTCAGTGCCGGAATAACCATCTTTTTGTAACATCCCGAGTTTGACACTTACGGAATCTGATCTGCCCTGCGTCCGCTGAGAATAGTCGTTCTCTTACGCGGGATCCGCGTTCCCACTTAGCGGTTTTTGATGTTACGAGAGGCCCAGAACGGTCTGTCCGGGCGCCTTCGGCGCCGGAATGACCGTCTTCCCGTACCATAACCGACGGATGATACGTCCGAAATTGCTGAAAATTTGCCTTTTTGCCCTGCCTTCTTCGGCTAAAACCGTAAGTGAGAACGAGCTCAATT
>CAYSRP010000203.1:0-1610 GCA_964433475.1 uncultured Methanomicrobiales archaeon
CGGTAAAAGACTAGTCGGCTCGGTAAATATTACTTGCCCCGCGTGTGGTACAAAAATCATCCAGGGAACTTCATTTTGTGGGAAATGTGGTGCAAAAATCTTGGAATCACCGCAAATCACCAGAACTGCCGACACCTCTAAAGAACTTGGCAAAAATCGTCAATGGATGAGAATGCCGGGTGATTTCGCCCAGAGATTTGATATTCAGGATCTTCGAGGTGTCTTTGCAAAACGACTTACGGTAGAACATGGAACAAAAGCCATTCTTCTTCAGGGAGGGATTTACAAAGGGGCACTCCCTGCAGGAGTTTACAATCTTGGAAACATCTTTGATACTATTGGTCAACTGAGACTTGATGAGCGAACAACTGTCATTTTAGTTGACGCCGGTGAAATTCCTCTTACATTTATGATCCCAAAAGGGGAATTACGTTCAAAGAATGCAATATCTGTTGGAGCTGCAGGAAAAGTGACTGCACAGATCAAAGATCCGGTCGCTTTCCTTGAAAACTATCTGAAACGCGAACAACATGTCAGTATTGCGGACATTGAGAACTACATTCACTCTGAGCTGATAAATATTGCCCAGAATAAAATATCCCAATACAATATCGAAGAACTGTATGGGAATGCAGTTCTCAGTCATGAATTAAGTAATGAGTTCAAGAAAAATCTGAATGCAAACTTCGGAAACAAAGGTATTGAGATCTTTTATCTTAATTGTGTAGGTTTTGATGAAGGAGCCTGGAAAGAGGTTCTTGGAGCACGCGAGAATCTGCAGGTTGAAGTTGGCAAAGCCAAAGCAGAGTATGAAAAGAAAACCTACTTGCGTGAAGCAGGAACGGAAGATGCCGTTGGTCAGATCAATGCAAACCATACCATAAAATCCCTTGATCAGGAACTGGGGAACCAGAGAGTTGATGCTAACTTAGGTCATGAACTAGCCAGGGATTCTAAAAAACATGATCACGAACTGGAAAAAGACCGCAAGGAGATCGAGCAGCTTCTGGAGTTCAAAAAACAGAACAAGGCGATCAAACGCGAGGATGAGAGGCAGCATATCGCAAATCTTTCCGAGGCATCGGTCGAAGTTCTCATTTCTCTGGTCGATGATCAGAAGGTCGGCGCCCTTGTCCAGCTTGAACTGGCGAAGAGAGCAAACAGCCTGACGCCGGAACAGATCCTTGCAATGAATGCAAAAGATCCAAAGGCAGCCGCCGAAGCATTGGCATCTCGTGCCAAACTTGAATCAGTTGAGCAGCTGAACGAATTTAGAATCAAGGATCAGCAGGCCTTCAACATGATGATGCAGAGTCAATATAAGGAGAATGCCGAGCAGATGAAGGAGGTAATGAATTCTGCACTGAATGCTATGGGAAATACGGCGACCGCCCGTTCTACGGCTCAAAATCCCGGGGCAACTGTTGTTTCAGGGGGTATGGGGGCGCCGGTTGTGGTGAATGTCGCTCCTGAAGGAAGTACACAATGTAAATACTGTTCGGCGAATGTGCCAAACGGAGATGTCTTCTGCCCAAGTTGCGGGAAGAAACAGGAGTGAAATATGCGTAAATGGACTGATGAAAACGGCAGACTTCAACTGTATGACCATA
>CAYSRP010000204.1:0-1591 GCA_964433475.1 uncultured Methanomicrobiales archaeon
TCATTCGGGATCTCCGGGACCGACGTCGCGAAGGAAGCATCCGATATGATCCTCGCGAACGATGATTTCACCGCTCTCGTGGACGCCATCAAAGAAGGAAGGCGGCTGTATGAGAATATGTTCAAGTGCATCATGTACACGCTCTCGAGTAAAATCGGCCTGGTCATTATGCTTTTGATCCCCATTCTTCTGGACGTGCCGCTCCCGTTTGCCCCGATCCAGATCATCATCATGGAGCTGTTTATGGATCTTTCTGCGTCCACGTCCTTTGTCGTGGAGCCGGCCGAGTCCGATCTCTTAAAGCAGAAACCGCGTGCTCCGGGCGAGAAGTTCATGAACAAAAAGATGATCTCCGGGATTTTCAGCGGCAGCATGACGCTTACCGCGGTCGTTCTGTTCGTGTACTTCTTCAGCTGGTTTACGACCGGGGATCTTGGAGCTGCGCAGACCTATGCCTTCGTCGCCTGGCTCTTCTGTCATATCATTCTGGCAATGAATATGCGGACCAGCCGGGTGCCGCTGATCCGGGTCGGGTACTTCTCCAGCAAAGCGATGAACATCTGGATGATCGGCGTGATCGTTTTCCTGATCCTGGTGCTGAACGTTCCGTTCTTTATCGAATACCTGAAGTTGTCCGAGGTCGGTCTGCTGCCGATCTTCGGCATCGTTCTTCTGGCGTTTGCCGCGACCTACTGGATCGAGCTCCGGAAAATACTGCGCATAAAAAAGGGCGGCGCCCGGGGATCCGGTTCGCTCGTATAATCTATTTCGGGTCTGCCGGATTATACGTCCGGCGAGACATCATGCCCTTTTTCATCGATGAAAAGAACGGCAAGGAGGTTTTTCCCTTCTTCGGCATACAGCTTTTCGAAGAGAACATAGATCAGTTTCACGTCTTCGGATCCGAGCGGGAGATTCTTATCCTTATTTTTGGTTACCCGCTTGATTGCATTCATCTCCTCAACCGACATCCGGGAGCCGTATGTTTCGGTCACTCTTTCGACCCGCTGACGCCAGGGTCCCTGTCTGGACGTGTTTATGATCTTCCTGAAGTCCAGGTCTTTTTTTACGACCGTGATATCTGCACTTCTGATAGCGATCCCGCCGGTTCCAGTAGGAACAGACGAGGATTTCGGCGATGTGGTGTTTGATCTTGACGGATGAAGACCAGTTTCACGGGTCGTTTTCTGGGTGCCGGGCGCCAACCGGTTTGCCGGGTCCTGCTGTTTGTTCAGGATCCGAAACCCGTTTCCATGCTTGGTCAGAATATCATCGTCGATGACCCTCAGTTTCATATTCCAGAGGTCCATCCCGATATTGGTGATTTTGAAGATGGTGGTGTCATTGGATTCGACCATCCCGGTTTTGATGAGATAGAACAGCGCATCGTTCACTTTATTATCAAAGATACCTATTCCCCTCCTCCCTGTCTGCATGATCTGTTCATCCAGGGTCAGACTGAACACAGCGATAAGACTGTCTTTGATCTCTTTTCGCTTGTGTGGGGCACCGTCGGAGAGGAAATTCAGGATCGGTGCATACATCAGAGAGTACTGTTTTGGCAGAGACATGATACGCACGGGGTAGAAGG
>CAYSRP010000205.1:0-1590 GCA_964433475.1 uncultured Methanomicrobiales archaeon
TGGTAATTACCCATGGTGGCTGCAACCGCTTTGGCGGATTTCTTGTATGCCTTATCGCTGGTGTTCCCCTCATCGTGGAACATGGCATAAAGAATACGACGGTGGACCGGTTTCAGACCGTCACGAACATCGGGAATAGCACGACCGATGATGACACTCATCGCGTAATCGATGAAGCAGGTTTTTACCTCCTCGGAGATTTCTATCGGTTTTGTTCTGTGCGTGATCTTTTCTTCAGGGATGATCTCTTCAGATGTCAAGGTTCTTCACCTCCCCTGCATGACGTTTAATGAAATCTTTTCTGGGCATTACATCATCACCCATGAGTTTCTGGAATATCTCATCAGCATAACTTGCATCATCGATCTTCACCTGTTTCAGGATCCGGAACTCGGGATTCATTGTCGTGTTCCAGAGCTGCCCGGCGTTCATTTCACCAAGACCCTTGTAACGCTGGACCGAGATCCCTTTGTCGCCGTATTCCGCACTTGCCAGACGCATGTCTTCTTCGGTGTACACGTATTTTTCCTGTTTGCCTTTCGCAATTCTAAAGAGAGGAGGCTGGGCGATGTAGATGTAACCAAGTTCAACAAGCGGCTTCATATATCTGAAGAAAAAGGTCAGAAGCAGAATCCTGATATGTGCTCCGTCCACATCCGCATCGGTCATGATGACGATGTGGTGATACCGGGCACGTTCGGGATCGAACTTTTCCCCGTATCCTGCACCGATCGCTGTGATGAGAGTCTGGATTTCAAGATTCTTGAGAGCTTTGTGTTCCAGCGCTTTCTCTACGTTGAGGATCTTACCTCTGAGTGGTAAGATCGCCTGGAACTTTCTGTCACGTCCCTGCTTTGCCGAGCCGCCTGCGGAATCTCCTTCCACGATGTATATCTCACTCTTTGCCGGATCACGTTCGGAACAGTCGGCAAGTTTGCCCGGAAGACCGGACATATCCAGACTGGTTTTTCTTCTGGCAAGTTCTTTTGCACGACGTGCTGCCTCGCGGGCATTTGCTGCGTCGAGAGATTTTTTGGTGATTGCGGCGATGACCTTCGGGTTTTCTTCGAAGAATTCCGTTAAGGCCTGATAGACCATGGAGTCAACAAGACCTTTGACGCTGCTGTTTCCAAGCCTGAGTTTTGTCTGACCGTCAAACTGCGGGTTGGCGATCTTGACACTGATGACGGCAGATAGTCCTTCGCGGACATCCTCACCGTGAACGGAGACGTCTTCTTTGAGATGCTTGTTTGCATGGGCACTGTTGTTGATCGCACGGGTCAGTGCCGAGCGGAATCCTTCCAGATGCGTTCCGCCTTCCTTTGTGTTGACACTATTTACGAAGGTGTAAAGGGTCTCCGCATAGGAGTTATTGTATTGAAGTGCGACCTCCACCTCGATCTTGTTTGCCTCATCGGATTTGTCAATGTAGATCGGGTCGGGATGAAGGAGTTCTTTTCCTTCGTTCAAGTGAACAACGAACTCACGAAGTCCGCCTTCATAGCAGAAGGTCTCGGAATCCCCGGTCCGGTGATCTTCGATCTGGATCTCAAGTCCTTTGTTTAAGTAGGCCAATTCCCGGAACCGGTG
>CAYSRP010000206.1:0-1577 GCA_964433475.1 uncultured Methanomicrobiales archaeon
GAACAATGCCAAAACCACCAGATCCAAGTACAGAAATATACTCGAATCCGTGTTTATCCAAAACATCTATGGGGATATCATCCATGTCAAAGTATTCCACCGTCAATTATCCTTAGTGCGGATCTTTATCACTTAAAACCTAATCCAATTCACAAAATCCGATAACTGCTAAACTAAGACCTGACCCTGTTTCCGGCCCGGCCATTATTTTTCCTTAAAAAAATCATTGCATCTGAATCAGTTTTCTGTCAACATATTACTGATGTCAGGAAACTGGCAGTTACTCCATGCCTTATGGCAGTGGATATGGTTTCTTGTCCCGTGTACCAGTTTTAATCACGGGGCAATTTTTTCTCCCAAGCTTTTGTTCCGCCCCGCGTGTATCGCCTGATATCCCCAGCGCTAGTCGGATATGCCGAGGAAAATCTCCAGTTGCCGTCTTTTCGCGGATTCAGCCATATAACATACCTGTAGTCCCACACAACCATAAGTCTATCTCTCTCTCGTCTGTTTCCATCTTTTGGGCAGACAAACCAGCACTCTGATCCTTCGACATTACCGGCAAGCACTTCCTTGATCCATCGAATTTTCTCTATTCTGTCTAAAGCGATTTTCTTCTTAGAATATACATTCCGTGCTCTATTTGGAGATGTCCTGAAAGCATGATCATACCTATCCTTGTGGAAGATCACCTTGTCATCATTATAAAGCCGTATGTCAGATCGTACATACTCAGCATCATAAATACGTCTGCCCTCATCAAATGCTTCCTCATCAGACAGATCGCTTATATCAAATAAAAGTTCCTTTAAGCTCATCATCTAATCATTCAACTGGATGTTAAAAACATTAAATTTACATATACCCGGCCCCAGTGACTCAACCGTCAAAGGAATACCTCGCTTCGCGCTAATATAATCGATCAACAATTTTTTAGCGTATCCGGGCTGGCAATGTCCACACCAGGATGCTGCAACAGCGCCAGTAAGCAGATCAACAAGTTGTGCAAATGGTGTCAGGTGCGAATCTATAACCGTCAGGTCTGACACCCATGCTTTTCCCTTAAGCTTATTTTCCAATGTCCGTCGCAAAATGGTATAACGGTCCGACTCTTTGTTGCTTTGAAAATCCAGAAGAAACAGGTATTCGTTATTCTCTTCAATCCATTTAATCAGCAACTCGTAATAAAATTTATAAAACCCTAGTTCCCTGTCGCCCCCATGGAACTTCTCCAGATCATATTTACTCTGGTCCACCACAATACACCGGAACTTCAGCGACTCCTGAGCAAAAAAGAAGTCAACTGCCTGCTTGTATGCGTCAAGATACTTTGTGCTCACCTTATGCCATTTAACTTCACTGCGCAGGCCATTACTCCGACACAGATTACGAAACTCCCGGCTCAGTGCATCCCGCTGATCCCGCGGCATCCACAGGCTGCCGATAGCCATATACTTATTCTGTGCGCAACCGTCATGTCGGCTTTCATCACAATATACTACATTCTTCATGCTATTCTGTCCCTTCGAACATCAGGTGCAAAAATTTCTCTTCGAGCAGGCGCACGTTTCAGAGAG
>CAYSRP010000207.1:0-1570 GCA_964433475.1 uncultured Methanomicrobiales archaeon
GGCGCGGGACAGGCGCATACCATCGATGATGGAAGCGTGCACCAGCCGATCTGAAATCATGATGGCATTTTCATCCAAGAGGGCTTCAAAGACCGCCGCATTCGCATCATAGCAGGAAGAGAAAAGGATGGTATCTTCTGTGCCCAAAAAGGCGGAAAGCCGCGATTCCAGCTCTTTATGAATATCCTGGGTGCCGCAGATAAAGCGCACTGAGGCAAGCCCGTAGCCGCGGCGATCCAAAGCCTGATGCGCAGCCTGAATCAGATCCGGATGGCTGGACAAGCCCAGATAATTATTGGAGCACATATTAAGCACCCGCGCGGGTTCACTGCCTGCGGGATATTCCACCGCCACTTTAGCGCCCTGCTTAGCGTGGATGATGCGCTCTTCTTTGTAAAGTCCATCCCGTCTGATCCCTTGCAGGATATCCTGATATTTTTGCCTGAGAATTTCGGGAAAAGCCATACAATCTCAGCTTTATGGGAGCTTGCTTATCTTACGATAGATATTGCCGGCAGGGCTTTGCAATTTCAGCAGATACACTCCTGCAGGCAGCTTTTGACCATCAGCGCCTTTGCCATCCCAAGTCACGGATAGATTACCGGCTTTGTGGAAAGCAGAATATAGACTTTTGATCTTCTGTCCTTTCAGGTTATACACTTCGAGGCTGATGGCCTGGTCGCTTTTGAGCTCACAGCTGATGGCCAGATTTCCCAGAAAAGGATTCGGACTCAAGTTTAGATCAATGGCATGCAGAGCAGGGCTCACGGCATCCTGCACCGCAGTGCCGCTCTGGACTTGCCAGAGGGCGTCGTAGGAAATGCTGTCCGAGGACGCGACATGGCAGCGCACACTGTGCTGTCCCGTGGTGTCAAAACCGGTCTGCAGCAGAAAGCTGCTTTCGGGATTTAGGACGTCATCTATGTACCACTGATAGCTCAGCTCTGCATCAATGGCATAGGCTTCTACCACAAAGATCTGACTCTCGCCGCCGGGGATTTCCAGAATATCGGTGGTAGGCGGATAGATATCTCCGATCTGTAGATCCAGCATCCGCAGGGTGTAGATATTCACCGGTGTAAGAGGCTTATCACTGGCATTTGTGGGAACTGCACCGATGGCCAGGACATTATCCAGCCCTGCAATGATATCACCAAAAACGGCATATCCTCCATTCAGATGTGGAGCAGGCGCTACGGTGATGTAATACTGGCTGCCAGCGCTATTGGGAGCAGAGGTTCTGGCCATGGCCAGCACTCCGGCATGGTTATGATTCAGCGCCGGATGAAATTCATCCTGAATGGTGTATCCCGGACCGCCCGTGCCATTGCCGCGAGGACATCCGTCCTGGATCATAAAGCCATCGATCACACGGTGAAAGATGAGATTATTGTAAAAGCCTGAATTGGCCAGATCACGGAAGTTATTGGCGGTGATGGGCACCAATTCATCGTATAATTCCGCGGTAAAGCTACCCATGGAGGTATGCCAGCGGGCAAAGATGCGGGCATTTGAGATGGCCGGCAAAAAGATCATCAGGGCCAGGATCACACTTACAAATCTGTGTTTC
>CAYSRP010000208.1:0-1564 GCA_964433475.1 uncultured Methanomicrobiales archaeon
GTCCCGTATCTTGAAAGACCGTCTCCGTAAGCACCTTGTTGCCTGCGGCGATCGTCACGTTTTCGTTCGGTTTAGGTATCCTTGCGTGAAGTCTGCTTCTTCTTCGAACCATCTCATCATTCTTCCCGCCGAACACAACCTGCCGGGACCGTAAACTTAAAGGATTCGATTCCTATGAAGAATACGGCTTTTCGGCCGGTTTGGTTTAGCGACTAGATGACCGTCGAAAAGCCACTTCTGCTTATCGCCAGTAACGGACTTCCCCGGAAGAACGGTCGGCAGGATCGGTTTACACCAAGCCCCTAAGTGTCAAACTCGAGTAACATTTCAAGTTCAATGGCTGATTCTCTGAATATTATTGATAATTAAAATCGACAGAAGGATTTCCGTCACTTTCAATTGAGGATTCACGCCAATTGTTGGATGCCTCGGAAAGTGATTGAAGAATTTGAATTGTACCAGATTTCTAAGCGTTAAACTCAGGTAAAAAACATAAATATTCGTTTGATGGATTGTCGCTCAGCATAAATTACAGCAAAAATAAGTTACAGAGAATAATCTTATGTGTGTGGAAATGAACATCGCCCCCCTGGTAAGCATAATAATCTCCGTATTCAATGGCAAGAAGGATATACCTCAAATCGTCAATAATGTCAATAGCCAAACATATGTTGAAAAAGAAATAATTATAGTTGTTGACTCTAAATCCACTGACGGATCTTATGATTTGATCAAAAAAGCATTAGATGAGTTGCCCAAAAACAGCAAAGTGGTTCTGCAAACAGGAACAGGAAAACTGGGAGAGGCCCGTAACATAGGAATGAAATATGCCCAGGGAGAGATCATATGGTTTTTAGATGCGGACGATCTGCCGCTACCGACACTTTTAAGCGAGACCGTTCCTATAATGAAGGAGAATAATTCAGACATTGTATTCTTCAATCATTACTCCGTTATGCCGAATGACAATTCCGATTTACCAGAAATTGACGAAAAGAAGGTGACCACATCTCACTTGACAAAGAGAGAGGGGCTCGAATGGAGGCTGTATAACAAATTACCTACTCCTTCATGGTCAATGATATTCAGAAAAAAATTGATTTCTGACAACGATCTCGCATTCCTAACAACGAACGTGGCGGAGGATGAGGATTTTTCCTTCCGATTGTTGTCAAAGTCGAACAAAACATCATATTATAACAAGCCGCTCTACATCTACGCATATAATCCGAATGCATGGTGGAGAGAAAGATGCGAGATTTGGGATTATATCAAGATATACCTGGATTTGTCTGATTACTTCCTCACGGAAGACCCTGAATTCGAGAAAGTGTTCACGCCGTCCGTACTGCGTGCATGCATGCACACGTCCACTCGCTCCAGGAAGGACATATATGAAACAGTCTCAAAAGACAGATACTTCAGAGATCTCGTCAAACTTCACCTGCCCAGAAATATAGAGGTTTTTATATTCCTTCATTTTCCCAATTTATATTATCGCATCGTCAGACGAATTGTCGATGACAAGAATGCTCCCAAGGTGTTTGACGGATCCTGCCTCAAA
>CAYSRP010000209.1:0-1544 GCA_964433475.1 uncultured Methanomicrobiales archaeon
ACGGCGATTTCAAGGGACAGAGCTTCAGCTTGTGATTTTGTTATCTGTTTAAAAGAAGTTTTAATGGATTTCTTGAAGGTGGTGAGGTTAAATGTCATCGATTAAAAAGAATGTTGTTGATATAAAAAAGGAAAATTGAATGTAAGATAGTTATCTAATTAATTTTAAAAGTTGGCTTCATGAGGAGCCGTCTGACGAGAAAATATACAAACTTCAACCTTATACGTCAAAGACTTCTAATATGGTCTCCTGCGCAGTCTCATAAGCGTCCTGTAATTTTTTTACAATCTTATCTTCTTTAAATCCACTGGGAGCCGTTGGATTTGCCTTAGAAATCAATCCATCCTCCTGCAGGACCTGATACAAACATGATTTTAATATTGCATTGATCGCGCTTGCATCCTGTTGTGGAATCATGAGGTTATCCGGCTCAGTAGCAGCTCTGAAATTGTCCAGCCCAAGCAGTCCAAACCCGTATTCCTCTCCAAGGGCTTGCAGATCTTCCCTGCAGGCTCCTATATATTTGATCTGAGTTAATGTCTCTGCCCGTGTTTTGAATGTCTGCGCCTCGGTGAGTAGATCTTTAGTATCTGGCATATCCAGAACAAACCGCGCTTTTATATCATCAAAAGAATATGTTACAGTTGTTTCTTCTTCTCCATCTATTGTTATTCCCTGCCAGGTTCTTCCTTCGAACGTAAGCCGGATAATCCGATCTGCTACCGCTTCATATTCCGTGCGCTCCCCCGCGTGCACCGAGTTGAATATTTGAAGGATGTTGCGGGATGATGCAAGTTCAGTGCCTGTTGCCAGCACTAGCGACATTGGAAAACCAAAATTAAACCCTATTTCCTCGTTTAGATTGTTAATAAGTCCTTGTATTAGCTGGAATGACACATTTCTCGAAGATTCAACCGGTTTCAGTGCTAGATCAGGACCTGATACAAAGACTCCTCCGTTCTTGAGGGAGTTGATAACTTCCTTTCCAGCTTTGTTTATCGAATCTACAAACGCATTATAGTTTGCCAGTTCAGCTTCATAGTTCATAGAGCCTTGGTACGGTTTCTTAGGAAGTGATGAAATGATTACAGGATTGCCCATGTTGTCCTTGCTCTCTTTTAGAACTCCAGATATCAAATGGAGGAACGGGGAGAGAGCAGCATAGATTAGATTTGGAGATGTGACAAGAAGTAAACGTTTAAGCCAGATCGCTAAGATTACAGAATCGATTGGCGCAGGATTATAATTCTTGTAACTGCCGTCGTCATCATCATAATTATATTTCTGCGTAGCCTGCGTATTATGCATAGCAATTACGCGCTCAGCTGCTGCAATCCTGAGATTTGATATTGATGATATATTGTATTTATTTTTATATGTCTCGAAAAGATCATAGACTTTTAAATTGTTACCAACCCCACGCCCTTGAATGTAGGTAGCATTGACATCCTGTATAGTGATAGGAATTTCAAAAGTGGCAAGTGTGTACGGAATAAACCAGCTATCAACATCCTCATAAGATCCAAATTTTGACCATGTTTTCT
>CAYSRP010000210.1:0-1544 GCA_964433475.1 uncultured Methanomicrobiales archaeon
AAGACGAGACATAATCCCTCGTCTTCTAATGAGACATTATCGCTTTTCCACCAGTTCATTAATTAACGATAGGAAAAACTACTTGACATTGTATTAGTAATATTTTACAATAAAAGCAAGTACGGTGAAACGATTCACCACTTTGGAGGTAGGTCATTGACTAAGCGTACTACAATCAAAGATGTAGCTAGAGAAGCGGGGGTGTCGGTTACCACCACATCGTACGTTCTCAATAACAACCCTAAGGCACGTATTAGTGATGAAACAGCTGAGCGAGTTCGCAAGGTAGCCAAACAAATGCATTATGTGCCCAGAAGTTCGGCTAGGACCATGATCAACCAAGAATCAAAGCTCATTGGTGTGATTATTCCACAAACTAGTTCTCGCAATAAGCTCATGTTTGCCAACCCCTTTTATGGCGAATTTCTTAGTGAAGTGGAGCATGCCATTCGGGAGCAAGGTTATCATGTACTACTTTCCGGAACTGGACCGAATCAAGATTATTCTCAGGTCGCCCAAATGCGCGAGCTTGATGGAATCATTATTTTGGGTACCTACCCCTGTGATTTTCTTAATGAGATTAAGGAAACTGGGATTCCAGTGGTCTTGGTCGATGCCTACGTGGATGACCACTCTTTCCATACGGTTGGTAACAACGACCGTTATGGTGGCTACATTGGGACGAAATACTTGATCGAAAAGGGACATCAAAAAATCGCTTTTGTCTCAGAAAGACTACGAGAAAAGGGCGTTCACGAACAAAGATTTAAGGGTTATTGTGACGCACTGAAAGAGGCAAATCTCCTCCTAGACGAAGAGTGTTTGTACACTTGTGATGTTTCCTACGATAGTTGTTACGACCTAGCACCAGAATTTGCCAGGCGCAAGAACGGAGAAACAGCGGCGTTTGTTACGGCCGATATCATGGCCATGGGCTTGATCAATGGCTTAACTGCCTTAGGCTGGTCCATCCCTGATGACCTATCGGTAATTGGATTTGACGACGTTCCCTTGGCAACCATGTGTTTGCCCAACATCACCACAGTGCGCCAAGACATTACCGCAAAAGGCACTACAGCAGCTGAGGTTGTCATTGAAGCAGTCAAGGGAATCCCAAAGCAGGACACAATTCTGCCCCTCCATGTCGTGGAGCGGGATAGCGTAAAACCGATAACCTAACCGAGGAGTGAGCCCATGCGACTTGTTCATATGCCTTGCGGAACCCATTACTTCAAAGACTTTGGCTATGAGAGGTATCCCTACCGTCCCCTTCTCGGAGAAGACGTATTTGTACAACTCCTAGTGGAGGATGCCAGTGACGATGTCAGGGCCATTCTCACTTGGGAAGTCGATGGAACTGTCATGCCCGAAATATCAGGGGAAAGAATCCTTCGTGACGGCGACGGTCGTTTGTGCTTTAGGTTCTCCCTGGGACGTTTTGAGCAATGTTCCCATATACAGTACAGATTTACGGTTCAAAGTGAGAATCAGCAGGTAACCTCCAAAGATTACTCCTTCAATGTCTTAAGCGAAGAGACCTTAGG
>CAYSRP010000211.1:0-1516 GCA_964433475.1 uncultured Methanomicrobiales archaeon
TTTCAAAATCTTTATCTGTCATAGCGGGAATACCAGATACAAACATTTCAAATTTTGTATTATTGATTTCTATTGTTACCATTTTACCATACATTAAAATCAAACTCCTTTCTGTTAATGTGATCAAATAATTGTTTTATTTTAACTACATTTCCTTTCAATAAACCAATCTATAGGTTTATTACATAGTTCAATATTACTCGGCTTACTATTAAGATGTTTAATACTACCATCAAACATTGAATTACAATCTAAATCCAAATCATTGTAATTCTGTTCACATTCTAACCTTATAAATATAGCAAACATATCACCAGTACATTTTTTCCATATTTCTACTCTACTTTCAGGATACTTTATAAGATATTCCTTTAAGTTTTGCCATTGTTTGTTTTCACAATCTATCGAACATTTAATTCCACCAATTTGCAACCAATGAATCATTTCACACCTCCAAATTTATTTTATTTGTTTAATCCATGCTTTGGGAATCCATTGTTCTTTAGTATACAATTTATAGTAACAATCATCATCTTGATATTCTCGTATGTCAAGAATTTCATACCATACATCTCCTACCAATGCTAATTTGCCAATTTCATTTTTATGCCTATCCTGTTTGATAATCTCTATCATTTATTATCTACCTCCTTATATGGACAACCTTCTTGATCTTCCATATAATATTTATCGCATTCCTGCTCTGTCATTACATCTAATTTAGTACAATCACTTGCCCCTGTTGTGTTATCATAAAAATAATATTTACAATCATTACACATTTTTATATTAACCTCCTAAATTATTCTTACATAATCTGATAAAATGGCTAATGCCACTGAATAACTTCCTGCTTTTGTTACCCTTGAAATCATCTCTTTTTCTTCATCAAGCTTCCCTGCCTTTTTCAAAGCTCTACTCGCTATCCCAATTAGATTGAAAACATTCCCGTCTTGCCCAATCATCTTTGCAACTGGTCTGGTATCAGCATTTGCGTCAGTACTTCCATCGTATAATTCGATTGACCACTCTTTATCATGTGACCAGAATGAACAGTACAAGTAATACTGTACCATGGCAGATTCCATATAGTACTCTTCCTCCTCTTCATCGTACTCCTCGAATTGCTCTTCTTCAATCCAAGAGTCTATTTCATTCTGTTCAAATCCTTCCCCCCAACCGTCTGAATACTGCCCAGATAGATATTTCTTGACTTCCTCTATGCCGTTGTCCGTCAACTCATCTGAAGTTACTATCGCTACTCCCATTAACTTTCCGTTTATTTCTTCAACTGTAATTCTTATATCTTCGACTTTATCTTTAGCCTCTGGGTAATCTTTACTAATGTATTCTGCAAGTCCTCTCTCTTCATCAATGCTCTTCTCGCAAGCCTCTTTTAACATATCAATTCTGTCAAGCAACTCTGTATTATCTACTATACTCTCATCAGATTCTGATGAAATCCATCCTGTTAATGGACTGATAAATTTATACTCTTTCATTACCTATACCTCCT